>CADEFX010000412.1 GCA_902826715.1 uncultured Hyphomicrobiales bacterium | reverse complement strand
TTCCCGATGTCGACAGTAACACTGCGGTTTCTGGAGCGATGGGTTGGCATGCCGGCTCATCAGCACGGGCAACGGTAACACTCGCTGACGGCCCTGAACAGACGCTGTACCCTTTCGGAATTTCAGACGGCTCTCCAACACCGATGATGATCTCAGGCCAGTAGATTTCGAAGAGGCGGTGTCGCAACGACGGGTCAGTAGCCGCATTAAACAATATGACCGTCTGCCCGGATCGGATGGCTGCGAGATACGCGGCAATACTGGCCAAGGAATTGTCACAAAACAAGGCAACGAGCTGACGGCGCTCGGATCGCAGGACGTTTTCCCATCGGGTGACGAGGTCAAAGAGATCTTGATAGGTCAGCTCGGAGTCGGTCGAGGCATCATATAAACGCCGCGAGCGATCTGCCCTATGATCGAGGTCCCAGAACATCAGATAATCATCCCGCCATCCACACCGAGAATCTGCCCCGTGATATAAGTGGACAGGTCGGAGGCCAAGAACAACACGGCTTTGGCGACATCCTGCGGCGTACCAATCCGTTTCATCCGAATGCTGGCGAATCGCTCTTGATACTTATCAGAGGGCAACTGCCGCGTCATATCCGTATCGATAAAGCCGGGTGCGACTGCGTTCACTCTGATGTTCGCCGGGGCCAGTTCCTTCGCCGCCGACAGCGTCATACCGATAACCGCAGCCTTGCTGCTGCCATACACAACTTGACCCGTATTCCCCACACGTCCAATGATCGAGCTTAAGTTGACGATCGATCCGCTTCTGTTGCGAGCCATGAGGCGGGACGCATATTGCATGTTGAGGATGACACCCTCAACATTCACCCTGAAGGTCTGAGCTATATTCTGGGGAGAGACCATACCAAGTAGGTTATCATCTAAGATGCCGGCGTTGTTAACTAATATGTCTAGTCGCTTGAACATCTTGAAAATCTGGCCGTAGGACTCCTTTACAGCATCAGGAGACCCAACATCGAATGGTAACCCCTCAGCTTCTATGCTGTATTTCGACTTAATCTCTTCAACTCGTGCATGGAGCAGGTCGGCGTTCGTTCGTCCGTTCAACAAGACAGTAGCGCCATGCTGCGCAAGTACGTTCGCACAAGCCCAACCGATCCCGCGTGTAGAACCAGTAACCAACGCGACCTTACCGTTCAGAGTCAAAAGTGATTCCATGTCTTGCCACAGTTTCCTTTGCTTTTAAGAAACTGCTCATACCAATAACATCATCTGTATCTAGCATAATATCAAAAGCTCTCTCGATCGCCGCAATTACCGCCATATGGCCGATGGAGTCCCATGCTGAGCTACTGTACTGAAGCTCTTCAGAGACTGAAGTTCGTTCTATCCCCAATCCTTCAGCGAAGGCTTGCTTAAGCTTATCTAAATTTGTCATAGTTATCGCCATCCCTAAGTCTTGATTGTACCGTTTACTTTTATTGCCATCACAGAATACTACTCTCCTAGTGCCACCTTGAAACCTTTCCAAGCACATCTCTACCGCTGAGCTACAGTTAAGCGGGG
>CADEFX010000411.1 GCA_902826715.1 uncultured Hyphomicrobiales bacterium | reverse complement strand
TCATTCTGGTCGATGGCGAGGTGGTGGGCTCGATCAACCGCGTACCGGCGGCAGACGAGACACGCTCCAACATGCACGTGGGCGGGCAAGCGATTGCGACCGATCTGACGCCGCGCGACCTGGAGATCTGCGCGCGCCTAGGGCCGGAGTTGAAGCGGCGCGGCCTGTTGTTCACAGGCATCGACGTGATCGGTCCATACCTGACGGAGATCAACGTCACCTCACCGACGGGCATCCGCCAAATCAAGGATTTCGGCGGGCCCGATATCGCAGCGCTGATCTGGGATGCGATCGAGCTCAAGGTCAAGGCAGGCCGCGGGTAAAGGCACAACGGCAACAAGAAAAGGTAAGTGAGACATGACGAAGGACACCTTCGAAGTCCTGCACGAGTTCTACGGCCCCGCGAAGGCCAACATCTCCAACGAGACCTGGGACTATCTCATGGGCGGCGGCGAGACCGAGGCAACGCTCGAGCGCAACCGCATGGCCATCGATCAGATCGTGTTTCGGCCGCGCGTGCTGCGCAACGTGGAGAAGGCGAGCGCGCGTTCGAAGGTGCTCGGCCACGATGTGCGGCTGCCCTTGATCCTGGCGCCTATCGGCTCATTGCAGGATATCGTTGCGACCGGCGGACTGGCACCGGCGCGGGCCGCGGCCTCGTTCGGCGCGCTGCACATGCTGAGCTCGGTGTGCAAGCCGGGATTGGAAGAGGTCGCAGCGGCCGCAGACTATCCGAAGCTGTTCCAGCTTTACGTGCGCGGGGATGCAGCCTGGGTCGACGGCATGATCGCCAAGGCGGTCGAGCACAAATATGCTGCCATCTGCCTGACGGTGGACCTCGACTACTACGGGCGGCGTGAGCGCGATATCGCCAAGCGCTACAAGCCATCGGCACGGCAGGCGCAATCGACGACGGCCGATCCGTTCCAGGCGCGCTTCTCGTGGGCGGACATCAAACGCATCCGCAAGAACATCAAGGTGCCGCTGATCCTCAAGGGCATCGCCACGGCGGAAGATGCAATCATCGCCGTCGAGCACGGCGTGGACGTGGTCTACATCTCCAACCACGGCGGACGCCAGCTCGACCACGGCAAGGGCTGCATCGAGGTGCTTCCGGAAGTGGTCGATGCCGTGCGCGGCAAGGCGCAGGTGTTCGTCGACGGCGGGTTCTTCCGCGGGACTGATATCGTCAAGGCGATGGCGCTCGGGGCCAACGCCGTCGCCATCGGCAAGCTGCAGGGACTAGCGCTGGCGGCCGGCGGCGAGGCCGGCTGTGTGCGCATGCTGGAGCTGCTCGAGGATGAGGTGTGCAGAACGCTCGGCCTTCTCGGGGTCAATTCCTATGCGGAGCTGGACCAGAGCTACATTGCGCAGGCTTCCGGACTGCTGCCGCGACTCGGCATGCACAGCGCATTCCCACTGCTCAAGGAAGGCTACTGAAGTCGAGCGCAGGCGGGTGTAGGCTAGCGGCTCATCTGGTCGACCTTCTGCCGGAGCCCGCCATGCGCACGACCATCCGCTTCATCAATTTGGCCGCGTTGGCTCTCG
>CADEFX010000410.1 GCA_902826715.1 uncultured Hyphomicrobiales bacterium | reverse complement strand
GATGGGGTGCGGGGCATCGAGATCGCCGAAACTTTGCGCGAAGGTCAGGTGACTGGCGGGTGTAATCTTCTGGTCTCGGAAGAAGATGACAAGATGATTCATCAGCGCCTGGTAGATCGCGTCCTGTGTCGCGGTATCGAGAGGCGCATCGAGATCGACGCCCATTATCTCGGCCCCAATCGCGGTTGTCAGGGGGGTTACGGTGATCGGCGACTTGGCCATGGCTGCAACTCCATTAAAATCAATTCCGGTGATAGGACAGTTTTGCAATCCGCATGACAATCGCCGATTCCTGAAGTAGAAATAAGCAAGTCTTATGCCTACGCTCCGCCGCACCCTTCCCCCGCTCGGCACCTTGCTGGCCTTCGACACCGTCGGCCGGCTGGGCAGCTTCACGCGAGCCGCAGCTGAACTCCATCTCAGCCAATCCGCCGTCAGCCAGCAGATCCGACAGTTGGAGGATGACCTGCATACCCCTTTGTTCGTCAGAAGACGCCATGACGTGACACTGACACGAACGGGCGAGCGGTTCGCACGCACCGTCGGAGTTGCCATACGCCAGATCGCCGATGCCAGCGAGGAGATGCGCGCCGGTGCAGCAGCAACGCAAAGACTGATCGTGTTTACCGAAATGTGCTTCGCCGCCCACTGGCTCATGCCGCGGCTGAACCGGTTTCAATCGCGCTATCCGGCTCTCGACGTTAAGCTCCTTACATCAAATCGGTCCGCCCATCACGAGCCCGAGACATTTCACGTGGCGATCCAATATGGCGGCCCATCCTCCCGCGGATACCGGCTTCGGCCGCTGTGCGGAGACGACATCATTCCCGTCTGCAGCCCAGCCTTCCGCAAGACCTTGCCCAACGGCGTCACGGTCGCTGACCTCGCCCACGCCAAGCTCATCCATTTGGAGCAACCGGAGCGGGATTGGACGGATTGGGGAGCGTTCTTCATCAGCTTCGGTGTCGTCCACAAAGTGCAACGGCAGGGGCACCTCACATTCAATACATATTTGAGCGCGGTCGAAGCGGCCATAGAAGGTCATGGTCTCGTGCTCGGCTGGTGCCGGAGCATCGATAAGCCGCTAAAGGACGGAAGCCTGGTGCCGGCTGGTGATTTCTCTTTTTCCGCACCGCAAGACATCTCACTCCATGTGACGGAAGATGCCCGATACGCCAAACAAACCATTGACTTTATCTCTTGGCTTGAGGAGGAACTGGCCTTGTGAAGAATTGACACCCATCTCCGGCAGGCTGTTCGCAACGTTCAATTCCTCCGCTAGGCTGCAAAAGTCATCCCCATGAACCCGGCGGACGAATTTTTAGCGCAAAGGGAAAAGTTCCAGCTTGGCGACTTGCCGACCGAGTCGCCGCATCCCAAGACCGGAAAACTGTCCGATTGGGCGAAAGAGGATGTAACCCGCGGCCTCCACGCCTTGCGCGCAGTGGATCTGGACGCACTACGCCGGATCGTCGGCCTGCGTCGGGAGCTGCGTCCGTTTTTTCTCGCCGTGGCCGCGGCGCTCGAGGAGGGTGACCGGGTTTTTCTGGTCGGCT
>CADEFX010000409.1 GCA_902826715.1 uncultured Hyphomicrobiales bacterium | reverse complement strand
GCGTGCTGACGCGGGAATTGAAAGCCTCGCAAGACAGGTTCGCGGTGGGTGAGGTGACGCGCACCGACGTGGCGCAGGCGGAAGCCCGGCGCGCTGCATCGGTGTCGGCGCTCGATCTCGCCCGCGCCAATCTCAAGACCAGCCGCGCGACATACGAACGTGTCATCGGACATCCGCCGAGCAATCTGGAAGAGGCGCGGGCCAACAGTCAGCGGCTCCCGTCCTCGGTCAACGACGCGATCAGCATCGGCAGCAAGGAAAGCCCGACGGTCGTTTCGTCGCTCTATCTGGAGCAGGCCGCGCGCTTCACGGTCGATCTCATCTGGGGTGAGCTGCTTCCGACCGTGCAGCTCGAAGGTGATTACACCAAGCGCTATGATCCCTCGCGCCTGACGGAAGAGGCTGAGGCCGCAACTGTGACCGGCCGGGTAATCGTGCCCCTGTACGAAGGTGGCGAGGTACGGGCCCGTGTCCGGCAGGCCAAGCATACGCACGTGAGCAGGCTTCAGGAAGTTGAGCAGGCGCGCACGGAAAATCAGGCGCTCGTCGTGTCAGCGTGGTCGCAGCTCGTGGCCGCTCGGGCGCAGCTCGAGAGTGATCAGGTCCAGGTTGCCGCCAGCAGAACGGCCCTCACGGGTGTTCGCGAGGAAGAGCGGGTTGGCCAGCGTACGCTGCTCGACGTGCTGAACGCCGAGCAGGAGCTTCTGAACGGCGAGGTTCAGTTGGCAACGACGCGCCGCAACGTGGTTGTTGCCTCCTATAACGTGCTGTCGGCGGTGGGCCGCCTCAGCGCGTCGGATATCTCGGTGACGGCTGAAGTCTACGATCCTGAGGTGCACTACAACGAGGTGCGGCGGAAGTGGTTCGGCATCAGCATCACGCGACCGGACGGCACCCGCGAAAAGCACGACTTCTGGCCGACCCAGGTGACGCCCGAGCCGAAGAAGTAGCGCCGGCGACCTCTGCGTTGCCATGACTCTGCCTTTGTGCCCCTCTAATGCCGTTCTCTCGGGGTGCCAGGTTTTGGCGGTTTGCTGAGGATCGCCGCGATGGCGCGGTTGATGCGGCACAGCGGTCATAGTAGGACGGCTCAACTGCCACTTGGCAGTCCGGCGAGAGTAGAGCCACCTCAGACCGGGAGGGTGCAGGCACTTACATGTCCATGACAAACAAGCCGGTTGAACCGAGCATGGAGGAGATCCTCGCGTCGATCCGCAAGATCATCGCTGAGGAGCCTATCGGAACACGGCCTGACCCCGTCAATCATCACGCTGCGAAAACGTCGCCGCGATTGGATGTGGCCGCGAAGCGAAGCCCGGTGCCGGAGGCGCTGGCGATGGACGACGTGCTCGACATGGCCGGCGGTGCGGGCCAGTCGCCGGGCGCGGGAGCGCGCAATGGCGCCGCCAAGACTGCCGGCACCGGAGGCGCGTCGATCCTGGGCAAGGCGGCGGCTCAGACGACGCAAGCGGCCGACGCGAAGGTAACCAGCACCGCCGCCGCTCGGGCAGAGGAGACGAAGACTGCCGCGCCAGAGCGATCTGCGGATACCTTGGGAGCAACAGTTCCAGGACGCAAAGCTGAGCTCGACACGCCGCCGGAGCGTCCGGCAGCGCA
>CADEFX010000408.1 GCA_902826715.1 uncultured Hyphomicrobiales bacterium | reverse complement strand
TGGCGTCCAGGCCAAGGCCTGCGGCGACCGAGTGTGCGATGTCGTGTCGGTCACCGGTAGCGAGCACGATGCGCTCGATCCCGGCATGGCGCAGCGCTGCCAGCAGGGGCGCCACGCCCTTGCGGAGCGCGTCGGCCAGGATCAGCTCGCCGGCCGGCTGCCCGTCGACGGCCACGGCCACGGCCACCTCGCCTGGCTCGCGCGCGATCTTGGCGCCAGACGGGGAGCTGAGGCTGGCGCGGACGAACGCCCGACCGCCGACGACCAGACGTCGCCCGTCCACGATGCCCTCAACCCCTTCGCCAGGTGTCTCGACCACCGCGGACGGGATCGACAGCCTCACCCCACGGGCTTCGGCTTCCGCCACCAGCGCCTCGGCAACGACGTGCTTCGACGCCTGATCCAGGGAGGCGGCGAGCCGGAGAAGCTCGCTTGCTGACACTGCCGAGGTCGCACGGATTTCGACGAGCCTGGCGCGGCCGCTCGTCAACGTCCCGGTCTTGTCGAGCACGAGGACGCGGATGCGGGCGAGCGTTTCCAGCGCCTTGCCACCCTTCACCAGGATACCGCGCCCGGCGGCGCGCGACATGCCGGCGACCAGGGCCACTGGGACCGCTAGGATCAAGGGGCAGGGGGTGGCCACCACCAGGACCGCCACCGCGCGGGTCGGATCGCTGGTCAGCACCCAGGTCGCGCTCGCGAGCGCCACCGTGACGCCGAGGAACAGCAAGGCAAAGCGGTCGGCCAGCCGGGCCATCGGTGCGCGCGCACGCCGCGCACCTTCGACCATCCGAACGATGGCGGCGAGCGCGCTGTCGACGGCGCGCCGCTCGGCGGTGAGGTCGAAGGCGTCGCCGACATTGACCGAGCCGCTCAAGACCGTCGTACCCACCCCGCGCTTGACCGGCAATGGCTCACCCGTAAGGGTCGATTGGTCGAGCAGCGCCACGCCTGAGGCCACCACGCCGTCCACGGGTGCCACGTCGCCGCGCCGGATCATCAGCAGGTCGCCCGGTAGGATGACATCGAGCGCCACCTGCTCGAGGCCGCCATTTCGATGGCGCAAGGCGCTCTGCGGAGCACGCGCCAGGAGGGCGGTCATCTCGCGCTGCGCACGCGCTTCGGCGAAGCTCTCGAGATACTGGCCGCTCGCATACATGAGGGCCACCACCGCTGCGGCAAGATGCTCGCCGAAGGCGAGCGCTGCGGTCATCGACAAGGCTGCGACGATATCGAGGCCGATCTCGCCGCGGCGCAGGCTGGTGACGATTTCCCACAAGAGACCCATCAGCACCGGCAGCGTGCCTGCAATCCAGAGCCGCGCCGGCCAGGCCGTGGCGCCCAGCGCCATAACGACGAGACCGCTGCCGAGGCCGATGATGGCCAGGGCCAGCTGCAGGTCGCGCGCCGAGATGCGCGGGAACGCCCGAACCATCAACGCTCCCGTGATGATGAACCAGCAATTCGGCAGCTGTCGGACGCCGCCCGAGGCAAGCGACCGATCCTTTCTTGCAAGCTGACGGGCGCCAGGTTGGCGCCTGCCGGTGTCAGGCGACCGTTCCGAAGATGGCGCCGATCCCGGCGGTGAGCCCGAGTGCTACTGCACCCCAGAACACGACCCGCATGACCG
>CADEFX010000407.1 GCA_902826715.1 uncultured Hyphomicrobiales bacterium | reverse complement strand
CGCACAATCCGAACCCTACATGACCGTCGCAGTTGCCGGAGCGCGACGCGACGCTGGTGTGAGCATTGCCGAAGTCAACCTCAAGTTCATCTGGGATGTCGTTTCGCAGATCAAGGTCGGTGAGCGGGGCTACGCCTACGTCATAGGCGACGATGGCCTTCTCATCGCGCACCCAGATATCAGCCTCGTGTTGAGCAATTCAGATCTATCGCATCTGGCACAGGTGCGTACCGCGCGCTCGAATGGCGCTGCGTCACAGGAGAGGCCGACGTCTTTCGATGGCATTTTGGGCGAACGTGTCCTTGCCGCTCACGCGGTGGTGGGGCCAGTCGGTTGGCTTGTCTTTGTCGAGTTGCCGGTCGTAGAAGCTTACGCGCCGATTTACGCCTGGATCCAGCGTGCTGGCGCGCTGCTCGCCGTTGTCCTGCTAGGAACCATCCTGGCTGGTCTTGGCGTGGCTCGCCGCATGATCGCACCGATCGAAGCCCTCCGGGTCGGCGCAGAGAGCATCGGCCGTGGCGAACTTAGCCAGCGCATCTCCATCAAGACCGGTGACGACCTGGAGGCTCTAGGCGATCAGTTCAACTCCATGGCCGCGCAGCTCGAAGAGTCCTATGACACACTCGAGCGCAAAGTGGCGGAGCGTACCCATCAGCTCGAACTCGCCAATCTTGCGAAATCTCGCTTTCTTGCCGTCGCCAGCCACGATTTGCGCCAACCCCTGCACGCCTTGGGCCTGTTCGTTGGGCAGTTGCGAAACCGCCTCAAAGCCGCCGACCGCGATCTTGTGATCGGGCGAGTGGAGACGTCATTGACGGCGCTCAACGAGCTATTTGATGCGCTGCTCGACATATCGAAGCTGGATGCGGGCGTGCTGGCCACGAGTCCGGTGGATTTTCCAATCTGCAGGATACTCAAGCGGCTAAGAGCAACCTTTGCGGGTGCGGCTACGGCAAAGGGCCTGTCACTTCAGATCGTGTCGAGCAGTGCCTGGGTGAACACGGACCCGCTTCTGCTCGAGCGCGTCCTGCTTAACATTGTTGCGAATGCGGTCCGCTACACGGTGCGTGGCCGCGTACTCGTTGGTTGCCGCCGCCGTGCCGGCGCGCTGGACGTTGAAGTTTGGGATACCGGACCCGGCATCCCCGCGGATCAACGGCAGAACATCTTCGGCGAGTTCGTGCGGCTCGGAGCCTCCGACGGCAAGGACCATCCAGGGCTCGGTCTCGGCCTTTCGATCGTGCAGCGGCTGTGCGAGCTTCTTGTATTGCCGATCGTGTTCGACTCGACGCTCGGCAAAGGCTCGTGCTTCCGTGTGACGCTGCCGCTCGTTGCGGTGCAGACTGCAAACCTCACGCCGTCGGTCGGGGCGGCCATCACCATAGCCGGCGCGTCGACGAATCCAGTCGTCCTCGTCGTCGACGACGATGCGCTGGTGCTGGAAGGGATGAGCGGATTGCTTGAAGGCTGGGGGTGTCGCGTGACGACGTTTGCGTCCGCGGCCGCGGCGGTCGCCGACGCGTCTATCTGGACGGGGCGTAGTCCCGATCTGATCATCGCGGACTACAGCCTGCCCAACGGACAGTCAGGCGTAAACGTGATTGTGGCGCTCCACAGAATTTTCGGCACGGAAATCCCTGCGT
>CADEFX010000406.1 GCA_902826715.1 uncultured Hyphomicrobiales bacterium | reverse complement strand
GTTTGATCTACGCAACGATAAAGGGCTTTGGCACCTACGGGCCCTACAGCGGCTTCAAGAGCTTCGAGCCGATTGCCCAGGCAATGGGCGGCGCCATGACCACAACCGGTTTCCCTGACAATCCCCCGACCTACGTGATGCCGGCAATTGGCGACTCCGGCACCGGCATGCACATGGCCATCGGCATCCTGGCCGCACTGCAGCAGCGCCATGCGTCGGGACGCGGACAGCACGTCGAGGTGTCGATGCAGGATTCCGTGGTCAATATCATCCGCGTCAGTCTGCGCGATCGCCAGCGCCATGGTGACGTGCTGCCCCGCACCGGCAACCAGCTCGGCCGAAACGTCCCCGGCACCACCTACCCTTGCGCACCCGGCGGCCCCAACGACTACGTCTATATTTTTGCCCAGCCGCAGATGTGGCCGGCCATGCTCAAAGTCATGGACGTGCCCAATCTTGCCGACGATCCGCGCTTCAAGACTCTGGAGGGACGCTGGGAGAACCGTCTCGCGCTCGATGCCATCGTCAGCACCTGGACGCGCCAGCATGGCAAGCACGAGGTCATGCGTATCCTAGGCGATGCCGGCGTGCCCTGCGGCGCCTGCCAGGACACCAGTGAGGTCCTTGACGACCCCCACCTCAAGGCGCGCGACATGATCGTCGATGTCCGCGAGCCCGTCAGCGGCAAGACCTATCGCACCGTCGGCTGCCCGATCAAGCTGTCGGACTCGCCCGTCCAGGTCACCAACCCGCCCAAGCTCGGCGAGCAGACCGGCGCCTTGCTTTCCGAGTTGTGCGGCGTCAGTGCCGAGGACCTGCGGCGGCTCAAAGAAAGCGGTGTCGTTTGACACGCGTCCGGTCGCGCGGGGACACCGAGGGGCAGGAGGCCGAGGCGCAGCCCGGTCTCCGCCTGCTGCTGATCGCACTGGTCCCCTTCAGCCTCGGCTTTTTCTTCTCGTACCTGTATCGCGCCGTGAACGCGGTCATCGCCCCCGATCTCGTGCGCGACATTGGGTTGAGCGCGGGCGAGCTCGGGCTGCTGACGGCCGCCTATCTGTTTGCCTTCTCGATGTTCCAGCTTCCGCTCGGCATCCTGCTTGACCGTTACGGACCGCGCCGCGTGCAAGCGACGCTCGTAGCCATTGGCGGCATCGGTGCCCTCATCTTCGCAATGGCGGAGAGCATCGTTGTGCTGACCATCGCCCGCGCGATCATCGGTCTTGGTTTCGCCGGCGGCCTGATGAGCGGCTTCAAGGCCGTCGTGATCTGGGTGCCCGAGCCGCGGCGCGCACTCGCGAATGCCTGGGTCATGTCCACAGGCGCGCTGGGCTTACTGATCGCCACGGCACCGATGGAGATAGCTGTCCAAAGCTTAGGCTGGCGCTGGGCGTTCGTGGGCCTTGCCGTAACCACGCTCGCCGTTGCTGCCCTGATCTTCGTCGCCGTACCCGAACGCGCGATGCAACCATCCATGTCGAGCCTGCGCCACGAGGCTGGTGAAGTCGGCAACATCTACCGCGATCGCGTCTTCCTCGCGATGGCGCCTCTGCTTGCACTCACCGCCGGCTCGCATATAGCCATCCAGCCGCTCTGGGTCGGCCCCTGGTTTCGTGACGTGGCGGGCCTCGATCGCAGCAGTACTGCCTACAGCC
>CADEFX010000405.1 GCA_902826715.1 uncultured Hyphomicrobiales bacterium | reverse complement strand
TCCGCCTCTCCGCCGGGATGCTCGGGCTCGGGGTATTCGTGCAGATCGCGCTTGGCATATGGACGTTGCTGGCGCAGGTGCCGCTGTCCCTGGGGCTTGCCCATCAGGCGGGAGCGGCAATGGTGTTCTCGCTTGCCGTCTGGCATCTTCACCGCATCGTCCGCGCGTAAGGGGCTGGGCGTCATGGCCAAGCTGCGCATCATTTTCGACCTCGATGACACGCTCTATCCGGAGCGGGAATTCGCGTTGTGCGGCTTTCGGGCGGCCGCTCATTGGGCCAAGTCCGCGCTCGATGTCGACGGTCTTGATGCCGATATGACGCGGCTTCTGGATGCCGGGCATCTCGGCCGGCTTTTCGGCATGGTGCTGGAGGAGCGGCTGCCCGGCGCCCACACGCCGGAACATGCGGCGGCGCTCGTCGCCGCATATCGCAACGCGGAGGCTGTGCTCCAGCTCTTTCCGGATGCCGAATGGGCCTTGCAGCACTATGGGCGCCAGGGTCCGCTCGGCCTCATCACGGATGGCACGCACGCCATGCAGGTGAAGAAGGTGCGTGCGCTGGCGCTTGAGTCCCATGTCCGGCACATCCTTTACACTGATGCGCTGGGCGAGGGGCGCGTCTTCGCCAAGCCGCACGCGCGCAGCTTCGAAGTGATGGCGTCTATTCTGCCGGAGCCGGGCTACCGTTTCGTCTACGTCGGAGACAATCCGGCGAAGGATTTCGTCGCGCCCAATGCGCTCGGCTGGATCACCGTGCAGGTGGTGCGCGACGGCGGCATTCATGATGCGCGGCGCATGGTGCCCGGGGGGAAGCCGCAGCATCAGGTGCGGACGCTCAGGGACTTACCTCAGATCCTCGGCACCTAAACGCCAACAGCTCAGTGCTCGTTTGCCTTCGATGCCTTGGCAAACGCAGCTGTCTGCTCCGGGCTCGCCTCTTTTTGGTGTTTGGCCTGCCATTCCTTATAGGGCATCCCATAAATCGTCTCGCGAGCCTCGTCCTTCGTCAGCGAGTGCCCCTGGGCATTGGCCGCCTCCTGATACCAATTGGCGAGACAGTTGCGGCAGAACCCGGCCAGATTCATCAAGTCGATGTTCTGAACGTCTGTCCGCTGGCCAAGGTGCTCGACAAGCCGGCGGAAGGCGGCGGCCTGCAGTTCGGTTTCGGTCTGGGCATCGAGTTTGCTCATGGCCTCTCCTCCGGGTTTCGTCGAGGGTACTGCCGGTGCTGCTCCGGTCCCGCGCTGAATGACGTTGAGATGGAGATCGGCACGCGCGCGCAGTTTTTCAACAATTTCGATAATGCGCCCGGCCCAGGCCTTTTGGCCCGTCTCATCGCGGATCAGATCTTGGCGGACCTCTATGATCGCATGTGCCAGACCGCGCATCGTTCCATGCTGCCACATGCAATCGCCTTCGAGCGCTCCGCTGTAGGGTTCATTATCGCCCACGATCAAGGCGTCTTCGGCCTCGAAATGGGACAGCAGCGGCTTGGCAAGGCGCGCATCCTTGTCCCAGAGCACCCCGACATGCCAGGGCCGCGGCGTGCCCTTCCACGATTCCGTAAAGCTGTGAATGGACAGCAGGGCCGGGGGCACGCCAACAGCGAGGCATCGAGCAATGACGCCATCGATGGTCCGGTGATAGGGTTCGTAGTACAGCCTGAAGCGCTTGTCCCGCTCGGCTTGGTCCAGGTGGCGATTGCCAGGCACGACGGCG
>CADEFX010000404.1 GCA_902826715.1 uncultured Hyphomicrobiales bacterium | reverse complement strand
GCGCGCGCCCCGCAGCCCCCCCGTGCGGTTCATTGACGACGATGGCGTCCGCCAGGCCGAACTGGAAATCGAGAGGAGCGCGCAGTGGACCGGCTGGAATGACACGCCCGTTGCCGATGCCGCGGCCTCCATCGACCACGGCCAGTGAAAGGTCCTTGGTCAGCGATGGATTCTGCAGACCGTCGTCCATGACGATGACATCGGCCGGACGGTGCCCGGTCTCGATAGCTTTCGCACCGGCCGCACGATCGCGCGAAACGAGCGTCGGCGCCTGGCGCGCCAGCAGCAGCGGCTCGTCGCCGACGTCGGCCGCTTTGTCGGCAGCCTGGTCGACCCAGTGTGGCCCGGCAAGGCGGCCCCCATACCCGCGGGTCAGAAAAACGACCTTGCGTCCCAGGTTCTGCAACTCTCCAGCCACCTGGACCGCGAGCGGTGTCTTGCCGGTCCCGCCCGTTGTGAAATTACCGATGCAGACCACCGGCAGGCGACATCGATAGGCGGTCGCCCTCGCATACGACCGCGTGGCGATGGCACCCCAAATCGTGCCGATGGGCTGGAGAAGGCGTTGTGCCAGGCGGTGGTCGGCGCCGTACCACCACGCCGGCTCGTCAAGACGCACGCTTCAACCCCGTGCCCGCGCCAGCTGGGATGAGTGCCAGAAGGGCGTCGAGCGTTCGCTCCTGTGCACCCGAGAGCGACGTCAGCGCCTCGGCAGCATGCGTGCGCACCGCATCGAGCCGGACGGGGTCCGCGCGCAAGGCTAGCACCGTCGCTGCCAGCGCGTCGGCGGAGGTCACCACGCAGGCCCCGCCGCGCTCCATGAGGATGCCGTACGCATCGGCAAAGTTCGACCAGTGCGGGCCGGTCAGCACGGCGGCGCCGTGGCGGATCGCTTCGATCGGGTTCTGCCCGCCCCTCTCGATCAGGGAACCGCCGATGAACGCGATAGGCGCCAGCGCGTAAAGCGTGCCGAGTTCGCCGATCGTGTCGGCGACGTAAATGTCGGTGTCGGCAGTGGGGAGATGGCCCAGCGAGCGCCGCGCGACAGCAAAGCCTTGCGCCTGGAACATGTCGGCGATGGCTGTTCCGCGCTCAGGATGGCGCGGCGCCAGGATCGTCATGAAACCCGGCAGCGCGCCGGCCAGAATGCGATGGGCGGAGGCGATGATCGCCTCCTCTCCGTCGTGCGTGCTGGCCGCCACGAAAACCGGCCGCCCGGCGAGCGCAGCCTCCAGCCGCCTCAACTCCACGTCGTTGACCGGAGGCGGCGGCGCATCGATCTTGAGGTTGCCAGCAGCAAAGGCTCGCGGCGCGCCAAGCTCGGAAAATTGCCGCGCCAGAACATCGCTCTGCGCCAGCACAAGATCGAAACGCGAGAAGAGCTGGCTCGCCACGCGCGGCCGCCTCTGCCATCGCTCGAACGAGGCTTGCGACATGCGCGCATTGACAAGCGCGAGCGGAATTCCGCGGGAGTCGCTTTCAAAGAGCAAATTGGGCCAGATCTCCTGCTCCGTGAACACGGCGAGGCTCGGGCGCCAGTGGTCGAGGAACTTGCCGACGAACTCGGCGGCGTCGAGCGGGACGTACTGATGAACGGCACCCGGCGGCAGCCGGCCCGCAGCCAGTTGCGCCGACGTCACGGTGCCGGTGGTAAGCAGCACCCGCAGATCGGGGCGCGCCTCCATGAGAGCGCCGATGAGCGGAAGAATTGCGTTGGTTTCGCCAACGCTGGCA
>CADEFX010000403.1 GCA_902826715.1 uncultured Hyphomicrobiales bacterium | reverse complement strand
CAGCATGAGCTGCGGGCTCGGAGCCTTCAGCGCGACGTGCCCCTCCTCGCCGTCGGGAACGGGGCGGCCCTGATCGTCGACGATGGCAATGTCGAGGCCCGGCTGCGGGCGGCCCATGGAGCCATAGCGCAGAGGCTCGGAGGGATAGTTGAGCACCATCATCAGGGCTTCGGTCTGCCCATAGGCTTCCGATACCTGGCAACCCGTGGTCCTCTCCCATCGCTCGGCGATGACGGGGCTGACGGCTTCGCCGGCCGAGATGGTGCGGCGGAGCGCGGAGAGGTCGAGCTTGGAGATGTCCTCGCTGGCGAGGCGGTTGAGCTCGGTGCCGGAGGCGCAGAAGACGGTGACGCGATGCTTCGCTAGCAGGCGCAGGCGCTCGGATGGCACGTATGGGCCGTCGTACATAAAGGCACATGCGCCGCAGCTCCAGGGGCCCCAGATGACGCTGGTGCCAGCCTTGCTCCAGCCGGTATCGGCCGTACACCAGATGCGATCCTCAGGCGTGAGATCTAGCCAATAGAAGGCGGCGATGCGCCAGGAATAGAGCCCGCGCGAGGCATGCAGCACGCCCTTGGGGTGCCCGGTGGAGCCCGACGTGTAGTACATGATGGCCGGGTCTTCGGCCGCGACGATTTCAGGCGAGAAGCTGCCGGTGCCGCTTGCCACCACTTGCTGCCAGTCGAGCCAGCCCGGCGCGCTGCCGATGGCGATGCGGATCGGGACCTGATCGAGCACGCCGGCGAACTTGCCGATCTGCTCGGCGCGGCAGATGGCGGCCTTAGCCTCGGAATTCTTGACGCGGTATTCGATGTCGCGCTGCGTCAGCATCTCGATGCAGGGGATGATGATGGCACCGAGCTTGAGGCAGGCGATGAGCGAGATCTGCCACTCGGGAATGCGTGGCAGCATGACAACGACGCGGTCGCCCTTGACGACCCCGAGGCGGCGGAGCGATTGCGCGAGTTGGTTCGACAGGCGGGCGATGTCGGAGAAGCGGTAGCTGGCATCGGCGCCGGCGGCGTTCTCCCAGACGAGGGCGAGACCGTCGCGCTCGGCCGCCCAGGCATCGATCACGTCGACGCCGAAATTGAAGGTCTCCGGAATATCCCAGCGGAAGTCGCGGACGAGGTCGGCGTAGGGTTTCTCGCGCGCCACGCCGAAGAGATGCGCGTCCCTCACGGCCGCCTCCGTCAGTGAGCCTTTGGTTTCCGCTCGCCGGCGACGATGCGGCGGCCGAGGGCGTGGCGGTGGACCTCGGAGGGGCCGTCGTAGATGCGGAAGGCGCGCACGTCGCGGAAGATGCGCTCGATCATCGTGTCGGACGTGACCCCCATGCCGCCGAGAATCTGCAGCGAGCGATCGACAATGCGGAAGATGGCCTCAGAGCAGAAGACCTTGGCCATGGAGCTTTCGGTCGAGGCACGTTGGCCCTGGTCGAGCAGCCATGCGGTGTGCCAGATAATGAGGCGGCACATGTGAATGTCCATGGCGTTGTCCGCCAGCATGAAGCTCACGCCCTGGTGCTCGCCGAGCGGCTTGCCAAACGACTGGCGTTTGCGCGCGTAGTCGGTGGCGATGTCGTGGGCGCGGATGGCGGAGCCGAGCCAGCGCATGCAATGCGTCAGGCGCGCAGGGGCAAGGCGCACTTGGGCGTAGCGGAAGCCTTGGCCCAGCTCGCCCAGCACATCATCGCCCGACACGCGCAGGTTCTCGATGTCGACGACGGCGTGCCCGCCCATGAAGCTCGAATCCATGGTGC
>CADEFX010000402.1 GCA_902826715.1 uncultured Hyphomicrobiales bacterium | reverse complement strand
CATAAGGTCGAAAGCAAGCCGGCGCGGCTGCAGCGGATCGAAGTGATCACGGGCGCTCGCGCTCGCAAAGGGATCGAGACTCGTCGAACGGATCCTGCGCAGCGTCGTCAGGTTTCGAGAGCCGCAAGTGCATCTGGCCGGCTGCGCGAGTACGGGCAGCGACCGCCGCACACATCTGCGCCGCGCAGGAAGGCATCGCGACGCGACGGTGATGCATGATAGGTTGGCTCACCCACGTCTGATCCGAGGCCAGCGAGGCAAGTCATGGAGTTCGACTGGAGCGTGGGCTTGGCGAGCCTGCTTGCCGCTCTGGCGGTGCCGTTCCTCCTTCTCGGCGACCGCTCGTTTCGCAGCACCCGCTCCCATGCCGGTCGCGCCGTTGCCGTGGCGACGGGAATCTTCGGGATGACGCTGCTCGCCTTGATCGTGCCCGTGCTGGCGTGGAAGCTGTTCGGCGCAGCAGTCCTCGCAGTCTGGAGATGGCTGCCCTCAAGCTGATGCGGTGCCGTGACGGGCAAGCTCGCGGAACGAGATCAATCGCCGCTGCTCCTCGTCCCAAAGCACGAGCGGCACGCAGCGCAGGCTCTGCATCAGCGTAAGCCGGCCCACCGTCGCCAGCTCAGGATGCGCCCGCAAAACGCTGGTCAGCCGGTAGTAGGGAATGCGGCTGCACAGATGATGCACATGATGGATGCCGATGTTGGCCGTGAACCAGCGCAGCACGCCCGGCAAGTCATAGTGTGAGCTGCCGTATAATGCGGCCTCCGGCAGGGTCCAGTTCGACGCCTCGGCCCAGAACGTGTCCTCAAACTGATGCTGGACATAGAACAGCCAGACGCCAATGGAGGCGGCCAGCAAGGTGATCGGCACGTGCACGAGGAGAAAGGGCCACCAGCCAACGAACCATACGATCGCGGCAATGACCACCGCGATGGCGATGTTGGTTCCCATGGTGCTGAGCCACGGCCGCCAGCCAGCGCCCATGGCGCCGACCGGCAGCCGGTGCTGGAGCACGAACAGATAGGCTGGGCCCACGCCGAACATGATGGCGGGATGGCGGTAGAGACGATAGCCGAGGCGCTGCAAGGGCGTGCACCCGCGATACTCCCGTACGGTCAAGGTGCCAATGTCGCCGATGCCACGCCGCTCCAGGTTGCCCGAACTGGCGTGGTGGACATTGTGGCTGTGACGCCAGTGGCCATACGGCGTGAGCGTCAGGGCACCGATGCTGCGTCCGACCCAATCATTGAGCCACCGCTGGCGGAAGAGCGTGCCATGGCCACAGTCATGCTGGATCATGAAAAGGCGAACCAGAAAACCGGCGGCTGGAATGGAGACGGCCAGGCTGAACCACCAGGACCACTGGAGCGCAGACCAGGACCCGAACCAGAACGCGACAAATAGGGCAGCCGTGATCGCGATTTCAAAGGTGCTGCGTGTGTGGCTGGGTTCGCGATAATCGCGCAAGATGCGCAGCCAATCGCGCGGCGCGGCAGGTGCAGACAAAATGGGTGTGCTCAACGGTTTTCCCGGCAACAGAGTTGTTAGCTGGCGAACTTATAGGTCAAATGGTGATTATGCGATATCGCACTCGCACGCGACATTTTGCGCAAAGAAGGGCGTTCTTGAACGCCGATCCTTGGCGCGGCACCACGCGACTCGATTGATGGCGATCTTTGTCACAACAGCGACGGCATCGGCCCAAAGTCGGCCATCCGCAAGAACGACGCTCGCCACGCGCTTCCCACCTTGACGATCGTTCA
>CADEFX010000401.1 GCA_902826715.1 uncultured Hyphomicrobiales bacterium | reverse complement strand
CATAAGGTCGAAAGCAAGCCGGCGCGGCTGCAGCGGATCGAAGTGATCACGGGCGTCGAGCGGCGCCGAAAGTGGTCGCCGGATGAGAAGCTTGCGGTCGTTGTCGAGAGCCTGGCGGAGGGTGCCGTCGTCTCCGAGGTGGCGCGCCGGCACGGGATCAGCCCGCAGCAGTTGTTCGGCTGGCGGGCAAAATTGCGTACCGAGACGGCGGCCGCCAGAGCGATCGCGGCACCGCTGTTTGCGCCGGCGATCCTCGACGACGCAGCGACCCGGCCAACTGAACTCGCCAAACCAACCGTGAGGCATGACAAGACCTTGTCGATCGAGATCACGCTGGGGTCGGCGGTGGTGCGCATTCACGGCGCTCTCGATGCCAGGACGCTGACAGCCGTGCTGCGCGCCGTGAAGGCGGCATCATGATCGTGCCGCCGACGAGCGTGCGCGTGCTGGTCGCTACCAGGCCTGTCGACTTCCGCAAAGGCATGGATGGCCTGGCGGCGCTGGTGCAGGAAGAGCTCAAGGCCGATCCGTTCTCTGGCGTGATCTACGTGTTCCGTGCCAAGCGGACGGACCGCGTGAAGCTGCTGTTCTGGGACGGCACCGGTGTGTGCCTGCTGGCCAAGCGGCTCGAGGGCAGCAAGTTCCGCTGGCCCAGGATCGAGGACGGCGTGATGCGAGTGTCGCCGGCACAGCTGTCGGCTTTGCTCGAAGGGCTCGATTGGTCGCGCGTGCACGCGCGCCGTGTCGCTCGGCCCACAGCGACGCAATGATCCACATGTTCGGCTGATTGTGACGTGGTCGGCGGCCTCGCAAATCAGCGACAATGCCGCCATGGCGCTGTCGCTCGACGAACTCCCCAACGATGTAGAGAGCCTCAAGGCTCTGATCCTGGCCGCCGATGCGAAGAACGCCAACCTTGCCACCGAGCGCGACCAGCTCGAGCACGAGCATACCGTGCTCACCGCCGAAGTGGACAGGCTCACCCAGCAGAACGAGCGGCTGGATCACATCATCAATGTATTGCGCCGTGCCCAGTTCGGACGCAAGTCCGAGCGCATCAGCGATGACCAGATTGCCCTTGCGCTGGAGGACGTCGAGACAGCGTTCGGGGCAGAGGACGCGACAACCGAGAAGAAAAGCGAGATCGTCAAGCGCGAAGGTATCGAGGGTCGGCGCGCCAATCGCGGCCATCTTCCGCCACACCTGCCGCGCGAGGAGATCATCATCGAGCCGGCGGCCAAGACGTGCCCGTGCTGCGGTGGCGCACTGCATGTCATTGGCGAGGATGTCTCCGAGCGCCTCGACAAGATCCCGGCCAAGCTTCGCGTGATCGTGACGCGGCGGCCGAAGTATGCCTGCAGATCGTGCACCGACGGGGTCGTGCAGGCCCCGGCACCGAACCGACTGATCGTCGGCGGCCTGCCAACCGAGGCGCTGGTCGCCGATCTGCTGGTGGCCAAGTATGCTGATCATCTTCCGCTGTACCGGCAGTCCCAGATCTTCGCGCGCGAGGGCTTGCATATCGATCGCTCGACGCTGGCGCACTGGGTCGGCTTCGCCGCCGTCGAACTCGAGCCTCTGCACGCCCGACTTGTCCGGATCCTGAAGGCATCGACCAAGCTGTTCGCCGATGAGACGCGCTGCCCGGTGCTCGATCCCGGACGTGGGCGCACCAAGACCGGCTACCTCTGGACCATCGCGCGCGACGATCGGCCATGGGGCGGCACCGATCCACCGGCGGTTGCCTACCTCTATGCGCCGGGCCG
>CADEFX010000400.1 GCA_902826715.1 uncultured Hyphomicrobiales bacterium | reverse complement strand
CAATGCTCGAAGTGCGCAGTTTTTCCTTGAACATGCGCTGGCATTTGTCGCGGAATTTGGCATCGCCCACGGCCGTGATCTCGTCGACCAGATAGCAATCGAAGGCCACGGCCATGCTGACACCGAAAGCGAGCCGCGCGCGCATGCCAGCGGAATAGGTGGAGAAGGGTTCGCGGAAAAACGGTCCAAGTTCGGCAAACTCTTCGACGAAATCGAGGACGTGCTCGGTGTCCTTGCCGTAGATGCGCGACACGAAGCGCGTATTCTCGGCCCCCGACAGGGAACCGTTGAAGCTGCCGGCGAAGCCGAGCGGCCAGGAGACGCGGCCCTGCCGGACGACGCGACCCGAGTCGGGCACCTCGGTGCCGGCAATGAGGCGCAGCAGAGTGGACTTGCCGGCGCCGTTGGCGCCCAGGACGGCAATGTTGGCCTTCGGCAGGCCGCCCGTGAGATTGCGGAAAACGATCTTGCGTCCGCGGTTCAAGCGGTAGGTTTTAACAAGATTCTCGAAGCGGATCATGGCCGGGTCAGCCTCATGAGGCGCTCGGCGGCGAGCCCGATCAGGCACAGCACCAGGCCGAAGACGAACAGATAGCCGACGTCCAAGACTGTGCTGCGATAGCCTGAAAAGTAACCGCTGCGGAAGAGTTCGAGCCCGTGCGCGATGGGGATGTAGGAGACCACCTCCCGTGCGCCCGGCGGCAGGGTATCGAGGGTGAAGAATACACCGCAGACCAGCATCAGCGGCCGCGACGCCACATCGTAGATCTGGCGCCAGGACGGAAATACCTTCGAGATCACGGCATTGATGGTGCCAATACCAAAGCCGTTGAGGCTGAGACCGATCATGGCAAGCACCATGATATGCAAGGATGCGGGTTCGGGCGCGTCAGCGAAAAAGACCAACCCCCCAAACAGAAGGATCATGACGAGGGCCGCGGTGGCGATCTCAAGCAGCGCGCGGGCGATCAGCGTGTCGACGGGCTTGACGATCGGATATGCGAGCAGCGCCTCGTTGGCGTCGAAGGCACTGGTCAGGGCGCCGGCGACGCGGCTGTAGAGCTGATAAGGCAAGAGGCCGGTGGCGAAAAACAACGCAACGCTTGACCCGAAGGGCGAGTGGCGGCTGATGGCATCGAACAGGAGCGCCAGCGACACGATGTAGAGCAGCGGCTCTGCAACCGCCCAAAGATAGCCCAGTTGGGAGCGACCGAAGCGGGAACGGGTTTCGCGCAGAACCAGCGCGCCGATGACACGAGCCTGAAGCGCGAGCACCGCCATGACCGTCTCGCGGGTCATGGACGAAGATGCTGTGCTGCGGGAGATGTCCGAGTGCATGCTTTTGCCAGTCCGATACTGGGCAGCGCAGCGTGATCTGCGACCGCCAACAACGCTACGCTACCGGGTCCGCCTGGCGCGACCTCAGTCGCCGCTCAACCGTGCATACGGCAGCACGTTGCCGACCGTCCTGGTGCCGAGGTTGAACAGACTTATCAGCTTCGCGATCTCGATGGTGCGCGCGTTGGAGACATACAAGACATCCTTGTCCTGCAGCATCATGGCTTTGGCGAAGAAGTACGCCGCCGGATCCCTCAGATTGACGCGGTAGACCACGGGCACCACCGCATCTTGCCCCATCTTATGGCGCGGCCTCACGGCGTCGACCACGGACCGCGGTTCGTGGCGGAAAATAAAAAGGCCTGTGCCATCAGCACGTTCGTCCAGCGGGCCGCCGGCTGCGGAGATGCCGTCCAGCAGGTTGATCTGCGTCGTCCCGAAAGGATAGACGCCAGGCTTGGGAACAGCCCCGAAGACCGAGAAGCGCTTGGGCTCGTG
>CADEFX010000399.1 GCA_902826715.1 uncultured Hyphomicrobiales bacterium | reverse complement strand
CTTGACCTTTTCGGGAGTCAGCTCGTTCATGCGACCGAGCTGATCGTCGGCCCCATAGTCGCCCCACGTCGAATTCTCAGGCCGGTTCTTCCATCGCTTGCTGGTCGCCATCGCTTCCTCCGGGCTTCTTGTTCCCGCAAGGATAGGCGACCGCGCGCTGCTCGCAAAGCAGAGTTAGCTTTTCAGGCCGTAGACGTGGCGCGCCACCTCGGCCGAAATTTTTTCGTCGGCGAGGTCACGCTGCACGAGCGCCGGATCGCGCTCGCCCGGAGGGCCGTAGCCGCCGGCACCCGGCGTGACGATGGCGACGCACGACCCTGTGTCGAGCCGCGCCTTCGCATTCTTCGGCGCCTCGCCCGGATTGATGTAGTCGAAATGCGCCTTGGCGCCGGACAGCCCGCCGTTCAGGCCCCAGGGGGCGGTCCGCACGCGCGCGCCGAAGATGAACGTGCGGCAGCCGTCGTGCTCCGAGCGCACGCGGCGATGCAGCGCCATGCCGCCACGGTGCTTCCCCGCGCCGCCGCTGTCGTTGACGAGCTCATAGCGCTCAACGGTCAGCGGATATTCCGTCTCCAGCGCCTCGACGGGCAGGTTGGATGTGTTCGTCAGATGCACGTGGACGCCGTCGAGGCCGTCCTTGGTGGCACGCGCGCCGAAGCCGCCGCCGATGGTCTCGACGTAAACGTAGTATTTGCCGGTGCGCGGATCGACGCCGCTGAAATCGGCGTAGACGCAGGCGCCGTTGTGGGCCGCCGTGACACGCTCCGGCACAGCCTTCGCCAGCGCGCCGAGTACCAGATCCACGACACGCTGGCCCGAGTCCAGCCGCGAATTGACGGCGGCCGGTGCTACGGCGTTTAACACGGAGCCGCGTGTTGCCGTCACATGGATCGGCCTGAAGAAGCCGGCGTTGGGTGGGATGTCGGGCCCGATCACAGTCTTCAATGCGTAATAGACCGTGGCCAGCAGCCCGGTCATGACCAGGTTGATGCCGGCGCGGACCTGGAGTGGCGCGTCGAAGTCGAGATGGATTTCGTCGCCCTTGACCTCCAGCCGCAGCTTGAAGTCGAGAATGCCCTCGATCTCTTCGGAATCAAAAGTATCGCTGAACTCGTAGACACCGGAGGGAATGGAGGCAATGCCCGAACGCGTGAGACGCTCGGCGTAGTCGAGCAGCGCATGTTGGGCGGCCTGCATGGTGGCCAGCCCATAACGTTGGCAGAGATGCCGAAAGCGGATGATGCCTTGTCTGTTGGCCGCCATCTGTGCCCTGAGATCGGCCAGGCGCTCGCCGGGCACCTGCAGGTTCAAGAGCACGACGTCGAGCACATCCTGGACCAGCTCGCCTTTGCGATAGAGGCGAACGGGCGGAATGCGGATGCCCTCCTGAAAGATATGAGCATGGCCGCGATCGACGAAATCAGCGTGGTGTGCGGTGTTGGTGGCCCAGCCGACCAGCGTGCCCTCGAAGAAGATCGGCTCGGCCAGCACAATATCCGGCAGATGGGTGCCGCCGCCGGTGTAGGCGTCGTTGCCGATGAAGACATCGCCCTCGCTGATCTCGGCCAGCGGATAGCGCGCCACCACCGTCTCGACGATGCCGATGAGCGACCCCAGGTGCATCGGAATGTGCATGGCTTGGCACAGGGTGCGGGCCGCGGCATCGAAGAGGCAGGTCGAGATATCGCGCCGCTCCTTGATGTTGGTGGAGTGCGCGGCGCGGACCAGCGTTTCGCCCATTTCCTCCGCAATGGAGGCCAGCGCGCTGCCGATCACCTCGACGGTGATGGGATCGACGGGCGGGGCCTGGACACTCTGGGGGGCGAGGTTCATGGCATCAGCCTTTACGGCAAGGTCCGGCCAAGATCAAACGCATCTGCGCCCGGCACATCCACGCCGCAT
>CADEFX010000398.1 GCA_902826715.1 uncultured Hyphomicrobiales bacterium | reverse complement strand
CCATCCCGATGATCGTAGTTCTTCGACGCCAAATGGGCTGAGCACACTAACATCCGCTCTAGCCAGGCCCCGTTCAGCCCCCTGCTTGCTCTCCAGTACTCCCCTAAGGCGCTTAAAAAAGGACATGGTGGGCACAATGGCTCGAACGGCCCCACCAATGTCCTTCGCCTGCAACGATCGGGCGAAATGGGCTTTGGCCAGGTTCGTTTCAATCGACAGAACGCGCGATGCTCCCTGCTTTGCCGCTGAGCGTTTGGCAATGCCAGCTTCCACACCAGCTTCGACTTCCACCATTTCGAGAATTCGCCAGTTGTCTGCCAGCGCCTTCAAGTCAGCCGGATCGGGCGGTTCGGAACTTTCCAGCTGTGAGCCCATCCCCGGCGTTATGGCCGGCCTTGGTTCCCGAGGGAATACTTCAACATTGTGTATGAAAAGGCCCACGACTGCACGTGCCATGCGATGAGCCCGCAGATTCTGCCGCGACGCCGACGGGTCGATCTGCTCGACGGCTTCTAGAGCGTCTCCGGCGCGGCGCAATGCAAATGCTCGCTGCCCCTGATCCCACAGCACCATCGCCTCGTCGATTGTTAGGCCAATGCGCAGAGCCTCATGGGACCCTTTTGCTGCGAACACGGCGTCCGCTTTGCGGAGCAGTCGCAAAGCGTCGTCATGGCGTTTGGCGTTAGCAGCCGCCACACCCCCGTCCCGTAGGGCTAGTCCTTGGTCGAAGGGTGCCAGATGAACAATGTCATCCTCTATCTCGATCAGCAACGAAGCAGCCGCATCGTTCAAACCTTGATGCCTTAGCACCTTGCTTTTCTGGCGGATCAGTGCCGGCCGCCTCCCGAATTTCTCGATCGCGGCATCGACCACCGTCAATGCCTTTGTCTGGTCCTCAAGGCACTCATCCAAGATGACAGATTGGGCAATAGCCAGCTCGCTTTCCAGATTCGGCATTCCCCAATCCGCGACACGCGCACGCATGCGATCGTAGAAGCCAAGAGCCGGTCGGAGATCTTTCCCCTTAACCTGCTCATTCGCCCAAGCGTTGTGAATGAACGTGCCGAGGTCCTGCAATACGGCTTCGACCGATCCGAGCAAAGCTGATCTCTCGTTGGCTTCTATTTCCGCTAGCGCATCGATCATTTCACATAGATGTTCAGAGGCGCGCATCCGCATGAACACGCTGGCGAGAAGCAGACCGGGGATGTCGGCACCAGCTGGCAAACCCTGCGCCAAGGACTCCATCGACTCGTTGAGCTCAGGGAAGCTGCCCTAGATTCTCTGCCATCTCACAAGTAATAAGCGGAAGATCAATGTATAGCTCCTTGTAGTAGGACGGCTGGACGACCATCGCGATTTTTGCTTTGGGCCCCGCTGCTCGTAACAAGTGGGCGAGGCTGCGATGCAGCCTATTAAGGTACTGCAGGTAGAAACGCAGATAGTAACCCGACGACGCCTTGGATTGGTGCGTTTGAATCTGCTGCAATAGGTCTAGTGACGTCTTGCCCCAGTTGGCCGAAGAGCGTGGCTTATGCTGTCCGACTAACGGAGACCCCATCATGGTCTCGCGCAGTCTGGTCGGATTGATACCGCTCGATAAGTGAGCCAGCAAAGTAAGCTCTGGCAAAGTGGCTTTGACGTAGTCTAGCCGTGTGAGGTACGGGGGCGACGTGATGATGGCATCATAATGTGCAGGGGGCAGTCTGCACGTATTTAGGTTTGCTTTCCTAATCGTGGGCTTGGTGACGATTGAATGATCACGCCCTGCAGCCGTTGATATTAATGCGGTGAGCTGGCCTATGAGAAGTGTGTGCGCTTCTTCGCTCGTTAGATGCGTGCCATTGTTTGCAGCGACTTTGAACCAAGTTGGGTTGCGCGTAGCCGTCACTGACAGACATGTCCGCGCGGCCCG
>CADEFX010000397.1 GCA_902826715.1 uncultured Hyphomicrobiales bacterium | reverse complement strand
GCTGGGGCGCAAGCCGGCCCTGCCCTTCGACGGCCTCACCTTCGATCGCTATTGAGGCGGGGAACCCCGCAAGGCCGCGAAATGCGATTCCGCGGCATGGGCATCCCGGCGATCGAACTCCCGGACCGCCTTCTCGGCGTCCTTGTCGGAAACGAGACGCAAGGGGCGCCCGGAGGACATGGCGATGAACTGCACCATGCAGGCACGCTCCAGGAAATAGAACCGGTGAAAACATTCGCCGACCGTGCGTCCGATGACGATCACGCCATGATGGGCGAGAAACAGCACGCAGGCCTCCGGCCCCGGCACCCCTGCCATGCGATCGCCTTCAGCGTCGTCGAACACCAGACAGTTATAGAGGTCGTCATAGGCGACCTTATAGGCTTCGGCCTGATCCAGAGGCGCACAGGAGGGTTGCTGTGCCAGCGCAGGGAATGCGAGAAGGATTAGAAGGAAGATGAGGGCGCATCTCACGCTGGTCTCCGTGTTGCAAAAGAAAATGCCGCCTGGAAGCGACTTACCGAGCTGCAGGTAAAAGTTTAAATTCCTCCTCCGTTACCATCGGGGATAGAGTTGCATAGGCTCGCCAATCTCCAAGCGCTGCGCTTCTTCGCGGCGTCAGCCGTCATGCTCTATCACGCGCCACATCTCTATGAGCGGGCTGGCGGTGCGATCGACCTCAAGCCGTTCGTCTCGGCTGGCTTCTTTGGCGTTGATGTGTTCTTCGTGCTCTCTGGCTTTGTGATGTGGCTCAGCGCAGCAGGCAAATCCGGCGGTGTTGATGCGCTGATATTCGCCTTCCGACGCGCCATGCGGGTCTATCTGACGTTCTGGATCGTGTTCGCCGCGATCTTCTTCTACATGCAAACATGGGCACCATCTCGGCTTGCAAACGTCGATTTAGCCCGAAGCTTCTTCCTAGTGCCGCAATCGGTCAGGACCAACATTCACGGGATCAGTTGGAGCCTCAGTTACGAGCTTTATTTCTACCTACTGGTTTCGTTGGCCATCATGCTCGGCGGACGGCGCATGCTCGTGATTACTGGCGCAACCGCAATTGCCGTGATGATTGCGGGCCGGCTTGGATGGTCGATCCCCTTTCGATCGGTGCTCACTGGATCGCACCTGTTCGAGTTCCTCGCCGGATGTCTAGTTGCCGTAGCCTATGAGCGGGGGCTGATAGGGCGCCCGATCGTGCTGCTGGCGATCGGCCTTGGCATCCTGGCCGCAGCCATGGCATTCGCTGCATTCTGGCTGCCCCATCCATTGGAGTATGGCACCCAGCGCGATATTCGCGTCGCTTGGCTGTTACCGTCAGCAGTGTGCATTGTTGCCGGATTCGTGGGGCTTGAACGGAAGCTCCGACTCCCGCAATGGACTGTGACCCTGGGTGATGCCTCCTATGGCATCTACCTCTGGCATCCGTTCGTGTTCATCATCTGGTTTGATTTGGTAAAACCGCGGGATCTCTCTCAGACATCGCTGCCGTTGACGCTTCTGGCAGCAATCGCTGCGGTTCTTTGTCTAAGCTTGGCAACCACGATATGGATCGAGCGACCGGCGCTCCGCCGCTTAAAACGTCGCACAATATCGCCTACTGTAGGGACACCCACGCGAGCCGCAGTTAAGTGATAACAGCGAGCTTTCTCAGAGTGCCCCGGCATCCCTGATTGTGATGTAGCCGGAAATGGACGTATCGCAATTGGCTCTGTGAGTGCCAAATCTCACCACACCGGTTCCTTTGGGCACCAGAGAGAGCAATGTTGGTGTCGCTTCCTCTAGCCTCTAGATCGCCTCGACTAGATGCAGCGCCCTGACAGTCTCAGGGTGAGACGCGCGATCTCCGCTACATCTGCTTCCGGTACTGGATGAAGCCGACGAAGCTCGCGACCTTGTCGTAGAGCAGGCGCGCCGGCGCGTTGT
>CADEFX010000396.1 GCA_902826715.1 uncultured Hyphomicrobiales bacterium | reverse complement strand
GCCAGATTGGTGAATTGCCCTATTCCAAGCCGGAGTGGAAGGGCGTGGTGCTGCAGGCCTGTCTAGCCAGGGCGCCCGGCTGCACCATCGAGGGCCGCGTGCCGCCCAATCGGGTTCTGTCGTTTGTCGATCGTTACCTGACGCTCGGGGCGGACGAGATCACACTGGCCGACACCGTCGGCTACGCGAGCCCCAGCGAAGTCAGCAATCTGTTCCATCATACCATCAAGATCACCGGCAAGAAGCCCGTCTATGCGCACTTCCACGACACGCGTGGGCTGGGGCTCGCCAACGTGTTCGGCGCGCTGGAGGCGGGCGTGCGCGGCTTCGATGCCTCGACGGGCGGCCTCGGCGGCTGCCCCTTCGCACCGGGCGCGTCGGGTAATATCGTGATGGAGGATCTGGTCTTCCTGCTCGAGAAGGAAGGCCTGAAAACGGGTGTCGACCTGGAAAAATATCGCTCGGTCCGCACCATCGCCGAGAAGGCGCTGCCGGACGAGAATTTCTACGGCACGATCCTGAAGGCCGGCCTGCCGAAGGGCTTTACCCCGCCCTCGCGCCAGATCGCAGCGGAGTAGAGCGCGCAGGATGCAGGAGAGCAGCGACAGCCGCCTGACGATGCCGGCAGAGGCCGACTGGCTGGATATTCGCGAAGGTGTCCGGCGCATCTGTGACGGCTTCCCAAACGACTACTGGCTCAAGCTCGATCATGCGTCGGAATATCCGTCGGAGTTTGTCGCTGCCCTTACCGAGGCCGGCTATCTCGGCTGCCTCATTCCGGAGGAGTACGGCGGCTCGGGGCTGCCGCTCAGCGCCGGCTGCGCCGTGCTCGAGACGATCCACGAGACGGGCTGCAACGCCGCAGCCTGCCACGCGCAGATGTACACCATGGGAACCGTGCTCAAGCACGGCTCCGAGGAGCAGAAGCGCCGCTATCTGCCGGACATCGCCGCCGGCAAACTGCGCCTGCAGGCGTTCGGTGTGACCGAGCCGACGACGGGATCGGACACGACGCAGCTCAAGACGCGCGCCGATAAGGTCGGCAACAAGTATGTCGTGAATGGGCAGAAAGTCTGGACCAGCCGGGTGCAGTACTCTGACCTGATGCTGCTATTGGCGCGGACCACGCCCGCCGATCAGGTCAAGCGGCGCTCGGAAGGGCTGTCGGTGTTCCTGGTCGACCTGCGCGAGGCCAAAGACAATGGCGTTTCGATCAACAAGATCGACGCCATGATCAACCACAACACTTGCGAGGTGTTCTTCGACAACTTGGAGGTGCCGCCCGACAATCTGATCGGCGAGGAGGGCAGGGGCTTCAAGTATATCGTCGACAGCATGAATGCCGAGCGCATCCTGATTGCATCGGAGAGCCTGGGCGACGCCAAGTTCTTCATCCGGCGCGCGGCCGAATATGCCAAGGAGCGCGTCGTGTTCGGCCACCCGATCGGCAAGAACCAGGGCGTGCAGTTTCCCATCGCCCGTGCACATGCGCAGATGGTGGCGGCTGAGCTGCTGGTGCGCAAGGCGGCCGCGCTGTTCGAAGCCGGGCGCGATTGTGGCGCGGAAGCCAACATGGGCAAGATGCTGGCGTCCGAGGCCGCGTGGCAGGCAGGCGAGGCCTGCATGCAGACGTTCGGCGGCTTCGCCTACGCGCGCGAGTACGGGATCGAGCGCAAGTGGCGTGAGGCGCGGCTGTATCAGACGGCTCCGATCTCCACCAACATGATCCTGGCCTACGTCGGTCAGCACGTGCTCGGCATGCCGAGGAGCTACTGAGGGCCGGGTTTCTCCCCGCAGATGGGACGTCCTTCTCCCACGGGGAGAAGGTGCCGCGAAGCGGCGGATGAGGGATCGGACCTGCAAGTTGTCGGCGGACGGTCCCCCTCACGCCGACCCTCTCTCCAAGGGGAGAGGGAGAAGGTTGG
>CADEFX010000395.1 GCA_902826715.1 uncultured Hyphomicrobiales bacterium | reverse complement strand
GATAAAGGTTGTGCGGAACGAGCCGGGCGGATTCTGGAAAAGGTTCGTGAGGGCGCCGCGCGGGAAGGTGTGGCGTGCGACACTGTTCACATCAAAGACTTTCCGGCCGAAGCCATCTTGGCCACCGCCAAATCCAGAGATTGCGATCTCATCGTGATGGCGTCTCACGGGCGCCGCGGGCTTAGTCGGTTGTTCCTGGGCAGTCAAACCTCGCGAGTTGTCACACTTGGGACGGTGCCAGTGCTCGTGTGCCGATAGCTTGCCACCTTCGTTGGCACAGTCGAGGGAGCTAGGGAGCCTGGGACGCGTGCCTTGACGCAGGTCAAGGGCGGCAGCGCCTGGATGAACGAACCTAGCGGCTTCCCACACTGTTATGGGTCTACGCAGATGACAAATGTTGAAACCCTTGTGAGAGAGCGCTCCCGTGCGCAAAGGGTTGATCTTCAACACATCACGTTCGACGCCCCTTGGGTGTGGCTGGCGGCCGGCTGGCGCGACCTATGGTTTGCGCCCGTCGTGAGCCTCTGCTACGGCGGCGCGTTTGCTGGCCTTGCCGCAGCGTTATCGATTGGTCTTTTTTACTACCGCCTGGAAGCGGTGATACTGCCGCTCAGTGGCGGATTCTTGTTGATCGGCCCGGTTGCCGCCCTTGGACTCTATGAGACCAGTCACAGGCTCGAAACGTACGGGTCGGTCGCACTCGTCGACATCACGCGCGCCGCGCTCGGGAAGACGAGTCGTGTCAGCTTCTTTGCCGCCATGCTCGTCTTTATCTATCTGGTTTGGGTACAAATCGCTTTCCTCCTTCTGATGCTGTTCCTGGGAACCAGTCAACTTCCCCCGGCCAGTGAGTTTATACCCACGCTCCTTTTCACGCATCGCGGACTGGCTCTGTTGTTCGCCGGTACATGCGCGGGCGGCTTGCTCGCGCTCTTGGTTTTTTGTGTATCCGTCGTTTCGGTGCCGTTGCTCATGCTTCGCGATGTTGATGCGGTGACGGCGGTTAAAACGAGCGTGGCTGCCGTCCGAATGAATCCCAGGCCAATGTTGCTGTGGGCTGGGCTTATCGCGGGGTTCATGGTGTTGGGATTGGCCACGCTGTTTGTAGGCTTAGTTGTGGCATTTCCACTCATAGGCTATGCCACGTGGCACGCGTTCCGCGATGTCGTCATCCCAGAGCCGTCGGGCTATTTGTGAACGGGACGTTTCGCCAATGGCTCTTCGTCTTGCAGAACGCGCCATCCTGCTCCCTCCAGATCTTCGAACTGTCCTGAATTGAGCGACCAGAGGAAGCCTGCAAGACCCGCGATGCCGAGGGCCAAAGCGCAGGGAATGAGCCAAGCCAGCGCAGTCATCAAAGCCTCACCTTGCGAGTTCTGAGCCGCAATGCATTGCCTGTCACCGCCAACGAAGACGCGGACATGGCAATGGCGGCGAGGAGTGGCGTTACATGCCCGGACATAGCCAGGGGCACGAACATGATGTTGTATCCGATGGCAATTGCGAAATTCTGCAGCGCCATGCGCTGGCACGCGCGGGCGACGGCCAGGGTTTCCACGACCGGCGCAAGCGCGTCACCCTGAAAGATAGCATCGGCGGTCGTCTGGCTGATATCGGCAGCTGTGGATGGAGAAAGCGAAGCATGTGCGGTGGCAAGTGCGGGCGCATCGTTGAGGCCATCGCCGATCATGAGAACTTTATGGCCGCTTTCAGCGAGGCCCTTGAGGCGTTGGATCTTCTCCGTGGGAAGAAGTTGCGAAAAGTACCGCGTGATTTTGAGCGTTGCCGCCACGGAAGCCACCGCGGTTTGCCGGTCGCCCGACAGGATTTCAGTTGCCAGGCCGCCTTGCTGGATGGCGGTCACAGTGTCGAGCGCCTGTGGACGCACGGCATCTTCACGGACCAAGGTGGTAACGTGACCGTTCTCATCCCGATGGCACAACGAAGCC
>CADEFX010000394.1 GCA_902826715.1 uncultured Hyphomicrobiales bacterium | reverse complement strand
ACATCCGCGCCGTGGGCGGCTGGCGGCCGGGCTTCGAGGGCAGCCAGGACTACGACCTCAACCTGCGCATCCTGGAGCGCATCGACGCCGGCGGCGTCGTGCACATCCCCAAGGTGCTGTACCACTGGCGCGCGGTGGAAGGCTCGACGGCGCTGGCGGGCGGCGAAAAAAGCTACGCGTTCACGGCGGGGTGGAAGGCGCTGGAGGAGCACGTGGCGCGCGCGGGCCTCGATGCCGAGGTGTGCGAGATCCCGAACGTGCCGTTCTACCGCGTGAAGCATCGCGTGGTAGCGCCCGAGCCGCTGGTGAGCCTCATCATCCCGACCAGGGACAAGGCCGACCTGCTGCGCACGTGCCTCGACTCGATCCGGACCAAGACGACCTACGGGAACTACGAGATCATCGTGGTCGACAACAACTCGGAGGAGGACGAGACCCTCGCCTACTTCGAGGAGCTGGCGCGGGACGACCGCGTGCGCGTGCTGCCCTATCCGCACGCCTTCAACTATTCAGGCATCAACAACGCGGCGGCGCGGCTGGCGCGCGGCAGCATCGTCGGGCTCGTCAACAACGACATCGAGGTGATCTCACCCGACTGGCTGACGGAGATGGTGTCATGGGCGCAGCAGCCGGCCATCGGCTGCGTCGGGGCGAAGCTGCTGTATCCGGACGACACGGTGCAGCATGCGGGAGTTATTCTGGGCATCGGTGGCGTGGCCGGGCATTCACACAAGATGGCGCCGCGCGACGGATATGGATACTTCTCACGGCTCAAGCTAGCGCAGACGCTTTCGGCGGTGACCGCCGCGTGCATGCTGGTTCGGAAAGAGGTCTACGCATCAGTGCGCGGCCTGGACAGCGAGCATCTCAAGATCGCGTTCAACGACGTGGACTTTTGCCTCAAGGTGCGTGAGGCTGGCTACCGCAATGTGTGGACGCCATTTGCGGAACTCTATCATCACGAGAGCAAATCGCGCGGGGTGGAGGATACGCCCGAGAAGCAGGAGAGGTTTCGGCAGGAAGTTGAAACAATGTTGTCACGCTGGGTAGACATACTGGGCACTGACCCTTACTACTCGATCAATCTCACGCGAACTTCCGAAGACTTTTCGATCGCCATGGGTCAAGCAAGCGCCGGGTTACAGTAATAAATCTCGGGCAAGGCAGACTAAGATGATGGCGGCTCCGCCGATTCCGGTTTCGGTGTTAGTCACCGAGCAAAACTTCGACGAGGAAATGTATCTCGCGTCCAATCCTGACGTGGCTCAAGCAGTTCGCGACGGGCGCCTCACCGATGCGAGAGTCCACTTCGAAGTGTTCGCAGAGAAAGAGCAGCGCCGCATCCGCGACACGCGCACCATTGAGGCGGCGAGAGCTAAAAAGATGGAGCGCTTGCGCCCATTCCTCATGGTCTCACTGCCGCATACGTGGGATGGGGCAAAGGCCAATTTTCTAACCGATGAGATTAGGAAGAAGGCCGGGATCATTTCGACAGACAACGTATCGTCAAACAGATACGATCCGGAGGTCGAAAAGATTATTGAGGCATATCCCGACGGACTGATCCTCGATTGCGGTGCCGGGCTGCGCGACACATACTTCCCAAACGTTATCAATTTTGAGATTGTCGACTACGACACCACAGATGTGCTTGGCGCAGGCGAGCGTTTACCGTTCAAAGACAATACTTTCGACGCGGTCATATCGATTGCCGTCCTCGAGCACGTTCGCAACCCTTTTGAGTGCGCCGATGAAATCTCACGCGTGTTGAAGCCGGGCGGAATACTCTACTGTTGCGTTCCCTTCCTTCAGCCGCTCCACGGCTACCCCAATCATTATTTCAACGCCACACATCAGGGGCTACAGCGCCTGTTTGAGGACAGGCTTACGGTGGAATCTGTCAGCGTACCAAACTCAACACATCCAATTTGGTCATTGACTTGGATACTTAAAA
>CADEFX010000393.1 GCA_902826715.1 uncultured Hyphomicrobiales bacterium | reverse complement strand
CCCTCGCCAAAGCCTACGTCGAAGGGGCAATCGTCGCCGGCCATCAGGTTAGGACGATCGCGGTAGCCGAGCTCGATTTTCCGCTGCTTTGCTCAAAGTGGGATTGGGATCACGGCGAGGTACCGCCGGCGATTGCCAAGGCGCAGGAGGATATCGCATGGTCGGAGCATCTGGTCATACTCCATCCGCTATGGATCGGCATGATGCCGGCCGTGTTAAAAGGCTTTTTGGAGCAGGTGTACCGGCCAGGCTTCGCACTCGGCCACGGCAACGAAGGTCAATGGACGAAGCTGCTCAAAGGCCGCAGTGCCCATATCATCATCACGATGGGTATGCCCGCCCTAGTTTACCGCTGGTATTTCGGCGCGCATAGTCTCAAGAGTCTGAAGCAGAACTTGGCGCTGACCGGCATCAAGCCGTGTCGACACACCCTCATTGGCTCGGTCGAGACTACGGGCGATTCCAAGAGACATAAGTGGCTCGATCACGTGCGTGCCCTAGGCGCACGCGGTGCCTGACTATCGCCGGGTGACGTGAACGTTGAACTCGATCAATCGAATGATGTGCGGACTGTGACGGACCAGGATGGCGCAGAGTGTTTCGTGATCGTCATGGCCCCTGAGCTCGAGAACAAGGACAAGCTGGCCTTGCTCAATATGGCTTTCGAGCTTCCAGCTTTGGTCAAGGGGCAGCCAGTCGTGAAGGGCATGTGCGAGCGTATGCGGGCGGTGGGTTAGACGCGTTGCAAGCTCGTCGGCAAGCCTACCGTGCGTGCACGTGGCATAGAGCCCGCTTGAGAACCGCATGCGTGTGTGTTCGGTTGGAAGGTTTAAGTTCTCTGGTATGTCGGGCATTTCACGGGAGAGCACGACCGCACTTGGGCATGAGCCGCTCGAGCCGCAGAGATCGTCGATGACCGCCTGAAGCGCAGGCCAGTCGTCAAACACGGCGATCGCAAGCTCTGGATTCTGGCTCGAGTAGCTAAAATTTCGCTGGGCTATCTTGTCGTTCATGGAAAACTCCATTGCAAAAGCCCGGTGGGGCGGCAAGGGACACAAGCCCCTCTTTCCCCGCACAGCTCACATCCCAAACTTGCCGCCCCCTTCACTCTTGTGAATGAGATTGGCGATGAGCATCTTGATCCGGATCAAACGGACGCATTGCTAAGCAACTACGCTCTCGCAAGACGTTGAGCATCCGCAAAAAAGCGCAGCCAGCTCCTCGGCAATTGCTTAACGATAGCGCCATTGAACTCGAGCCGCCGATGTTCTGCCGAACCTCACCTTGCTCCTCGTCCAACGGCTTCCGGATCGCATTTGAGATAGATCAAGGATTGCGGGCGGAGTTCGGATCATTGTCGCCTCATCGTCATGATGGAGAGCGAGATGCCAACCGATACCTTGATCGTGATTGCCTGTGTTGCGGCGCCTTTCGTGCTTTTCGCCTGCGTTCTGGCTTATCAGGATTACGCCTGCAGCGGCCGATGAGCGCCCCATCTACGCGCGGAAGGCGATGCGTCGCCTTCCGGCTTGAACAGATCTCACAAATTAGCAGCCGCCGTCGGCGAGCTCCATCAGGTGTGCGATGTCAAGGATGCGCACCCGGCTGCTGTGGGGAAGATCCACCAGCTTCAACGCCCTGAACTTCGAGAATGTCCGGCTCACGGTTTCGATGGTGAGGCCGAGAAAATCGCCGATGTCGGCGCGCGTCATGGGCAGATCAATGCAGCGAGCATCGTGGCCGTTCCTCTCATTCCGGCGGGAGAGTGCCAGGATGAAGCCCGCAACGCGTTCAGAGGCACTGCGTTGACCGGTGGTTAGCATGAGGTCGCGGGTAGCGGCCAATTCGCGCGCCATGGCCTCATAGAGCCTGAAACCGAGCGCCGGGTCTGTGGTGGCTGTCTGCCGCAAGCTGGCAATCGTCACGCAGCGTACGCGTGTCGGTTTCACGGCTTGGGC
>CADEFX010000392.1 GCA_902826715.1 uncultured Hyphomicrobiales bacterium | reverse complement strand
CGCCATAACGCTGAAGCTCCATGGCCGTGATCGGGCGAGGGCCGACGCAGCTCATGTCACCGCGCAGCACATTGATAAGCTGCGGCAGTTCGTCGACGCTGGCTTTGCGCAGGAGTTGGCCGAGGGACGTCACGCGCGGATCATGCGCAAGCTTGCAGGTTTCCTGCCATTCTCTCGCGATACGTGGATCCTGATCGAGATAGCGGCGCAGACGCTCCTCGGCGTCGTTGACCATGGTGCGAAATTTATAGCACCGGAAAACTTTGCCGTTCAGCCCGACCCGCGAATGCGCGAACAGGACAGGCCCGCCCATGGAGACCTTGATGAGCAGTGCTGTCATGAGGAGCAGCGGGGCCAGCAAGATCAGAGCGAGTGACGCCACCGCAACGTCGATGGCGCGCTTCAAGGCCCCACCGATCGGTCCGGCTCGTACGGCCCCCGAGGCTGGAGACGACAGTTGAGCTGGAAGCGAAAGACCGGTACCCGACTGGGTGATAACCCACCATTCCAAAGACGTAGGCTGGGTGCTCGCGCTACCGCCCGGATGAGGAATCGAATGGTGCGCCAGCGAGCGCTGCAGCATACTGCCGAACGACCGCATGCCCCCGGTGACGAGTGCCCCCGACGTGCTCTGCGCAGCCCTTGTCTCGAAGCTCCCCGGTGCGGGAGAACTCACGTCCGAATGATGCCGTTGCATCGCGCCCGTACTCGCAACTGATCAGCGGCGATGAAGTCCCGCGAACATCCTTTTTGCTTTCTTAAGCCGCGTGCACAAGCGGGGCAAAGGGCGTAGGGGAGTTGGCGCCATCACGTCCGTCCGACGTGCCGTCGCGTAGCATTAAGTGTTAGGGGCTCCCGCCTTTGGAAGGCCGCGCGGCCGGCGACAGAAACGGCCGTGCCGAAGTGGATTGACCAAAGACCCTCGCACTTCCTCCGTCGCGGCGACGCCTCGGACGAGTGGCCACACTGTCTCGCGCCCGTGCTCGCGACCGTATGACCGCGATAAAGCAAAAGGCGGCAGGTTTTCTGCCGCCTCGCGCGATTTAAGCAAGCTAATGGAGGTTTTTCGCGAGCTAGCGTACGGCTTGCATCGGCGGCAGGTCTGCACTCTTGAGAAGCTCGTTGGCCATGAACGCGACCTCGGTCCTGTTTTTGGCATTCAGCTTCTTCATGATGTTGCGCACGTGAACCTTGACGGTGCTCTCGCGCATCTTCAGTTCGAAGGCGATCACCTTGTTCGCCTTGCCGCGGCGAACGGCATCGACGACCGCCGCTTGCCGCGCGGTAAAAATGCCGTTGGCACTACGCAGGGTTGGCCGTGGCGATTCACCGCCGGGCTGCCTGGCGCCGACCAGACTGCTGGCTGGAATGAAGACGCCCCCAGCACAAACGAGACGCACGGCCTCGACGGCAACTTCCAACGCAAGGTCGGTTGGGATATACCCCCTGGCGCCGGTGTCCAGGACACTGACGATCTCTTCCAAGTTGTCTCCGTCCGAAAGAATGATCAGGGGACGCGCGTTTTCGCCCTGCACCAATCGTCCGATGTCGCGCAATGTTTCCGGACTTTTCGGATGGCTCGCGACGCTGAGAATGACCAGCGAAGTGATAGTTGTTGTCGAAATTTGCAGGCAGTCATCGACGCTGCGGACAGCAATGACGTTCTGCTCGGAAGCAGCCTCAAAGCAACGCCGCAAGCAGTCTCGAATAAGTGCGCGCTTCTCGATAATAATAATACTACCAGAGCCAACCTCACTCGTGGTCAGGCTTTGATGAGCATCGTGTTCGTCTTGTCGATCCGAAAAATCAACCCGCCCGGCAATATCTGAGCGGCGCGATATACTAAAGGAGGTACGCTTTACCATGGAGCCCCCGACAACTGACAATCAAACGCCTACCAACATTCGGTTAACCCGAAAGGATTAAACCGACTTCTTCAATCTTGATGTCCAAGATGTTCATAGAATTAGTGTTTCCTTGGATGCAA
>CADEFX010000391.1 GCA_902826715.1 uncultured Hyphomicrobiales bacterium | reverse complement strand
GGTAGTCGATGTAATAGCTGTGCTCCCACACGTCGACGCCGAGGATCGGCTGCGCGCCGTGCATCAGCGGGTTTTCGCCGTTGGGCGTCTTCTGCACTTCGAGCTTGCCGTTCTTCACCGCGAGCCAGGCCCAGCCCGAGCCGAACTGGCCGGCACCGGCGGCCAGGAAATCGGCGCGCACCTTGTCGAGACCACCGATTTCGGCAACCAGCTTCTCGACCTTGCCGGGCAGCTTCTTGCCGCCGCCGCCCTTCTTCATCCAATTCCAGAAGTGGATGTGGTTGTAGTGCTGGCCGATGTTGTTGACGACGGGGGCATCCTTGGCGGCGAACGCCTCCTTGCAGATGTCCTCGATGCTCTTGCCGGCGTACTTGGTGCCGTCGCCAGCCATCTTGTTGCCGTTGTCGACGTAGGCCTGGTGATGCTTGTCGTGGTGAAACTGCAACGTCTCAGCCGACATATGCGGCGCGAGCGCGTCGTAGGCGTAGGGAAGTTCGGGGAGTTTGAACGACACGGGGCATCTCCGTCGTGTTGGGTCGGGGGAATGGGGTCGAGGGACCGTACTGGCTTGGCGCACTCTAGACAAGAAGTTCCACCAGCCGCCCTTGGTGACGGGTCCGGCGGCAAGCACTTTGGGCCAAAGCGAAACGACCCCCGCACCTGCAGGTTCCAGACAACGGTCGATCTGACCGCGCTAAGGCGATGCCGCAGCAGATTGCTCTGCGCGCCACGCTGCAATCTGACGCCAAAGGGAGACCAGACCCATGGCCAGTCCCAGCAGCGTCGCGGTCCGGTTTGGAGAAATTACCAGAATGGAGGCCGCGCCCAGCCAGAGCCGTTCCCATATCGGCATGTGCGCGAGACCATAGCCCGTCAACGCGACGGCAAGCATGACGATGCCGACCACGCAACCCGCGGTGGTCTCGAAGAACTCCGACCACGTGAAGCCCTGGGTCACGATCAACATGGCGGGTGAGTAGACGAACACGAAAGGAACGAGAGCTTTGGCGAGACCGAGACGGAACGCTGTGTTGCCGGTCTTGAACGGATCGGCGCCGGCCATGCTCGCGCCGGCATAGGCCGCCAGCGCCACAGGAGGCGTAATATCGGCCAGCACGCCGTAGTAGAAGACGAAGAAGTGCGACACGAGCTGCGGCACGCCCAGCATGGCGAGCGCGGGTGCGGCGATCGTCACCATGATGAGATAGTTGGCCGTCGTAGGGATGCCGCAACCGAGCGCCACGCAAACGATCGCCGTCATCACCAGCGTGAAGAACAAGGTCATGGCCTTGATGTCAAAAATGCTGACCGGAATAAAGGTGCTGAAAAAGACCGAGAGGTCTGCCGCGGCGCCGGTGATGATGCTCGATAGCTTGAAGCCGACGCCTGTCAGCGTGACGACGCCGATGATGACGCCGACGGTCGCGGCGGCGGCGCCGACGCTGATGGCGTATTTGGCGCCGACGACAAAGGCATCGAGAATGTCGAAGAAGCGTAGCTTGCCGGCGTCATCCTTGAGGACATACCAGGCGGAGGCTGCGATCGACGCGGCGAAGATCGGGATCAGGCCTGCCCACTCGGTCAGGATCTCGAAATGCACGCAAAGCGCGAGGGCGACCAGGAAAGCGACGGCAATGACGGGATTGCGATTGGTCAAGCCGATGACGATGCAGCCGGTGATGCCCCAGAACGCCGCCAGGTAAGGTGTAAAGCCCGAGAATAGGACGATCAGCAGGACGATCAATGGCATGGCGGTCGGCCAGTCGCGGCGGATCACCTCGCGCGCGCGCGGCAGCTCGGAGCGCGGCAGGCCGCGCAGGCCATGCTTCTTGGCCTCGAAGTGGATCTGGCAGAACACGCCGAAGAAATGCATGGAGGCTGGCACGATGGCGGCCAGGATGATGGTCTGATAGGAGACAGCGAGATACTCGACCATCAGGAACGCGGCCGCTCCCATGATCGGCGGCGTGATCTGGCCTCCCGTGGCAGCCGCGGCTTC
>CADEFX010000390.1 GCA_902826715.1 uncultured Hyphomicrobiales bacterium | reverse complement strand
CTGCTTTGTAGACCGGGATGAGATCGTCGAAGGGCTTGACCGCAAAATCCATATTCCTGGGCCAAGCCTTCACGTCGTCTTTGAGACCGGTCCAAAGCGCCTTGAGGCTATCGTTAGTGGCCTCATTGGCTTTCGGCAGTGTGGCATGCTTGCGATAAGCATCTCCATACCAGTTCAAATCGTCGTTGGCCTTGCGGAATCCCATAGTGGTGGCCTTGATGAGATCGATCACCATGCGCTCGTTCGCCTTGGACTTGAGCCATCCGCCGTTCACCACCCAGACCTCGTTGATCCAGGTTTCATATTCCTTCCACGGCTGCAGCAAGATCTTGAAGTTACCCTGCTTGGTGACTTCCGCCGCCTGATCGAAGTGCACCGGCACCGCATGCACGCGCCCGGACAGCAGCGCCCGCAGCCGTCCGCCCGAGCCGCCAATCTCGACGATCTGGAGCTTCTTGGGATCGACGCCGCGCTTGATCAGCGGCCCGATGAGCATGACCTCCGTGATGTCGCCTTTGGTATTGATGGCAATGACGGTATCGGGCTTCTCAAGATCCTTGAACTCCTTGACCTTGTCGGCGTTGACAAGGAAAACGAGACTGGTGTTTTTGTACCAGTACGCGACCATCTTGAGATCGGCGCCGGCTTCAACGGCACGCAACGTTGTGATGGGATCGGTCTGGCCGAATTCGGCAGCACCCGCCACGAGGGTCTGCGTCACGGTCCTGATCTGCTCGAGCCGCTGCGTCTTTGGCGCAGCGTAACCAGGAAAACTGGGCATGATCTCCGTGATGGCGGCCATCGTGGGCACGTGGATGCCGAGCGAGAAGCCGAGGAGATTGATCTGCGCGGACCGAGCGGCTTGCGCCGCGACACTGAAAGGCATCCCGCCGGCAGCAAGAGCGGTGGCACCCGACAGCAATCCAAGAACGTCTCGTCTGTTATGAGTCATTGTTTCCTCCATTTTTATCTTGTTGTTGACCTCACCGCCCCATGGCCTCGCCAATGCGAGCCTCATACCAGGGCGCGATGTAACGAGCCGCCAGTTTGAGCAGGGAGTTGGCGGCGACCCCTACGATCATCAGCACCATAAGCAGGGCCAGCAGCGGTGCGCTCGATATGGCGAGCCCGGCTGAATGCAGCAGCCCGCCGAAGCCCACGATCACGAACATCTCCGCCACGACCATAGACCGGATGGCGTGCACAAGCCCGATCCGCGCCCCGGCGAGCAGAAACGGAAAGAGAGCCGGCAGCAGTATTTTCCAGAACCTCGTGACAGGATTGGCGCCGAAGACACGGCCGACGTCGATGAGCCGCGGATCGACGCCGCGCGCACCCTGGTAGCTGGTCAATGTGATGTACCAGACCGCGGCCAGAAACACGACCGTGGCACGGAACCAGAAGCCGGTACCGAACAGCAGGATCAGCAATGGAACGAGCGATGCCACCGAAGTGACGATGAACATCGATACCCAGGGATGGATCAGGATATCGGCGATCTGCGAACGGCCCATGATGATGCCCAGTGGCATCCCGACCGCGCACGCGAACAGGAAACCCACGAGCATCTGACGCAGGGAGGAGACGAGCTCGGCCAGCATCGTGCCGCCCGTCAGCATGGGCCAGAGCTCGCGGAAAACCGCGCTCGGCGGAGCGAACAGGGCCTCGCCCATGTACCGGCCCACCAGCTCCCACAGGGCCAGTGCGAGCCCGACACCGAGGATATGATGTGCCCATCGTAAGCTGATCATGGGCGCTTCCTGATGTACCAGGGCATCACGCGCGCTTCGATGGCTTTCGTCAGTTCCTGGCTGAGCAACCCAAGCAGGCACAAGAGAAGAATGACGGCAAGGATTGCCGAGGTATCGAAGCGGCTCGCGGCATCCTTCATCACCTTGCCGAGATTGACGGCCGCGAAAAACAGCTCCGCCGTGATCATGCCGTTGATAGCGCGCACCAGTCCCAGCCGCAGAGCCATCACACCTCGCGCCGTTCCGATGCGGTCCAG
>CADEFX010000389.1 GCA_902826715.1 uncultured Hyphomicrobiales bacterium | reverse complement strand
CACGAGCGCGACATCTCGCATTCCTCCGCCGAGCGCATGATCGGTCCTGATGCCACCGTCACGCTCGACTTCGCCCTCAACCGCCTCGCCGGCGTCATCGAAAAGTTGGTGATCTATCCGGAGAATATGAAGAAGAATCTGGATCGCCTGGGCGGCCTTATACATTCCCAGCGCGTACTGCTGGCGCTGACGCAGAAAGGCGCCTCGCGCGAGCAGTCCTACACGCTGGTCCAGCGCAACGCCATGCCGGTCTGGCGCGGGCAAGGCGACTTTCTCGCCCTCCTCAAGGCAGACAAGGATGTTTCGGCTTTCCTGTCAGCCGCGGAGCTCGAAGCCCTCTTCGATCTCGGCTATCACACCCGGCACGTCGACACGATCTTCCGCCGCGTTTTCGGCGCGGCGTGAGTCCCATTCGCGTTGCCATCGTCGCGGCTATCCACGGCAAACTCGATGCGCTCGAAGCCGTCATCGCCGATATACGACGGCCTGGTGCTCAACCTCGGCGGCTGCCTGTCGGATCCCCTGCGGCCCCGCGTGACCGCCGATCTGCTCATGGACCGCAACTGGCCGACGATCCACGGCAACCACGGTCGAGCGGTCGCAGAAACGCCGCCCGCCGGTCTCGGCCAGTCCGATCGCATCGCTGATCGCACGTTTCACTCTTTCCACACCCCCGCGCTCCCTCTTGCTTTTCTCGAAGCTGCATGCTGTTATTGCAAATGATTTGCAACTGCGATTGAAGGTCACTCCATGGACGCACGCGTTGTAGACCCGCCCGGCGGCTGGCGCCGGGACCGCGGCGAAGCCTCGCTTTCCGACGTGCATCAGACGATCCCAGTCCGGACGACAGGCCCCTCATGGCGCAAGGCGGCCGCCTTCGTCGGCCCGGGCTATCTCGTTGCCGTGGGCTACATGGACCCCGGCAACTGGGCGACCTCGCTCGCCGGCGGCTCCAAGTTCGGCTACACGCTGCTCGTCGTCGCCCTCGTCTCCAACATCATGGCGATCGTGCTGCAGTCGTTGTGCGCGCGTCTGGCCATCGCCTCCGGCCGCGATCTCGCCCAGGCCTGCCGCGACGCCTTCCCCAAACCCGTCGCCCTGGCGCTGTGGTTCCTCGCCGAAGTCGCCATCATCGCCACCGACATCGCCGAGGTGATCGGCACCGCCATCGGCCTCAACCTCATCTTCGGCATTCCGCTTGAGATTGGCGTCGTCATCACCGCGCTCGACGTGTTCCTGATCCTCTATCTGCAGCGGCTTGGCTTCCGCTGGATCGAGGCGCTCATCATGACGCTGCTCGGCGTCATTGCCGTCTGCTTCGCGATCCAGATCGCGCTCGCCAATCCGGAGTGGGGCGCCGTCATTCGCGGCTTCGCGCCCACGACCGAGATCGTCACCAATCCCGAGATGCTCTACCTCGCCCTCGGCATCCTCGGCGCCACCGTCATGCCGCACAATCTGTACCTGCATTCGGGCATCGTGCAGACGCGCGCCTACGGCGACAGCCCGCAGGAGAAGCGCCAGGCGCTGAAATACGCAACCATCGACTCAACCGTCGCGCTGATGTTCGCCCTGCTCGTCAACGCCTCGATCCTGATCCTGGCGGCAGCCACCTTCAACAAGACCGGCCGCTTGGACGTGGCCGAACTCGGCGAGGCGCATTCCCTGCTGGCGCCGCTGCTCGGCCTGGCCATCGCCCCCACATTGTTCGGCATCGCACTCCTGTGCTGCGGCATCAACTCCACCGTGACGGCCACGCTCGCCGGCCAGATCGTCATGGAGGGCTTCCTCGACATCAAGCTGCCGCCGTGGCTGCGCCGCCTCATCACGCGCGGCATCGCCATCATCCCCGCGTCCATCGTCACCATCTGGTATGGCGACAGCGGAACTGCACACCTGCTCATCCTGACGCAGGTCGTGCTCAGCCTTCAGCTCTCCTTCGCCGTCTTCCCTCTTGTGATGTTCACCGCCGACAAAGCCAAGATGGGAGATCTCGTGGCCCCGCGATGGCTGATCGCCTTCGC
>CADEFX010000388.1 GCA_902826715.1 uncultured Hyphomicrobiales bacterium | reverse complement strand
ACGTACCGCACCATCGCGCTCGAAGCAGGCGTCGATTTCCAGACCATCACATTGCTAATGAACCATAGGCCCGCGGGCGTGAGCTGGAACTACGTCACGCGGGCCCACCTCGTCGGCCACATGCGCACCCAGCAAGAGCGCATCGTCGAGTTGCTCCTCTCATACCGCGGTCGCTGAAACTCGGAAGCGGCTCCGCTCTATAGGACGCTTCGGCCCCGATCCGCACACCAATGCGCACGAGCGCACACCGACACATTGGAATTCACGACAATGATGAGACCATCGGACGGAAGACTGCTCGAAGCGAGGCTCGATGACCTCTTCAGGCGGCTTAGGGAGCTCGAGGAGCGGTTCGGTGACAAAGACAAGCACGAGGCCGAGGCGCCGACCACCGAGAGGCGGCAGGCGAAGCCGTACATGACCGCGCGGGAGGCGGCCGAGTATCTGAGCGTGTCGCGATCGCTCATGAGCCGGTGGCGGTGCGACCTGCCCGGTGGACCGCCATTTCGCAAGATCGGGAGGCGTGTTGTGTACGCCACCGCCGACCTCGAAAAGTTCCTTGAGGAGCGCCATTCGCGGACGCCGCTCAGGCGCTAGCCCGCCAGCACCAAATCGGCGAAAGTGCCGAGGAGAGAATTGTCAGAGGAGCGGGGGACATTGCTGAGACGCGGGATTCCACTACTGCTCGCCGCGATGATGGGTTTGACGGGCGCGCCGGCGGAAGCGCAGGTCTACGAGTTCATCAAGATCTGCAAGCGAACGGTCGCGATCGAGATCGCGTGCATCATCGCGGAGAAGGGCGTCGAGAAGGTCCTCGAGAAGGGGGCCGACGAGTGGCTCACCTACTACCGCGAGACCAACAAGATGCCGTTGCCCCCGCCACCGCCGGGCATGGCGAGGCCGCCGAGGACTGGCGAGGTCGACGAGCTGAAGAAGGGCGGCGCGGACTGGGGCCGCCTGATGCGCTCGCTGGACCGCGTCGTCGGCACCAAGCCGCTGGACGCCACAAACATGGAGGCCATTCTCAAGGCGAGCTGCGCCACGCGCGCCAGTTTCATCTGCGGCCAGCTCGGCATGGCGCAGGCGAGGGACGCGCTGGACCGGAACTGCGACAGGCTGAAATCCCGTGAAGACTGCGAGGACCGCATGCTCTGCGCATGGAAGGGGTCCGAGTGCACCCGGGCGAGCACGAAGGATCTGCTCTCAAAGTAGGAGAGAAAACGAAGGGAACGGCGGCGATTGCCGTCGCGCCGTCCCCTAGCCTTCAAGGCATACACGCTCAACTCGAAGGGGCCACAGTAGCTTGGGCGGTAAACACGCGGTTGATCGATCCAGTTCCGCGGGATTAGGCGATCACGGCCAAATTTCAGTTTCCAGCGCAGTCTCGCCATCGTAGGTGCGCCTCCTGCATGCTGGACGTCGAAATGATCAGCTTTGCAGGTGCTGGCTGCTGCCCGCAGAGACGCCGACTATCCTGACTCTGAGTGAAAAGAAGAATATCCACCCTCTTTGAACCTATGAGCCCATCAATGAGTTGTTACTGACGCGCTGAACTCGAAAGACTGCCCTATGGCCGAAAAGCTTGCCGTCCTCGTAGTCGAGGACGAAGTGCTCGTGAGATTTGACCTCGTCACTACGTTGGAAGAGGCCGGCTACTGCACGCATGAGGCATCCACCGCAGCAGAGGCCATCAGCATCCTCGAGAAGCACGAAGAGATCCGCGTCGTTTTCACCGACATTCAGATGCCAGGGGATATGGACGGTCTGGCGCTGGCGCACTACGTCCGGAAGCGCTGGCCTCCGACGATCATCGTGGTCAGCTCAGGCCGAGTGGAGCCCAAGACGGAGGAGATGCCGGAAAACGTCCCTTTCCTCGCGAAGCCGTACGGACAGCAGAAACTGCGCACAGTCCTCGACGACGTTGCCGCGAGGCTCGCGAGTTGACCGTTCAGGGCCTTATGGCTCGCATCGACAAGCGTATGACGCACGCGACGCCATCCGGCGGAAAATCCAAGTCAACATGCCCTTCCACGGGGCCAACGAGACT
>CADEFX010000387.1 GCA_902826715.1 uncultured Hyphomicrobiales bacterium | reverse complement strand
CAGCTGAAGGAAAACCTGAGCCAGGTCGAGCAGGTCGCGTTGCTCGATCCGCTCACGAACGTCGGCAACCGTAGACGGCTGGAGTCGGATCTTGCCCGCATGGTGGTTGCCGCGCACGCCGGCGAGTCGCCGCTGTGCCTCGTGCTCGCGGACTTGGACAATTTCAAACGCATCACCGACAAATTCGGGCGTCCCACCGGCGACGAAGTCCTGAAGCAATTCTCATCGACGCTGGTGCAGAACGTCAAAGGCCGAGACGCTGTCGCCCGGTTCGGCGCAGAGGAGTTCGCTATCATTCTTCCCGACACGACCATGGGCAATGCCTATCACCTCGCCGAGCGCATTCTCGGCCAGATCAAGCAAGCCGACTGGATACGCGAATTGACAGGCCAAGCCTCCCTTCCGTTGACGGCTTCGTTCGGCATTGCCCAGCTTCCGGAGCAGGATTCTGCCGGGGAGTTGCTGAAGCGTGCCAACGCCAAACTGCTCGAAGCCAAGCGCAACGGCCGCAATCAGGTCGTGATCGAGCGGTCTGTCGCCGCGTAGTCAAGGCCGGCAGCCGTCAGCTTGCAGGCTTCCGCTACAAGCCAGTCCGCGAACGCGTGACCTATCGCTGGCCCGGTCACGAGCCGGGCGCGCCACGATGCACCCTCGGTGCGCACCATCAGCATCCAGCCTGCGACGGCTGCGGTGTCGGGACAGCCGAACTTATCGACGCCCTCCAGTGGATGTTGGCGGAGGAGGATGGGAGTCGAACCCACCTGAGACCGTCTGACAGCCCCACCCGGATTTGAAGTCCGGTCGCCCCACCGGGAGCGGGACTCCTCCATTTGATGTTTGCGCCGCCTGCGGCACGAACAACTCTATCCGCGCCTCGTTGATGCGGCGCAGATCCTGCCGGCGAATGGTGAACCCGTGCCGGTCGAAGAACTCAAGGATCTGAATAGCAACCTTGCGGCCATTGTCCAGGCGGTCGCGAAAATCCGCGGCCGTGAACCTGCCTTCCGGCGAGCCTGACGCCACATCCATGGCGATCTCGGCCATCGCCTGCACCGTCGCCCGCAAAAAGAAGTGATCGTGCGCAATTTCCTCCACGTCCCCGCGCCGGGCCGCCATGCGCATGAGCCGGCGCACAAAACCTTCATCCAGCGTCATCGCCTTGGCAAGGTCGCGCACGCGTGGCGGCCGGTATGGCTCTGCCGCCAGGCGCGGCTGGATCTCCGCCCAGATCTTTTCCTCGCCAGCCGAAAACTTCACTTCGTGGTGCGGCCGTCGCACCCATGTGCGGTCGACGGCGATGTCGCCCGCATCGGCCAGCTTGCGCACCGCCGCCATGAAGATCGGCAGGGGGAGCGGAGGCTTGTCGCCTTTGCGCAATTGCTCGAGACCGACCCCAGGCAGATCGGGGCGCTCGGCGTGGAAAGCATCCAGCGTCTCGCCGACGCGCATGCGCAAACGCTCCCATGTCACCGGCAGCATCGCCACCCGGCTGCTCCCGAAAGGCAGCGTCACCAGCGCCAATTCGGAAGCCAGACGCGCGGCGGCATCCGGGCCGATGGCACGATCCCGCACGAACGCATCGAGATCCATCCAACTTCCCGGCTCTGCCAGCGCGCGCTGCAGCGCCTGCGCGGGCGACCTTTCTGCCAGCGCTTCGATTGCCGCCCGCCGCTCCGGCGTGCGCCGCCGCCGCTCGGGGGCCCGCACATCGATCAGCACGCCGCCGCCGATGGTGCGGCTCGAGGTTGTATCGCGCACGACAAACCGATCGCCGGCCGATGCAGCGATCGGCCGCTCAAGCACGAGCTGGACGTATTCCGTCTCGCCCGGAGCAATGGCTGTGTCTCGCAGCACGACGATGCGCCCCGGCACCTCGACCGCCGCGAGATGCACCTTGACCGGAAACCATTGGCCGATGGGCTTGGGCTCCGAAGGCAGCACGCGCAGGTTCGCATCGATGCGAGCCGTCGGTGCGTGCAGCACCGGATCGAGCACCACATCGCCGCGCCCGACCGCCTCCTTGCTGATCTGTGGCCCACTCAGAACCAGCGCGCATCGCTGCCCGGCATATCCG
>CADEFX010000386.1 GCA_902826715.1 uncultured Hyphomicrobiales bacterium | reverse complement strand
GGCACGACGGCTGACAACTGCTTGATCTTCAGACCAAACTTCTCGGACAGGCTCTTACAGATCGAACGGCGCGGGATCGCCCGGGCTGCCGATGTGCAGAAGGGCTTGCCTCGGATCGACTTCAACCCGTTCGTGCTGACCCAGGTGATCCATAGCTGTCAATCGGCGTCGGATCGGGGCTCCGGATCGGCGTTCAAACGGGGCTCTTACGCAAATTTGATGCAGGAACATTGTGGAAACATCGGCTGATTGATTAACCGGCATGGCCAAAGAGGAGGGTCATGCCGCCATGCTGACATCACAAAGATCTCTAGCCTTAGTCCCGGACGCTTTGCTGGTCGAAGGCCATGAAGTTCAGCCTGACAAGCTCATCGTTCATGCCTGCGCACGTGCAGCTGATGGACTATGTCCGCTTTGTGGCACGCGATCTCGATCGGTGCACAGTCGCTATCGGCGAACGCTGCATGACGTGCCCTGCCACGGTCGCACCGTCGTCATCCGGATCGCCATGCGCCGGTTTCGATGTCGGGCCGCCGCTTGTCCGCGCTCAATCTTTGCTGAGCGTCTAACCGATGTCGCCGAGACCTACGGACGCCGCACCTGCCCGGATGGACCTCATTGCCCATCACCTTGGTCTGGCTTTGGGCGGTCGGCCGGCGGCACGGATGGGAAGGCGGCTGTCAATGCCGTTGAGTGCCGATGGCTTTCTCAGGCTGATTCGGCGGCGTGCCAAGGTACCTGATGATCCGTTGCGCGTTGTCGGCATCGACGATTGGGCATGGCGCCGCGGGCAAAGTTACGGCACCATCGTTTGTGATCTGGAACGTCGTCGGATCATCGATCTCTTGCCCAACCGAGAACCTGCCGCGGTCGAGGCATGGCTCGCTGACCACCCAGGGATCGAGATCATCGCCCGTGACCGCAGCGGCAGCTACAGCAAGGCGGCAGCAGTCGGCGCTGCCAAGGCCATCCAGGTCGCGGATCGCTGGCATCTCATGGCGAATGCCAGCGCCGCCTATCTTGAGGCTGTGCGTCGCTCCATGCGCAAGATCCGTGATGCGATCGGCGCCGCCGAGATCGATCCGGCCTTGCTCACCAGTGCAGAGCGGCGGCAATTCGAGGGGGCCAAGCATCGTGAGGCGACCAATGCCGCGATCTTGGCATTCGCCACGGCGGGCGTGCCGATCAAGGAGATCGTCCGGCGCACCGGCTATGGCCGCGGCACGGTCCGCCGCGTTGTGCGGGGTGGTCGGACCGACATGTTTCGCACGCGCGAGAACTCGCTCGATCCCTACAGAGACAAGCTCGAGGCGGAATGGCAAGGCGGTTGCCATGTCGGCGCCGAGCTTTGGCGTCGCCTGCGGGCAGCGGGGTTCAAGGGCGGCTTGCGGGTGGTGACCGAGTGGGTGACACGCAAACGTCGTGATGAGGCTGCGGTACCGTCAGGTCGGCCGCGCAAGCTGCCCTCGGCAAGGGTGATCGCCAAGATGATGACCACGGATCGAGATCATCTGTCGGCCGACGATGCCCGCCTGATCGTCACCATCGAAGAGGCAGTGCCGGATCTTCTGACCGCCCGCGATCTCATCGATCAGTTCCATGCCATGATCCGCGAGCGTGATGCCGATCGGTTGGATGCCTGGATCAAAGCAGCGAAAGCCGGCCTGCTGGACTCCCTCGCCAGCGGCATCACGACGGATCGCGATGCCGTCCACGCCGCCCTCAGCCAACCATGGTCGAACGGCCAGACCGAAGGCCAGATCACCAAGCTCAAGCTCGTCAAACGCCAAATGTACGGTCGTGCCAAGCTCGATCTGCTTCGTGCTCGGGTAATAGCAGCGGCATGAAATGCGCAAGACGCTGCATCAAATTGCGTAAGAGCACAAACGGGACCCCCGGATCGGTGGGTTCCACAGTGGCTTCCGAGATTATCGGGAGCCGGTTTGGATGCTGGTGGTGGCGACGATAGCGAAGATCCGTCGCGCGTATTTCGTGCAGCACAAGCCGATCTGCCGCGAGCTGAGGGTGTCGCGCAAGTTGGTCCGAAAGGTGCTGCGGTCGGAGGCGACGGCGTTCACCTACGAGCGGGAGGT
>CADEFX010000385.1 GCA_902826715.1 uncultured Hyphomicrobiales bacterium | reverse complement strand
CAGGACACGCGGGACATCGGGGTAAGAGGCAGCACGGCGGGTGAGCGTGGCGTGGGCCGGCGTCCAGCGGGTGGGATCGACGCTGATCTTGTCGGCGGCGAGCATGGAAATGGCCGACATGTCCTCACGCTCGCGCTCGGTCAAGCGATGATTGGGCATGGGCGTGAGCCAGATGTCGGCGTCCAGGCCGATCTGATGGCTGGCATGACCGGTCAGCATGGGGCCGCCGCGCGGCTGGGACATGTCGCCGACGAGCAGGCCGCGCCAGCCGTCGTTTGCCTTCGCATCGGTGGCCAGCTTCTCGATCGTGCGCACGAGTTGCGGATGACCCCAGTTGCGGTTGCGCGAGAGACGCATGGCCTGCCAGGCGGGGCCGTCGATGGCGAGCGGCTTGGCGCCGGCGACGCAGCCGCGCGCATAGAAGCCGATGGCGCGCGCAGCGAGCAGGGCCGGCTCCTTGACCGCGCCGAAGAGCTGCTTGGCCGGAACTGCGGGCTCCTTCCGCACCAGCGGCTTCTTGGGCTTCGGCTTGGCCTTGGCCGGCGCGGCGGGGGCCTTGCTTTTTTCGGCCACCTGCGCGGCGAGCGGCGTGACCGCAAGAACAGCGATGAGAGCGAAGGCCCAGCGCATTCGCATCCTCCTGTCTGGCAAACAAATCAAAGTCCCAGGCAGTCCACGCGGGAATGCGCCATCTGGGAACGGCGCTGTCAAGTTAAGATGGTCCGCAGCGTCATTTCGCCAGGACAGCGGATTTCGGCCGGCGGCTGGGCGATGACCACACGCACCGCATCCATCAGTTGGCGTCCCCGCCCTGCGTGCGCGGCACGCAAGCCGCCGGGGTCTTCGCCCGTCAGGATTGTGCCCAAGGCGCGATGTCGCGGCGACGCCACGCACGCTCTCTACTTTGGTGGGAAGATCCCGGCTCGCCGCGCATATCTCGCGGCGTCCGGGAACGCGAGTCGAGGGCGATTTTGCGTCCGAAGTGCGGTCGCCTTCAGAGGCTCTTGTCGACCATGGAGCAAAGGGTCGCGGCGCTGGACTTGTCGACGGTCGGAGGCGCATCCTCGATGTTGAGGATTTTCACGACGCCATCTTCCACCGCCATGGCATAGCGCTTGGAGCGGACGCCGAGGCCGCGGGCGGTGAGGTCGATCTCGAGGCCGATCTTCTTGGCGAAGTCGGCCGAGCCATCAGCCAGCATCTGGATCTTGCCTTCGGCCTTGGAGTCCTTGCCCCAGTTGGTGAGCACGAACACGTCGTTGACGGCGGTGCAGGCGACGGTGTCGAAGCCCTTCTTCTTCAATTCCTCGGCGCGCTCGACGAAGCCCGGCATGTGTTGCTTGTGGCAGGTCGGCGTGTAGGCGCCGGGCACGGCGAACAGGGCAACCTTCTTGCCGCCGAAGACCTCGGCCGTGGTCATCGGCTTGGGGCCATCGGCCGTCATGGTGGTGAATGTCGCTTCGGGCAGTTTGTCGCCAACCTTGATTGCCATCGAGCTCTCCTCCGCGCCGCGTGTGCGCTGCTACTGAAACTGGAAGACCGTTGCGCGGCCTGCGCTGCGCGAAACTTAGCCATTTATGGAGAGGCGGCCAAGCGCGAAGGCGTTAGGGGAGCTGGACGCTGGTGGCGGACTGGCCGGCATCGCTGACCAAGGTGACGGCGAGCGCCTTGCCCTTCAGCGACTCGATGTCGGCGCCGTCGGTAAGATCGATCTCGAAGCGAGCGCTGTCGCCACTCTCGCTGGCCTTGCGCGCCAACGGAACCCACAGGCCGTCAGGCGCTTCGACGAAGAGATCGGCGCCCGCGCTGCCGCCGGGGAAGGCGACATCGAAGGCGAGCGTTGGCTTGTCGCCGGCCAGCGTGGCCTTGAACGACTTGAGCACAGGATCTTTCGGCTTCACGCGGGCGCCGCTGCGCGGAACGTGCGCCAGCGCGGCGGTCATGCGCGATTGTGCCGCGAACGTTGCCGTCTCGGCCGGAACGGCGAGCGACAGAGCCGCCTCGACGGGGATACAGATGTCCTTGCAGACGCCGAACTCCAGAGAGAGCTTGAGATCGATGGGACGCGTCGCGTCGGCAGCGGTCAGCTCGAGCGGCAGCACGACATATTTCTTGTAGCCGATGGTGTCGCCATCGCGATCAACGAAGCGCGATGGCGCAGGGA
>CADEFX010000384.1 GCA_902826715.1 uncultured Hyphomicrobiales bacterium | reverse complement strand
GGATGGGCGCGTGCACGGAAGCGGCGGCCTGCGGCGCGGCGGGGGCAGTGGTTCTCGCTGCGTGCTATGGCAAACTGACGCCGGCCGCGATCAAAGGCGCTGTCGTCGACACAGCCGTGACCACCGCCATGGTCATGATGCTGGCCGTCGCCTCAAACGTTTTCGGTGCTGTGTTCACGAAGCTGGGCTCGGCCACCGTCCTCGCCAATCTTCTGCTCGACCTGCCTTTGGCCGATCACGGCAAATTCTGGCTCATCATGGTGATCATATTTCTGTTGGGCTGGCCGTTCGAGTGGCTCGTTATTGTTCTCGTGTTCCTGCCGTTGTTCCTCCCCGTCGTCGAGAAACTGAACTTCGGCATGAGCAAAGCGGACATGATGATCTGGTTCGGCACCATGGTGGCGGTCAACCTGCAGACAGCCTATCTCAGCCCGCCCGTAGCTATGTCCGCGTACTACCTGAAAAGCGTCGTACCGCAATGGTCGATCGGCACGATCTACAACGGCATGGGTCAGTTCATGGTCATTCAGATTCTCTGCCTGATCATGCTCTATTACTGGCCGGGCATCGCTATGGGTCTAGTCGAGCTTGCACGCTGAGAGGCGGCAGGGGTTGGTGTGCCTCCTTGAGGCATGAGTGGTGGGCCCGGCAGGACTCGAACCTGCAACCAGACGGTTATGAGCCGCCGGCTCTAACCATTGAGCTACGGGCCCGTCGCAAAAGCGGGCGGGCGTCTCTATATCAGACTCCCGCCGGTCCATGAAATGCCGGCGTGGCCCCGTTTGGCCGCAAATGCGGACTAGCTTGAACGATGCCTCAGCGAGAGGGTGACGCTCTTATGGGTCGGATGACGCCTGTTGTCGTTGCTGCTGTGATGGTTGCTTTGACATGGATTGGAACAGCCGTGCCGACCTCCGCCCAAGAGAAACGCCCCGAGCGCACCGTCACGGTGGGAGCCTCTGGCACGGTATCGGTCGAGCCTGACATTGCCCATATCTCGACCGGCGTTCTGAGCGAGGCGGATACGGCGCGTGAGGCCCTGCAGCGCAACGGCGCAGCCATGAAGAAGGTGATCGATGGCCTCAAGGGCGCCGGCGTCGATCCCAAGGATGTTCAGACATCCCGGTTCAGCATCGATCCGCGCTACGATCAGCCGAAGGATGGACGCTCCGCCCGGATCACCGGTTATCGCGTCGTCAATCAAGTACGCATCATGGCGCGCGACATTTCCAAGCTGGGAGAATTGCTGGATCTCGTTGTGACGCTCGGTGCGAACCAGGCGGGCGGCATCAGCTTCGACGTCTCGAATGCCGAGACGCTGAAAGACGAGGCGCGACGCCAGGCAGTGGCCAACGCGTTGCGGCGCGCGAAGCTGTTTGCGGAGGCGGCGGGGGCAACAGTCGGTGACGTACTCACGATATCCGAGGAGGCCATGCCATCGGCACCGATTTTCTCGGGCCGCGCGATGGCGGCAGAGTCGGTGCCGATCGAACGGGGAAGTCAAGCGCTCGAGGTGCGCGTCCAGGTGACATGGGCCCTGCGCTAGCCTATCCGAGATCCACCACCTCCACATGATGCGCAAGCGGAACGGCTCCTGGCTGTAGGCGCCAATCGCTGGCGTTGCGCATCTCTCCGCTGGCACGAAGATTTTTGAGTGCTCCGAGATCGATGTCGGCGAGCACCCATCCGGGCTGGCTCAGCCGGCCTTCGGCCAGAATGCCGGTGTCCGACACGCCGGCTTCGGCGGGCACATAAATACCGCCGATGCCTTGGTTGTGGTCGACGGTCAAGCACCAGGGCGCGTCACCGACGGTCGGGGATACAACCGTCGCGCATCCGTTTTCTAGCGCCCGCGCCAAAGCAGCCGTGCGCACGCGATGTGCGCCCGAGACGCGCTCGGTGCAGGACGGGATCAGGATCAGGTCGGCGCCGGCCTCGGTCAGCGCCCGCACCACGAGCGGAAACTCGCTGTCGTAGCAGATGGCGATGCCAATGCGGCCAAGGCGTGTGTCGAACACGCGCAGATTCTGCCCGCCGGTGATGCCCCACGTGCGCTCGAACGGCGTCATGATGTGTTTCTCTTGCGTGCCGATCCGGCCGGTCGGACCCACGAGCCGGGCGACATTGAAATATTGTCCGTCCGCGCCACGCGACGGGCCGCTTGCCG
>CADEFX010000383.1 GCA_902826715.1 uncultured Hyphomicrobiales bacterium | reverse complement strand
CGCGGCATGGCTGTGGCCGGCTAGCCCGGCGCCGGCCTAGGCGACGGCTCCCGGCCGATGGCGACGAGGCTGTTTCCGATCAGCCAGACCGCCAGCGCGAGGATGGCGATGCTGCCCAGCGCCAGGAAGGACGCGCCGTAGCCGAGACGCTCGGCCACGTAGCCGCCGATGGTGGCGCTGAGAGCCGCACCGACACCTTGCATGGTCATGACGGTGCCGAGCCCCGCATTGATGTGGCCCGTGCCGCTCAAGATGCGCGCAACGAGGCCCGGCACAGCGACGCCGAGTAAGCCTGCGCCAACCCCGTCGAGCACCTGCACGGGAACCAGGATGAACGGATGGGTGACGGCGCCCGCAAGCAGGCCCCGGATGGGCAAGGCCACGAGCGCGAGGACGAACACGATCCAGTAGCCGCGCGACACGGCCAGGCGCGCCGCCAGCACGGCCATGGGCACCATGGTCAATTGCGCCACGATGACGGTGGCCGCAGTGTAGGCACTGGCATCGCCCGCGGTGCCGCGCGCCACCATGGCCTGTCCGAGGAGCGGCAGCATCGCCGCATTGGCCATGTGGAACAGCATCAGCGTCACGCCGAGAATGAGCAGCGGCATGGAGCGCATGAGGGCGAGGAAGCTTGTCGGCTCCGCGTGCTGGGCGGAGCCTTCCGCGCCCAGACCGCGCGCCCGCGCATGATCGATGTCGCCCGACCGGATCATGGCGGTCGCCGCGATGGCGGCCACGGCCATGGCCGTCATCAAGGCGAACACCGCGCCGATGCCGAACAGGTAGCCCAACGCACCGCTCAAGCAGGCAGCAGTAGCGTTGCCGCCATGGTTGTAGGCCTCGTTGCGGCCGAGCTGGTGGGCAAAGCCCTCCTGACCAACGAGGCCAAGCGTGATGCCGGCAATCGCCGGGGCGACCGCGGCAGCGGCGATGCCCGAGGCTACTTGCGCCAGCGTCGTGATCGTGAAATGCGGGGCCGCGTAGTTGACGATGCTCGCCGCAATGATGACGCCGGCGGCGGCCACCAGCATCGCGCGCTTGGCCCTTGTGGCATCCACGAGCGCGCCAAGCGGTGCCGTCGCCAACATGCCTGCGAGTCCGCCGATCGTCATGACGAGACCGATCTCGGCTGGCGACCAGCCCTTGCCTTGCAGGAAGACGCCAAGAAACGGCCCGAGCCCGTCGCGCACGTCGGCCATGAAGAAGTTGAGTGCGTTGAGCGCGCCGATCGAATTGAGCATGCCGCACCTGATCCCTCACCCGATGGGCCCATGAAACACGAAGAACGCGCCGGCAACGATCAAGGCGAAGCCGATGCCATGATTGATGGTCAGGGGCTCCTTCAGGACGAGCACGGAGAAGAAGGCGAACACTACGAGCGTGATGACCTCCTGCATGGTCTTGAGCTCGGCGGCGGAATAAACCGCGTGCCCGAGGCGATTGGCGGGAACCGCGAAGCAGTATTCGACAAAAGCGATGCCCCAGCTGATGATGACCGCGAACCAGAGTGGCCAACTCTTGTGATTGAGATGGCCGTACCACGCAAAGGTCATGAACACGTTCGAGATCGCGAGCAGCACGATGGGTGTGACGGCGGCGGGCAGCGAGAGATTGGACATGAAGACCTCGAGGCGGGAATCGGGGCGCCAAGGTGGACCTGGGCGCATTCCCGCGCAATGGCGCTGCGATCACGACAGCTGGTCCTTTCCAGCACGTCTCTGATAAGCTCAGCTTGGGAACCCGGCGCTGCTGAAGGTCCTCCGCCATGGCCGAACAGACCATCCGCTTCGACGACGGTGCTGCCTACGAGCAGATGATGGGGATCTGGAGCCGGTATGCCGGCGCGATCTTCCTTGACTGGCTGGCTCCGGCTGCTGGCGCGCGATGGATCGACGTCGGTTGCGGCAGCGGCGCCTTCACCCAACTTCTGGCGGATCGCTGCGCACCCGCCGCGGTGCAGGGCATCGATCCGTCGGAAGGTCAGCTCGCCTTCGCGCGTGCGCGGCCAGCGGCACGCCTGGCACAGTTTCGTGTGGGCGACGCGATGGCGCTTCCCTTCCCCGACCGAAGTTTCGACGCAGCCGTGATGGCGCTCGTTCTGGTGTTCGTTCCCGAGCCGGCAAAAGGCGTCGCGGAGATGGCGCGGGTGGTGCAGCCGGGCGGCTTGGTCGCGGCGTACATGTGGGACATGCTGGGAGGTGGATTTCCCCTGGATCCGATGCTTGCCGAAATGCGCGCCATGAGCGTGCCC
>CADEFX010000382.1 GCA_902826715.1 uncultured Hyphomicrobiales bacterium | reverse complement strand
CGGCAACAGCGGTTGAGTCCTGGCGGTTAAGCCGGGCGCCAAGGGTTTTGCGGCTATGCTGGAAACCCCCGACTTGAAGGACATGTTCTATGCGCGCTATCCGGCGGGTGCGCCGGCGAAAGCTCCAGCGGTCGACAGCGATCCTGGGCGTGTGCGCCATGAGCCGTTCTTCCACAAGATGTATGGTGATTGCCGCAAGGGCGAAGTGCAGGCGAGGCTCGTCGATGTCGTCTGGCTGCCGCGCAAATGGGGCAAGACGCTCCGCGTCTCGAGCATCAACGGTGTGGCCGCGCAGCTCGCGGCCGTCTCGCGCGAGCTGGATGAATTGCCGGCACGGTTCGACCCCTTCCTCAAGCCTGCGGCCGGAACGTTCAACTGCCGTCCCATTGCCGGAACGAATCGCGTGAGCGCGCACGGGCATGGCATTGCTATCGACATCGCCACGGCGCATGCGCACTATTGGCGCTGGAGCAAGCCCGACGCAGCCGGCCGCCCGGTCTATCGCAACGAGATGCCGCCCGAGATCGTCGCCGTGTTCGAGAAGCACGGCTTCATCTGGGGCGGCCGCTGGTATCACTTCGACACCATGCATTTCGAGTACCGGCCCGAGCTGCTGTTGACGCCCTGAACCTGCACCCTATGCGGAGCCTTGTGGCGGATGCCCGAGCCGTGGCCTAGACTGCCTCCGCTCCGGGCCGGGGGACTAGGCCGGCGCCAACATCTATTCAACGGGCATCGTCCGCTTCGTGCGGACGATGGCGTCGAGGAGGGATCGCCTTGAAGGTCGACCAGGACATCGCCGCCGGTATATTTTTCATGGCACTCGGCGCCATCGGACTTGCGCTGGGGTGGGACTATCCCTTTGGCACCACCGCCCGCATGGGAGCAGGCTTTGTCCCGAAGCTATTGTGCGGCTTGCTCGTGACGGCGGGGATCATTATTGCCGGCGCCGGTATCATTCGTCGCGCCGAACCCATGGCGAGATGGCACTTGCGGCCGCTGCTTCTCGTGCTCGCCAGCGTGCTGGTGTTTGGAGGCCTGATCGAATGGGGCGGCTTGGTGCCAGCCACCATAGGCATGGTGCTCGCTGCTGCCGCCGCGTCAACGGATACGCGCTGGCTCGAGACGACCATCGTTAGCGTCTTGCTCGCCGGTGCCGCTGTGCTGATCTTCGTCAAGGGCCTCGGGCTCACCATGAAGATCCTGCCGGGGGTTTGACATGGATCTCATCGAGAACCTGGTGCACGGCTTTTCCATTGCCCTGTCGCTTCAGAATATCCTGTTCTGCCTCGCCGGCGCTCTGCTTGGAACGTTGATTGGCGTTCTGCCTGGCATCGGTCCGGTGCCGACCATTGCGATGCTGCTGCCCTTCACCTTCGCGTTGCCTCCGGTGCCCGCGCTGATCATGCTGGCGGGCATTTACTATGGCGCGCAGTACGGCGGCTCGACGACGGCCATCCTCGTCAACATGCCGGGCGAGAGCTCGTCCGTGGTCACCTGCCTCGATGGCTACCAGATGGCGCGGCGCGGACGGGCCGGTGCGGCCCTGGCCATCGCCGCAATCGGATCATTCATTGCCGGCACCTTCGCCACCATGCTGATCGCGGTGTTTGCCGAGCCGCTGACCCGGGTGGCGCAGAGCTTTGGTGCCGCCGAGTATTTCTCGCTGATGGTATTCGGGCTCATTGCGGCCATCGTACTGGCGCAGGGCAGCATCCTCAAAGCCGTGGCCATGATCTTCGTCGGACTGTTTCTCGGCCTCGTCGGCACCGACGTCAACACGGGCAAGCAACGCTTCACATTCGGGCTCCCGGAGCTGTCGGACGGCATCGGCTTCGTCCCCATTGCCCTCGGGTTGTTCGGCCTGGCCGAGATCATCAGCAACTTGTCGCAGCAGGACTCGCGCAGTGTTTTGCGACAACCCATCCACGGGCTGATGCCGACCTGGACCGATTTCAAGACGGCGCTTCCCGCCATTGTCCGTGGCACCGGCGTCGGATCGCTCCTGGGCGTGTTGCCGGGCGGCGGTGCGTTGCTGTCCGCCTTTTCCGCCTACACGCTTGAGAAAAAGATCTCGCGCACGCCTGAGCGCTTCGGCCAGGGTGCCATCGAGGGCGTGGCAGCGCCTGAAGCCGCTAACAATGCCGGGGCGCAGACCTCGTTCATTCCGCTGCTGACGCTCGGCATCCCACCCAACCCGGTGATGGCCCTGATGATCGGCGCCATGATGATCCACGGTATCCAGCCTGGGCCGCAGGTCATGATCAAGCAGCCCGATCT
>CADEFX010000381.1 GCA_902826715.1 uncultured Hyphomicrobiales bacterium | reverse complement strand
GCCCGCCGTCCGATGTGTCTTCGAACCTTCAAACAGCTGAGATGGGGGAGCATGGTGCCGCTCGAAGACATGACGATGGCGGCGTTTGCCGCTTGCAATGGTTTGCGCATCTTCGCCTACCTTCCTCAGATGCGAAAAGCGGCGAAGGATCCAAACGGGGCGTCCGCAATCTCTTTCACCACCTGGGGCCTGTTCCTGGTGGCGAATCTGTCGACAGCCGCGTACGCAATCGTCAATCAGTCGGACTGGTGGATGGCAGGCTGCTTCGCCCTCAACGCGTGCTGTTGTTTTTTCATTCTCGTCATCGCTGGGTTCAAGGCGGTGCGCTACGCCAGGGTTCGCAGCGCTACCACGGTCTACCGAGCAAACCGCGAGGATGCTGTCGTACGATAGAGGCTGGAAAGGATGGTGCCTGGACGCAGCTGATGTCCGCACTACGCGCGGGCGTAGGGCGCGTAGTGGTGATCCTCGCTGAGGCGGCTGGCGGGCGGAATGGCGTGGGCGGCAGGGCCTTCGAGACGCGCGCGCTGCCAGTCCGAGCCGTCGGGGAGAGGAACGATCGTGTCCACGGAGTGCGGCGCACCGGTGTTGGCGCTAGACCAGCGGCGGGTGGTCACGTCGCCGTTGACGATGGCCTCGACTATAGCCGGCAGGAGCGCGGCGTCGTCAATAGGGCAGCTCTCGTAGGATTCAGGCCCGATGACGATGTCGAACGATTGCCGTTCGAGATCAACGATGAGCTCAAACGAGCAAGCATTCTCGGCGTGAGGTTCGACGGCGATGCGCCAATAGAGGCCGGTTTCCGTTTCGTCGATGCGGGCGACGCCCGCCAGGCGCGAGAGTCTCGCCTTTATCTGTCCGATGGCGGAGCGCAGGCCGGCGCGAAAGGCATCATCCTGGAGCATGCTGGGTGGTCTCGTTTCCCTCTGTCATTGTTCTTCGCAATGGGAGGGGTTGGGGGTGGGGTGCACGCCTCTACGCGCAAAAAGTCACTTGGGCGGTACGGGGCCCTTTGCCGAATCATCCAGTGAGCCGAGATCCTTCTTGCATTGCCACACCGAGGGCTGGCAAGCGATGCCGGGGGTCGAGCACTCGATCAGGTCGCCACGGACGCAGATCTCGCAGCTGTTGGTCATTTCCGTACACTGCGGATTGGCGCGGGCGAATTCCGTGAGGCCGTTCGGGATGGTGGTGGACTGGGTCGGACCAACGGGCGCAGCGAGCTGGGCGTGAGCGGACGCGGCAAGCGACAGTGCGAGCGTCAGTGCGAGGCAGCGCGACTGCACGCGTGTTCCGGCTCTGTAACGGCGGGTGTGCATGGCCCAAGAGTATCGGGGGTTCGCCCGCCAGGCCATCGGTCTAATTCCCGAGGCGGCCAGCGTGTTTATCCGCGACGCGGCACTAACGGTGAATCCCGCCTAATACTGGCGTGACGGATCGACGATGTTTTCCACAGGCTTGCCGGCCATGTGGGCGCGGACCTGGCGCAGCATGTAGCGCACGATGGCATTGGTCTCGCTCTCGGCCGCGTTGTGCGGGGTGATAACGACGCGCGGGTGGCGCCAGAGCGGGCTCGCCTTGTCCAGCGGTTCGGTCTCGAACACGTCGAGCGAGGCGGAATGCAACTCGCCGGCCTCGAGGGCCGCGAGAATGTCGGCTTCGATCTGGAGCGGGCCGCGGCCGGCGTTGATGAGCGAGGGGCCGGGCAGGCGCGGGTGACGGCCCGTCTTCGACAGGCCGCGGAAAAGATCGCGGTTGAGTATGCCGCGCGTGTCGGGCGTGTTCGGCAGCAGGCAGACGAGGATATCCACCTCGGCCAGGAAGGCGGCGAGCTGGTCGCGGCCGGCAAAGCACTTCATGCCGCCCGGGATCTGCTTGGAGGTCCGGCTCCAGCCACGCAACTGATAGCCGATGGCGGACAGGACTTTTGCGGATGCGGCGCCCATGATGCCGAGACCCATGATGCCGACGCGTATATCCTGGGCCGCCGGCTCGGGCAGGTATTTCCATTCCCGGCGCGCCTGCTGCTGCTGGAATTCGCACATGCGCCGCTGGTGCCACAGCACGTGCAGGGCGACGTACTGCGTCATGCGATTGGTGAGGTCGGGATCGACGTAGCGCGCGACGGGGACTTTCGGCAGCTCGGGATCCTTGAAGAGGTGATCGACGCCGGCGCCGACGGAGACGATGAGCTGAAGGTTGGGCACCGTCTTGAGGGCGCCCGGAGGCGGACCCCAGGCCACCGCATAGCGGATGTCCTCGATGCGGCCGGCGTCGGGCCAGATGCGCACATCGATC
>CADEFX010000380.1 GCA_902826715.1 uncultured Hyphomicrobiales bacterium | reverse complement strand
CTTAAAATCCTGAGACGGCGACGTCGTGAGGGTTCGAGTCCCTCCGTCCGCACCACGGCTATGCCGAGTCGGTGCAAGCGCTTAGGCCGCACCGGGCTCACCGAGGTGCCGCGGAGGGTCGGGCGGCCGGGCCGAATATGCCCGACGCGGGCCTGGTAGCTACTGCTTCAGTTGATCGGAGCGGCGCCATCGAGGCCACGGGACCACGCCCGCCTGCCAATTCTCTTGAGCTTACTGACGCTCAGGCCGCCTCCTCTTTTCAGCGCGATCGACGGCTGCACGGGACAATATGTTCAAGCGTTTCTTGAGAGCGAGAAATCATATGAGTTTCATCGCGAGCGCATGATGCGCACCTTTCAGAAACTCATGGAACCCATTCGGAACCCACGGTCCGGGTTCGACGTTTTCTAGCCGCACACGAGTACCCGCCAATTACTAAGGTGAGTGAGGGACATGTCTGAGCAGGAGCATCGCCTTATCGCCGAGAACAGTCGACTGCGCAGCTCCTTGGCTCAGGCGGGAGTGGACGCGGCGAGGATACATGTCGATCATGACGCGCAGAGATTGCTGTTGGAGGAGCTGCACCACCGCGTGAAGAACATGCTGGCTATGGTGCAGGCGATAACCACGCAGAGCCTGGCTTCGGCGACATCCTTGAAGGATGCTAAACGCTCGATAGAGGCCCGCCTGGCCGCGCTCGGTCAGGTGCATGACCTGCTGCTGCGATCGAACTGGGCGGAGGCCGACCTGAGGGCGATCCTGCACACCGCCGTGTCGCCATTCGCCGCCCATCGGTTCATCATCGGTTGTCCCAACATCACGGTGGCTGCCGGGATGGTTGTCCCGCTCGGCATGGTGCTGAACGAGCTGTGCACCAATGCGGTGAAGTACGGGGCACTTTCAAATCCGCATGGGATGGTGAGCATCTCCGCCGCGGTGGAGGAAGACGGCGAGACGCTTAGCATCCGCTGGAAGGAGTCCGGAGGCCCTCCGGTCGTGCCGCCCTCGCGGCGGAGCTTCGGCACTCGTTTGATCGAGAAGGGTCTGGCCGGCTCTCTCAAAGGCGATGTGGCCCTGGAATTCCCGCCGGATGGCGTCGCCTGCACCATGCGCCTTTCGATGGACGCTCTAAAGCCATAGGCACTCAGCCCGCGAGCCGCGCTGCCACGTGGTCCAGGATCGTGCGGAGCGTGCGCTCCTCGTAGGGCTTGGCGAGGAACGGGACGTTCTCCGGCATATCTTCCGACCTTGGCTGCACCCGGCCGGAACTCACGATGATGATGGTCGGAGGCCAGCGCTCCCGGACGAAGCGGGCAAGCGCGAGCCCGTCCATGTCCCCCGGCATCTGGATGTCGGTGAACACGACGCGGATCTCTTCGTGCTGCTCGAGGATGCGGATGGCCTCCGCGGCGGTCGACGCCTCGTGGGTCTCGTAGCCCGCCAGCTCCAGCGTGCTGACGAGGTCGTATCTAACCAGCACCTCGTCTTCGACCACAAGCACGGCGGGCTTTTCTGCCATCGCTTTGGATCTTTCGCATGTTCCTCTGCGTCGAGAACTCGAATGCGGGCAGATGGTTCAGGGGGAGGAAGCATTATTCTTTCCGCTGAAAATCTAGATTACTCAAACTGTCGCCGGATTAGCATTTATTAATCCAGTTCCAGAGGAATGGTTTATAAGCTGGAGTATACGCAGCACCGACCCGTTCCAGCTAGGCGGGTCTGCCTCCCACAGTCGGTCCTGACGTCTGCTGCGCGTTCGAGGATGGGCCGGCAGCTCGGGCGTCGCCTTCGCCCTTGGCAGATGGCGCTTAGCCGCGCCTACGGGAGTGCCATGTTCTCATTCAGTGGACTTACGTTTCTCGTCGTCGAGGACGAGCCTTTGATAGCCATGGATATCACCATGGCCCTCGAGGAAGTGGGCGCCGAGGTGACGAGCACCACGAGCGTCAAGCGTGCAAAATTGCTGGTAGAGCATGACGGGCTGGCCGCGGCTATCCTCGATCACTCGCTCGGTGACGGCGATAGCTCGGCGCTTCGGGCCCGGCTCAAGGAGCGTGGCATCCCGTTCTTGGTCTACAGCGGCTTCGAGGCCACGGGCGCGCCGCACCTGGCAAAGCCAGCGACGCCGGCCCAGCTTATCGCGGCGCTGCGCGCTATCATTTCGTGAGCGCACCGAGTTCGGTTGAAACTTCCGGCCGGTAGATCCGTATCAATAACGGGGATCGCCCTCGATTCATTCCATCGTGCGCCCCTCAGGCGTCAAGGGCGCTCTCTCAGCGCCGGGGGCTCCCTCCGGCGCTGTTTCC
>CADEFX010000379.1 GCA_902826715.1 uncultured Hyphomicrobiales bacterium | reverse complement strand
TGGCTGATCGACGAGCATTCGGAACTGATCGCCGGGCTGACACTGACATCAAAGCCACTGTCGGACCTGCGAGATGCGTTGCTTTCGTTGCATGTAGAGCACAATTTCCTTGACAGATCGCAGGTTCAGACCCATCTCACGGATCAAGGTCTGGCCAAGATCCTTGCCCTCGTCGAGCGTGCGATCACGCATAAAGGCGACAAGTTCGCCGAACCAGAGGCAGATCGGGCCGCCGTCGATACCGGTTGGCGTCACGTGCTTGCTCTTCACGAGAAGCAGGTGGGGCTGCGCAGGGCATTGGATTCCGCCGAGCAAGTCTGGCTCGCGGAAGGCAGCCAGGAAGCGTTGACTCGCATCTGCGAACTGCAGGAGCAGCTGAACCGGGGTGACGGCGTGGACGTTACTGGAGAGAGCAGAACGGACGGCGAGGACAGTCGCTGGTCGGCGTGACTGGGATCGTGCGGTGCGTTTGGGGGATGCCGGGCGAGCCGTGGTCACGGGCGCCCAGTGAAGCTCGGATCGGGTATCGATGATTGCCAAGACTGCTCCAGTATCACCGGGTGCACGTCATGCATATTGACGGTACCGACACAATGTCGCGCGCGGGACCGCGGTCCGACTGCGCGCCGCTGCACATTCGTGAATTCCGTTTCGGAAAGGATTGCATGCAATGAGCCGTACCGCGCAGACGCGCACTGCGCCTAGCCGAAAGCCCGAAGCTCCGCCCCGCAAGGAGGCCGCGTCTCGCAAGGCCGACGATGCCGCGCCCGCCGCCGAGCCCGCAGAAAAGGACAGTCCGCTGCTGGACCTGTCCGACCAGTCCGTGAAGCGCCTGCTCAAGGCCGGCAAGCAGCGCGGATATGTCACCTATGACGAGCTGAACTCGGTGCTTCCGTCGGAGGAAGTATCCTCCGAGCAGATCGAGGACACCATGTCCATGCTGTCGGACATGGGCATCAACGTGGTCGAGAGCGAGGAAGGCGAGGAGCCGGCCGCGGAAGGCGCCGACGATGCCGCCGCCGACGAGGACGACAACCGCGCCGTGACGGCGCAGAACCTCCCGGCCAAGACCGAAACGCGCGCGGAGCCATCCGAGCGGACGGACGATCCCGTGCGCATGTACCTGCGCGAGATGGGCTCGGTGGAGCTGTTGTCGCGCGAAGGCGAAATCGCCATCGCCAAGCGCATCGAGGCCGGACGCGAGGCCATGATCGCCGGCCTGTGCGAAAGCCCCCTCACCTTCCAGGCCATCATCATCTGGCGCGACGAGTTGAACGACGCCAAGATCCTGCTGCGCGACATCATCGATCTGGAAGCCACCTACGAGGGGCCCGAGGCCAAGATCGTGCCGGCCGTGGTGCCGAACGGTCCACCGCCCGTCATCCCCGGCGTCACCCAGCAGCGCTCGCAACCCAACGGCGACGATGGCCTCAACGGCGAGGCGCCGCCCGAAGGCGAGATGGACGACGAGGACGAGTATGAGAACGCGCTCTCGCTCGCGGCCATGGAAGCCGAGCTGAAGCCGAAGGTACTGGAGACCTTCGACAACATTGCCGCGACCTATAAGAAACTCAGGAAGCAGCAGGACAAGAAGCTCGAGCTGCAGGTGGCCGGCGAGCAGGGTTCGCGCAAGGAGCAGAAGACCTACGACAAGCTGCGCGAAGACATCATCAAGGACGTCAAGAGCCTGTCACTCAACAACAACCGCATCGAGAGCCTGGTCGAGCAGCTGTACGCCATCAACAAGCGGCTGATCGGCTTCGAGGGCCGGCTGATGCGGCTCGCCGACAGCTACGGCGTGCCGCGCCCGGACTTCATCTCGGAATACTACGGCAACGAGCTGGACCAGACGTGGCTCGAGCGCATCGGCACGTGCGGCCGCAAACCGTGGGAACGCCTGGTGAAGGGCGACCGCGGCCAGATCGAGACGATCCGCACGGACATCCACAACCTCGCCAGCGAGACGGGCCTCGAGATCGCGGAATTCCGCCGCATCGTGCGCAACGTGCAGAAGGGCGAGCGCGAGGCGCGCCAGGCGAAGAAGGAAATGGTGGAGGCCAACCTGCGCCTCGTCATCTCCATCGCCAAGAAGTACACGAACCGCGGCCTGCAGTTCCTCGATCTCATTCAGGAAGGCAACATCGGCCTGATGAAGGCGGTCGACAAGTTCGAGTATCGCCGCGGCTACAAGTTCTCCACCTATGCCACGTGGTGGATCCGGCAGGCGATCACGCGCTCGATCGCAGACCAGGCGCGCACCATCCGCATCCCCGTGCACATGATCGAGACCATCAACAAGATCGTGCGCACG
>CADEFX010000378.1 GCA_902826715.1 uncultured Hyphomicrobiales bacterium | reverse complement strand
GCCATAGGTCCGCTTCTGCTTCCAGAAGAAGACCCTGATCCACCATGGGTAGGCGGAGACAGGCTTAGGCGAAATGAGGGCCATGGAGAATGCTCCAGTGAGGGCACCGCGCAAGGGATGAAGCGTCATCGACGTCTTCGAGGCGCGGAAGCGTTGCGACCGAGTAGCCGTCCAGGTTTCTGAGTGTGTCGGCCAACGCATGTGACGTAGACCAACGCACGGACTGAAACGGGGCTATTTTTCTGGGGCGTCTACGCAGCCCAATGGCCCAGTATCCTCCGTCCATCGCCGGACCAAGAACTGCATCGTGGCCGTGCAGGAGATGAAATGCACGCGCTATCAGGGCGCGCGTGATGTTTGGCGCATCGCTGCCGACGATGAGAACAGGTCCATTGGGAAGGCGATCAATCAGGCGACTGAGCCGTTGTCCAAGATCTCCCTGGCCCTGCGGGGTGATCCGGCACGTAGACGGCCAGGGGCCGGATCGATCGGGAGTCACCGCGAGCCAAGTACTCCAGCGCTTGCCTGCAGCAACCCGTCGCAGCGTGTTTGCAAGGCTGACACGCTGGAAGCGAAGCGCCTCGACGGAACCCACATCGGCTGCAAGACGCCGCTTTCCCATCCCCATGCGAGGCTGGCGCGTGAAAATGACGAGATGGCAGCGTTGCATGGTGCTCAGCCGTAAATCCGTGCGATCAGCCGGGGCGAGACGCCGATGTAGAAGAGAGAGAGGCACAAGCCATTGCGCAAGCTGCGCGTGAACCATCCCTCCTTTCTCCATCTCGCGGCCGACGTCACCGCAGAAGCAGGCAGCGTAATCAGCCTGTTGCGTCCAATTTTGCGTACCAACTCGACATCTTCCATGAGTGGCCAGTCCGGATAGCCTCCGATTGTCGCGTAAAAGTCGCGATGGATCAGCAGACCCTGATCTCCATACGGCAGACCGAGCACTCGCGCTCGCCAACCGACAAGACGCTGCAATGAGCGGGCCTGCCAACAATTGTCATCAAGCTTGAAGCGAAACGTGGCAGCGCACGTCTTATTGCGCGGATTTTCCATGAAGTCTGCGACAACAGCGCCCCAGCCCGCTTCAAGACGTGTATCCGCGTGGAGAAATAGCAACCATTCGCCGGCTGCGGCCGCCGCACCAGCGGCAAGCTGACAACCGCGGCCCCGCTTGGAGCCGATGACTCGGGCGCCATGCCGCACGGCGATATCCTTGGTTCCATCGCGAGATCCGCCGTCAACCACGATGACATCGGCCAAGCCGCATATCGTCTCGAGTGTTTCACCAATCGTGGCGGCGGCATCAAGGGCCGGTATGACCACCGTGAGGTTCAATGCGACTTGGTTCTCCAGCGTCGGACTGCGATCGGAAGTAGAGCAAGAAACCCAAGTCCGACCAGGCCGGCAAGCAAAGGCGGGCTGAGCACATTCTTGAGCGAGACCTCGCCGCCGGCATCGAAGATCTCGCCAAGGCCGGCGCCGAATGCAGTGAAGATGACCGTTCCGGGAATGATACCCAATCCGGTCGCTACAATGAAGGGAACCAGACGCATACCGAGCAGTGCGGGAGCCAGATTGACGGCCCAGAAGGGGAAGGCAGGGACCAGACGCAGGAACAGCAGATAGTTGAAGGCATTCTCTCCGAACCCTTCGGACATTCGGCCAAGGAAGGGACCGGCTTTTTGGCGAAGAATATCTCCGAATGCGGAACGGGCGATGAGGAACAACGCGGTTGCTCCGACTGTGGCGCCAACCACGGTCAAGGATGCGCCCAGTGGCACACCGAACAGAAACCCTCCCGCAAGGGTCATAATTGTTGCGCCCGGCAGCGACAACGCAACGACGGCAGCGTAGGTCGCAATGAATGCCGCGCCTGCGGCAACCGCGTTGCTCTTTACGATGTCGAGCAGCGCGGAGCGGTTGTCCCGCAGCGCGTCGAGCGTAAGGTACCGGTCTAGGCCAAGGGCAAAGACCGCTGCAATGAGGGCCGCGAGGATGGCCAGCGGAAGAAGGCGTCGCAAGGTCATCCGAAAGCTCCCAGAAAGCGCACAAGCCACTTTGTGCGGTTGGAAAACAAGGCTGGAGTGAAATAGCTTCCAGCCGCACGTTTGCTGATTTCGCCGAGTGTCGGATACGGAGCGACGACGGAGGCCATGTCACCGATCTTGAGACCTTTGCTGAGCGCAAGCACCCACGGCAAAATGAGCTCTCCAGCCTGAGGCCCGACGATCGTGGCGCCGAGGATCTTCCCCCGCTTCGAGACCACCGCTTTCAGAAAACCCTCGGTGTGCCCTTCGGCCTGGGCTCGGTCATTTTGCGCGAAGTCGGCT
>CADEFX010000377.1 GCA_902826715.1 uncultured Hyphomicrobiales bacterium | reverse complement strand
GGGCATGGTCGCGCTAGGCGCGGAGGCGCTACGCCGGGCAAGGCTTCGAGATCCACGTCGACCTGCCGGGTGGCCCGATCGGCCCTGACTATGGCCGCCGCGCCATCGAGGCTTTCAACGAGGCGTATCTGCGCAAGCACAAATTCCTGGATGCCGAGGGTACCATCGAATCCGTGGACTGGACGCTGGTGGCCACGATCCCATCGCGTACGGGCAGCGCGCGCCTTGGCCGAGCGGAGAGTGAAACGACCACGATACGGCGCGGAACACGCAAGGCCTGGTTCCCGGAAGCCGGCGGCTACGTCGATACGGCGATCATCGATCGGCAGGCGTTCGCCAGCGATGCGACTATTGCCGGACCGGCCATCGTCGAGGACCCCGACAGCACGACGGTGCTCTTGCCGGGCGACGTGGCGCGCATCAGTGCCGAAGGTCACCTCATCATCGATATTGCACGGGAGGTTTCGCCGTGACAGCAGCCAAGACCGTCGATCCGATCACCCTCACGGTGATATGGAATTCGCTGATTTCCATTGCCGAGGAGCTCGGCATCACCCTGCGCCACACGGCCTTCTCGGAAGGCGTGCGTGAGGGAGACGACTTCGCCACGGCGCTGTTCGACCGCAACGCCGTCATGATCGCGCAAGGCAACTTCAGCCCGGGGCATCTGGGCTCCATGCCGTTCGTCGCCAAAAGCGTGCTGCAGTATTTTCCGGTCGAAACGCTGAAGCCCGGCGATTCCATCCTCGTCAACGACTCGTTTATCGGCGCTGGCCACTTCCCCGACACCTACCAAATCATGCCAGTGTTTCTTGAAGGCCGCGTCATCGGCTTCGTGGCATGCTCGGCGCACCAGGTGGACATGGGGGGAGCCGCCCCCGGCTCGCAAAAGGTGCACGGCGTCACCGAGGCGTTCCAGGAAGGGTTGCGCATCCTGCCGGTGCGCTTCGTGCGCGAAGGCAAGATCGACGAGGACATTCTGCGCATCGTGCTCGGCAACGTGCGCATGCCCGACAAGGTGCGCGGCGACCTTCTGGCGCAGCACACGGCAAACCTTACGGCCTCGGTTCGTCTCGAGAAGATGTTCCGCGACTATGGCGCCGAGACCGTCGACCGGTCCTACAAAGCGATCCTCGATCGCTCGGAAGCGGCCATGCGCGCGGTGCTGGCGGAGGTGCCGGCCGGCACCTACAGCTTTGAAGACAAGATGGACGATTACGGTCCGGGCACCGAGCCCATCCGCATGGCGGTGGACATTACGTTCGATGGCAAAGGCGAGGTGGAATTTGACTTCTCGCGCTCGTCGGACGCCGTGCCGGCGGCGATCAATTCCTACATCAACTATTCCCGCGCCTACGCCGTGTTCGCTACCAAAACGTTCTGCAATGCGCTGGACCCGCAGACCGAAGGCAGCATGCGGCCGATCAAGCTCAAGGTGCGCGAAGGCTCCTTCTTCAATCCGAAATTCCCCGCACCTTCGGGCGGGCGGCCGATTTTGCAGATCCGCATCTTCGACACCATCAACGGGGCGTTGGCCCAGGCCTTGCCGCACCGCGCGATGGGGGCGTTCTCGCACTGGTCGAACCCCAATATCGGCGGCATCGACGACCGCACGGGCAAGCCTTTCGTCATGTACGACGTGTCGCTGGCGGGCTATGGCGGTCAGCAGGGCAAAGACGGCGTCGAGGGCATGAGCCCCATCATGAATTGCTCCAACATTCCAGTCGAGGTGCACGAGACGCACAGCCCGGTGCGCATCCGGCGTTTCGGCTTTATCCCCGATACGGGCGGAGCGGGCCAATGGCGGGGCGGCTGCGGCATCCGCAAGGACATCGAGCTGCTCAACTCGACCGCTGTTCTTTCGCACCTCGGCGACCGGCACGTCTTCGCACCCTACGGCATCTTCGGTGGCAAGCCCGGCGCGCTGGCGGAAAGCATCCTCAATCCACAGGGCAACGGCGAGAAGCTGCACTCGAAAGAGACACGCCCGATCAAGCGCGGCGATGTGCTGAGTTTTCGCCTGTCGGGAGCGGGCGGCTACGGGCCACCGGAGAAGCGTGAGCGCACTGCGATCGAACGGGACATTGCGGACGGATATGTTACGCCGAAAGCAGCAAACCGAGACTATGGCTTTAAATTGCCGACCCGATGAACGAGCGGCATGCAGGCGAAGCCGCGCGCGGTCCGTCACGCAGGTCTAGGAGAACAGAAATCGGACGAAAGTGTCACCGCACCGGTCCGAAAGTTGGAAGTCGGCGCTGACGGATGTTGCTAAGTCATTGAAATAATGGCGCGAGCGACGGGACTTGAACCCGCGGCCTCCGGCGTGACAGGCCGGCGCTC
>CADEFX010000376.1 GCA_902826715.1 uncultured Hyphomicrobiales bacterium | reverse complement strand
TGCGCTTCGGCATCGGCATGAACACCGATCACACGCTGGAGGAAGTGGGCCAGCAGTTCAGCGTAACGCGCGAGCGCATCCGCCAGATCGAGGCGAAGGCGCTGCGCAAGCTCAAGCATCCGAGCCGGAGCCGGAAGCTCAGGAGCTTCCTGGATAACTGAGACGAACCGAACCCCGCCCCGAAAGTGGCGGGGTTTTTTCTGGGCGGCGTTCTCGGCTTTTGTTTATCCCCTCTCCCCATGCCTCTATCCGGCATGGGGAGAGGGTTAGGGTGAGGGGCAGAAGCTTGCTCAGTGCCTTGTCCCTGCCCCTCACCCCAACCATCTCCCCGTAAGAACGGGGAGAAGGGGAATAGTGGTCGTGCTTTCACGCCCTCGCAGGGACATGCTTTTTTGAAAGCACTCACGAGGGCGCTTTCTTGGCGGGGAGGTTCGCATGCGCGGCGTCACCGAATTCGAGCACCGCACGCACAAGGTCATCCCGCGCCCGGCATTTGCGCAGCGGATGGCGTATGCGGTTGGGCTGTGGGCGCTGCTGACGGTGGCAGGGCTCGCCATCGGCATGACCGGCTACATGGTGACGGAGGGCATGTCGGTGACGGACGCGTACGTCAACGCGTCGATGATCCTGTCGGGCATGGGTCCGGTGACGGAGCTGAAGACCACGGCCGGCAAGATTTTCGCCGGGTCGTACGCGATCTTCTCAGGGCTGGTGCTGGTGATCGGTGCGGGCTTCGTGCTGGGCCCGGTGTTTCATCGGGTGCTGCATCGGTTTCATGTGGAGGGGGGGAAGGAGGAGTAGGGGGCCACAATCGCACGTGGATGGCCGCCTGCGCGGCCATGACGAATTTGGGAGGCCTGGTGCTGGTGATCGGTGCGGGCTTCGTGCTGGGCCCGGTGTTTCACCGGGTGCTGCACCGGTTTCATGTGGAGCGGGGGAAGGAGGAATAGGGGGCCACGATTGCACGTGGATGGCCGCCTGCGCGGCCATGACGGATAGAAATGATAGACTGCAGAAATTCGTGAGAGCAGCTTTCTTTTATGTTGGGGCCTCGCCTTGCATAGTGCGATCCCCACCCTAACGTCATGGCCGCGCAGGCGGCCATCCACGCCGGCATCGAGGGAAACAGGCATGTGGGACTGGCGCGCGAAAGAGCCGGCAGTCTACATCCTGGCGAGTAAGCCCAACGGTGTTCTGTACATCGGCGTGACGAGCGATCTTGCGGATCGAATGGCCAATCACAAACAGAAGCTGTTCGATGGCTTCACCAAGAGATATGCGGTCGACCTGCTGGTGTACTACGAGATGCACGAGACGATGGACGCGGCGATCTTGCGCGAGACGCGGCTCAAGAAGTGGAAACGAGCATGGAAGGTGCGGCTTATCGAGCAGATGAACCCGGAGTGGCTTGATCTGTTCGACGACAGCACTGGAGAGATTTTGGATGGTCCGGCGGATCGGGCGAGGCTTCGGGAGTGACGGACACGCACGTGGATGGCCGCCTGCGCGGCCATGACGGTTATGGAGTGAGGGCTGTGCTAACACGGGTGAGGGTGCGCATCAGCGCGGGCGGAACTGACCCATGACCATCACCCTCTACATCGACGCAGATGCCTGCCCCGTGAAGGACGAGGCGGTGCGGGTGGCGGAGCGACATGGGCTGGAGATTCATTTCGTATCGAACGCGTGGATGCGGTTGCCGCAGGGGCCGCTCATCAAGCGCGTGGTCGTGCAGGATGGGCCCGACGCGGCCGACGACTGGATCGTCGAGCATGCGGTCGCGGGCGACATCGTGGTGACGGCCGACATTCCGCTGGCGGCGCGGGCGCTCGAGAAAGGCGCTGCCGCCATCGGTCCGACGGGGAGGCCGTTCACGCAAGCCAGCATCGGCATGGCGCTGGCCATGCGCGATCTCTCGCGTCACCTGCGCGAGACCGGCGAGAGCAAAGGCTACAACGCCAGCTTCACGCGGCAGGACCGCTCGCATTTCCTGCAGGCGCTGGAGAACGCGGTGCAGGCGGCCAAGCGGGCGGCGACAGGTGGGTAATATCGCAGGCTCAGCGCGATCGCAGACTGTGCAGAGGGCCCGCCCCGTCCCGGCATACGCTGGACACAGCCTGATCGGTGCAAAAAAAGTAATCCCCGCCCGCCTTGCCTCACTTATCCTGCGGTGATCCCGGATCTGACCACCCAGGGCGCAGGCAAGAGCTGGTTGCCGGCGATTGGATCCGAGAGGCTACGATCGGGCACGAGACATCAGCGAATCCGTGCCATGTCTGCTGCCGGCGATCAGCGTACGCCGGCTCTCCCCCGGGCGTGGATGACCGGGGACTGGCGGCTGGCTGT
>CADEFX010000375.1 GCA_902826715.1 uncultured Hyphomicrobiales bacterium | reverse complement strand
CCCAGGGCAATGCCGCCTCGCAAGTTTGGGCCAAGGAACTCGCCATGCGTGTGCGGCGCGTGGTAGCCGCCAAGAACGACGCCTTTAAGCTGACGACGCAGGCACGCGTGCTGTGGCGCGATGAGGAAATTGCCCGCCTCGAGCCGGGCGATGACCCGCTGAAGCCCGTGGTGCAGATCCTGTGTGACGAGCACCTTGCACAGGCGGACAAGGAGAAGGTGCAGGCGCGCGTCGAAACGTGGCTTGCCGAAATTCTGGCGGAGCGCCTGAAGCCGCTGGTGGAAATCGCGGCAGCGCAGGATATCACCGGACTGGCGCGGGGCATCGCGTTCCGCCTGACCGAGGGTTTCGGGATTCTCAGCCGCGAAAGCGTCGCGGAGGAGATCAGGTCCCTGGACCAGCAGGCGCGCGCGCAGCTGCGGCGCTACGGTGTGCGCTTTGGTGCGTTCAACATCTACCTGCTGCTGCTGTTGAAGCCTGCGGCTGCCGAGCTCCGGCTGGTGCTATGGGCCCTGAAGAACGCCGGCGCGCATGGCCTGTCGATCGAAGCGCTGCCGACGCCGCCGCGAGCTGGGCTGACGTCGACGCCCGTGGACAAGTCTCTGTCGGACGTCTTCTACCGTGCGACGGGGTATAGCCCCTGCGGACCGCGCGCCGTGCGCGTGGACATCCTCGAGCGCCTGGCCGATCTGATCCGCCCCCTGCTCGGTTGGCGTGCGGCCGTTGCCGGATCATCCACACCGCCCAAGGGTTCGACCGGAGACGGCGGCTTCACCATCATTCCCGAGATGATGTCTATCCTCGGCTGCTCGTCAGAGGAATTGGGCGAGGTGCTGAAGGTTCTTGGCTTCCGCGTCGAGCGGCGGCCGGTGCCAAAGCAAGTCGCAGCGGCTCCGGCTGCCGAACCTGTTTCCGACAAGACGGCCAGCCCGACCGTGGATGCGGTTGCAGACGGCGATCTGACGGAAGAGGCGAGCGAAACCGCCGCAAACGCCGATGTGGAGCTTGCCCCTGTCGCGGAAGAAGACGCTCCGCGAGGCGATGTAGTCGCTGAGGCCGCAGCCAAGATCGACGAAGCAGCGACGGCGAAGGCCGCAACTGAGGCCGAGGCCATGTCGCCGGATACGACGTCCGGATCGGCGACCGATGCCGAGGTGACGTACATCGAGATCTGGCGACCGCGGCGCCGTCAACGCAGCGATCGCCATGGTCAGCGTGCGCCGGCGAGCGAAGCCCCGCGTGAAGGAGTGCCGCGTCACGGCCATGGTCAGCATCAGGGCAAGAAGGATCGGCATCCGCGGCCGCAGGGCGGACGGCCGCCTCAGGAGCGGCGAGATCGGCGCAACAAGGACGAGCAGCGCCGGCGGCCCGACGACCGCCCGCGGCAGGAGTTCCGATCTGCCTCGCCCAAGAAGGCGACCGTCGATCCGGATTCCCCGTTCGCAGCGTTGAGCGCGCTCAGGTCCGAGCTTGAGAAGCGCGCGAAGGAGCCGGGAACCACATGACCCGCACCGCCGGCGCCCGGGACGGTGAGGATGCCGGTGGGCCCGAGGTTGCCCGTCTCGACAAGTGGCTATGGTTCGCCAGGGTGGTGAAGACCCGCACGCTGGCAGCAACCTTGGTGACGGACGGCAAGGTTCGCATCAACAGGGTCAAGATCACCAAGCCGAGCCAGAGCGTCCGCATCGGTGATGTGCTGACTGTCACCGTAGGGCCGCGCGTCCGCCTCTTGAAGGTGTCGGCGTTCGGGCAGCGTCGCGGTCCTCCCTCGGAGGCCCAGATGCTGTTTGCCGACCTGTCCCCGCCGCCTGAGCCCCAGTCGAGTTCTCCTACCGCGCCTGCCGTGGAACGGGCGCCGGGCTCGGGACGTCCGACCAAGAGAGAGCGGCGTGAGCTGGAGCGCTTCAAGGGACGCTGATGGCCACTCGCCGGCTTGGGCCCAGTTGCGGCCGCCGCGCCGTTATGTATCGTTTGCGATGCTTGTCTCGGTTCCCAGATTGCTCTACGAGAGCGGGCCTGCAAAAATCCACGCAATCTGCTCCGAGGGCCCCTTGCGGCCCATGGTTCCATCGCGAGCAGCGGGCCGAGTGGAGTGAATGACCTACGTCGTCAATGAGAACTGCATCAAGTGCAAGTTCACCGACTGCGTGGAAGTTTGTCCGGTGGACTGCTTCTATGAAGGCGCGAACATGCTCGTCATCCATCCTGACGAGTGCATCGACTGTGGCGTCTGCGAGCCCGAGTGTCCAGTCGATGCCATCAAGCCGGACACCGAGCCGGGCCTGGAGAAGTGGCTTGAGGTGAACCGGGACTACGCCGACAAGTGGCCCAACATCACGGCCAAGAAGCCTTCAC
>CADEFX010000374.1 GCA_902826715.1 uncultured Hyphomicrobiales bacterium | reverse complement strand
CACCGGCTCCAAGATCTGCCAGAAGCGCCTCAAGACCATCATGAAGGCGTGCGTCAATTGCGAGGGTGATGGAGACGACTGCTTCGATCCCGCCAAGAATCCGGCGCTCAAGCGCGCCATCAAGGAGGCGCGGCGCGACCAGGTGCCCAACAACTACATCCTGCGCGTGATCCAGTTCGCCAAGCAGGGCTATTCCGAGATCGACTTCCCCGCCTACGACACCGACTGGCAGAGCGAAGCTTATCTCACCGTCTCGGGCCAGAATTCCAACAACTCGGTGCGCGTCACCGACGCCTTCCTGCAGTCGGTCACCGATGATGGCGACTGGGCGCTGACGGCACGTCTCGACGGCCGCACGATCAAGACGCTGAAGGCTCGCGATCTGTGGGACAAGATCGGCCATGCCGCCTGGGCCTCGGCCGATCCCGGCATCCAATTCCATACCACCATCAACGACTGGCACACCTGCCCGAAGTCGGGACCGATCCGCGCGTCCAACCCGTGCTCGGAGTACATGTTCCTCGACGACACGGCCTGCAATCTCGCCTCGCTGAACCTGATGACGTTCCGCAAGGCCGACAAGACGTTCGACATCGGCGCCTTTGAGCATTGCTGCCGGCTGTGGACCATGGTGCTCGAGATCTCGGTGATGATGGCGCAGTTCCCCTCGCGCCAGATCGCGGAGCTGTCCTATCGCTACCGCACCATGGGCCTCGGCTTCGCCAACATCGGCGGCCTGCTGATGGCGGCGGGCATTCCCTATGACAGCTCCGAAGGGCGCGCCATCTGCGGTGCCCTCTCGGCCATCATGACGGGCGTCTCCTACGCCACCAGCGCGGAGATGGCCGAGGAGCTCGGGCCCTTCCCCGGCTACGAGCCCAACGCTGCCGACATGCTGCGCGTCGTGCGCAATCATCGCCGCGCGGCCTACGGCCAGAAGGACGGCTACGAGAAGCTTGCCATCGCGCCGGTGCCGCTCGATCACGCATCCTGCCCGAGCGACGAGCTGATCGCGGCCGCCACGCGTGCCTGGGACCGCGCCATCGAGCTCGGCCAGGCCCACGGCTACCGCAACGCCCAGGCAACCGTGATCGCGCCCACCGGCACAATCGGCCTCGTCATGGATTGCGACACCACCGGCATCGAGCCCGACTTCGCACTCGTGAAGTTCAAGAAGCTGGCCGGCGGCGGCTACTTCAAGATCATCAACCAGGCGGTGCCCGAAGCCCTGCGCGGGCTCGGCTACGGCGAGGCCCAGATCGCCGAGATGGAGGCGTATGCCGTCGGCCACGGCTCGCTGCGCCAGGCACCGGCCATCAACCACTCCACACTCAAGACCAAGGGCTTCACCGATGCCGTGCTGCTGAAGCTGGAGGGGGCGCTCAAGAGCGCCTTCGACATCAAGTTCGTTTTCAATCGATGGACCTTGGGCGAGGACTTCGTCACCGGCACGTTGAATATCCCGACGGAAAAGCTCGACGATCCTGCCTTCGACCTGCTGGCCCATCTCGGCTTCTCGAAGAAGGACATCGAAGCCGCCAACGAGCACGTCTGCGGAGCCATGACGCTCGAAGGCGCGCCGCACATGAAGGCCGAGCACCTGCCGGTGTTCGATTGTGCCAACCCGTGCGGCCGCAAGGGCAAGCGCTATCTGTCCGTGGCGAGCCACATCCACATGATGGCCGCGTCGCAGCCCTTCATCTCAGGCGCCATCTCCAAGACCATCAACATGCCCAACGATGCCACGATCGAGGACTGCAAGGAGTCCTACATGCTGTCGTGGAAGTTGGCGCTAAAGGCCAACGCGCTCTACCGCGACGGCTCCAAGCTGTCCCAGCCGCTGAACTCGCAGCTGCTGGCCGATGATCCCGACGAAGCCGACGAGATCGCCGAGCAGCTCACGGCCGACAAGCCGGCAGCCGCGCGGGCTTCCGTCATGGCCGAGCGCATCGTCGAGAAGATTGTCGAGCGGGTCAGGGAGCGCGAGCGCGAGAAACTGCCCAATCGGCGCAAGAGCTACACGCAGAAGGCCACCGTCGGCGGCCACAAGGTGTACCTCCACACGGGCGAATACGACGACGGGCGGCTCGGCGAGATCTTCATCGACATGCACAAGGAAGGCGCCGCCTTCCGCTCGCTGATGAACAACTTCGCCATCGCCATCAGCCTCGGCCTGCAGTACGGCGTGCCGCTCGACGAATACGTGGAGGCCTTCACCTTCACGCGCTTCGAGCCGGCCGGCATCGTGCAGGGCAACGACACCATCAAGAACGCCACCTCGATCCTCGACTACATCTTCCGCGAGCTGGCGGTGTCGTATCTTGGCCGCAACGACCTGGCGCACGTCGACTTGAGCGAAATCGCCAACACCGGCCTGGGCT
>CADEFX010000373.1:1196-2454 GCA_902826715.1 uncultured Hyphomicrobiales bacterium | reverse complement strand
CGCCGATTCAAAACCGGCTGTCTCTCAGACCCAGGTGACGCAGGACGTACATCGAACCAGCCCCCATCCCTGAAGGGAAACGCCTTGATTGCTGACGATGCCTTCAACATCCTGTCACGATGCGCTATTGCGCCGGGCACAGAGTATTTTTCGCTTTCATCGGTCCAGATTGACGCACTCACGGAGCAAGCCGACTTGTACGGCTATCGCAAGCGCAAGAACCTCGAAGGCGCTTTGGCGAGGCACTTCCACGCATTCTTGACCAGACAAATCAGGGGCGAGTGGGAGTGAGGCCGAAGCTAAAGGCTCCGTTCTGGTTCAGCGTTCCATAGTGGTTAATCCAGCCTTCCGCCCGCCGTGTGCTCTGCGCGGAATGAGATGCAGAAGCGATAATGAACCCAAAACTCGCATTGGCTCGGTCGCTCGTCAGAAACACCGCCGTGGCTGTGCCGGAAAGGCGACGCCAACTGAAACAAATTACCGCTGATGTGAGATGCGACTATGATCAGCAGATATCCCACATCCGCTCGGACATAGCGACCATTGGCATGTCAATATTTCATGTGGCGTGGCGGGCGGTCTTGAGGTTTACGGCGCGTACACCCTCCGGCGAGGCCACCGGAGCTGCAGCCATTGCGAAGCTGCGCATCAAACTCGCTGAAGCGCACGCGGCAAAGTTCGCTGCGCTGGCTGAGCTGAAAGTTCTACAAGCGCTGGCTTAGGTACATGGTGCGCATGTCCTCCCTCACTAGGGGCAGGATGGCTTTGGCTCGACGCTCGCAAGCCAAAGGCGCGCGGCCGCTTCGACGGCCGTCGCCCCCGAAATCGGCTGAAAACCCTTGGAGCAGGCCAGCCAACGCACTTCACCCACGGCGTCCGCTTGGCGCACGAGCCATGAAAAACGATCGCCGCATGCACCGATCAGTTCCGAAAGGCTCGGGACGTAGGCATCGAACGTGTCGGAGTGCTGTCGCGAGCCGACGACACGGTTCTCGGCGGCAAAAAAGCCAAGGCCCTCTTGCGGCAGTCCGGCATCTTTCAGTTGTCTCGCGAGATCATAGTCCATGCTCTCATATAGCACGGTTTGAGCGTCGCTTCGTCGTGTGTGATGGTGAGGTCCTGCGGGTGCGCCGGCCATAGTCTGGAAACTGGCTCAGCCGTCGATCGAGAAATGGCGCCGATTGCAAGTATGACGAGGCGGGATAACCATGAGGCCTGCGAGATGCTATCGGGGCGATTCGCTCGACAAACCCGACAC
>CADEFX010000373.1:0-1096 GCA_902826715.1 uncultured Hyphomicrobiales bacterium | reverse complement strand
AAGCGACCAAATGTTTGAGCATCACCAGGCCAATCCAACCAAGCACCAGATAGAGCGGGACAGCAATTCGATCCCACGTCGATGCGAGCAACAGCTTTCCCGCCGCACCAAGCAGGGCAAGCAACCACACCGAGCCCAGCAGGCCGAAGCCGGCGACGCCGCCGATCTTGATAGCGGCGAACGGCGTGTAGGTGCCGGCAATCTTGAGAAAGATGGCGGCGTGATCCAATCTCTGCAGGACGCCCGTCCAGCGCGAAGCAGGGATTATGTGATAGGCGGCGGAGCATACGAACATAGCGAGCATGCCGGCACCGTAAATCGCCAGATTCGCCGTCGAGGCGAGAGGTAGATTACACACCGCCGCCACCATCATAGCGGTGACCGCAAAGAAGCCCACAAAGATGCCGATGACATGAACGATGGTATCGACGGTGTGTTGGCGGGCTGCGAGCGAAGCTTTCATGACTGCGTTCCTCGGGAGGATGAGTGCCGCCGTCCCCGTCTCCGAGCCAGCGTCGGTTACTTACGCCAGCTTCTGGCAAGAAGCACACCTGTGCCCAGGAAGATGGGGCGGAATTTTTGTTGGTGGGAGTGAAGCCGACTAGCGGCCCATTAAGCCACGGTGATGCGGCTCGAATTTATGAGTTCACGGCCTAGACCAATACTCGCGTGCAAGTCGCGTTAGCTGACGCCTTGGATGGATCTGTAGATGAGGATGTCTCCGGCTAAGGGTTTGTCGCGATCGACGGTCCGCGATCAGCCATCCGGTGCGCCGACGGCTTGTGGGCCCCCAGCGACGCCGCCAGACTATTCTGCAGCGAGATTCGCGGTGAACTCGAGCGGCAAACCCTTGTGGCCCGTCAAGCGCTCGCCTTCCGCGTACATCTCATAGGCTCGCTTCTTCAAGGCCGGGAGGATTGCGGCGATCTTGTCCACGTCCAAGTCAGCAGTAATTCCAGGATAGCCAGCCCGCTCAATCATCGCGCCGAGCTTTCCGTTTTCGAACTGCTCGAAGGTCCAATCCAGCGGTTCCTCAACGATGGTCCTGTCCCAATTGATGCGGTGGTTCTTGTTGCGCGGCCCATAGTGGTAGTGG
>CADEFX010000372.1 GCA_902826715.1 uncultured Hyphomicrobiales bacterium | reverse complement strand
CGCAAAGACGGCAAAGGCCGTATCGGCAAAGTCAGCGTCGGTCAAGAAGGATGCGCGCAAGGTTTCGAACCATCGCCAGGCCACTAAGCCCATAGCAAAGTCGACGTCAAAGTCCGTTGCGGCCAAGGCAGCCAAGCCCCTCACCAAGCCTGCCAAGAGCACGGAGATCCGCCAGGCGGTTCCCACCCCCAAGGCCAAGGTGCAGGCCGCGCTAGCGGCCGGCGCGATCAAGCCGGCCCAGCCGAAGGCTGCCGCGCCGGTGTCATCGAAGGCGCCGGTGGTGGAAGCAAAGGCTGTTGCGGCGGCTGCGCGTCCGGCTGCGACGCCGCGAGCGATTCCGGCCGCTGTCGACAAGCCCGATGCGTCGCGGCTCACGGCACCTGCAACGCCAAGGCATCTCGCCGAGAAGGCTGCGGTTGCCCGGCAGCAGCAGATAAACGCAGCTGCTACGGCGGCCGCCGCGGCTGCGAGCAAGAAGCCTCTGACGCAGCGCAACGGTTTCAAGACCAGCGAGTTCATTGTCTACCCGGCGCACGGCGTTGGCCGCATCATCGGCATCGAGGAGCAGGAGATCGCGGGCATCTCCCTGGAACTGTTCGTAATTCAGTTCGAGAAGGATAAGATGACGTTGCGCGTGCCCACCGGCAAATCGCAGAGCGTCGGAATGCGCAAGCTCTCCGACGACGGCGTCGTCAAGCGGGGCATGGAAACGCTGAAGGGCAAGGCGCGCATCAAGCGTACGATGTGGAGCCGGCGTGCTCAGGAATACGAGGCAAAGATCAACTCGGGCGATCTGATCGCGATTGCCGAAGTGGTACGCGACCTCTATCGGTCGGAGACACAGCCGGAGCAGTCCTACTCCGAGCGGCAGCTGTACGAGGCGGCACTTGATCGTATGGCGCGTGAGATCGCCGCCGTCGAAAAGCTCGACGAGCGCGGTGCAATGCAGCGTATCACTGATGTGCTCTCCAAGAGTGCCAAGGGCCGCCGGATGGCGGAAGAGACCGCAGGCGGCGGCGCCGAGATCAAGGCCGCCTGACTGTAGCCTGTACGGATTTCGTACTATTCGTGCCCGGCGGCTGGACTGCCGGGCACGTTTCGTTTGCGGTGCCGTGATCGGGCCTGAAGCGAGCCTATAGTGTCCGTACTGTCGATGAGCTCGATCTGGCCCGTCGTGTCGATCGCGAGGATTGGACCGTTGCGCCGGTCGATCCAGCCTCGAACAAGGGCTGTGCGTCCCATCAGGCTGTCGACGGTCTGGCTGCCTGGCAGTGTACGGTTGGGGTGTTTCAGGACTGCGGCAAAGCCCCGCCGGTCTTCGGTAAAGCGCAAGTAAATTGCGCCACGGGTCTTCGAGATCGCACTGATGCGGCCCTGGACAAGCTGGAACGTGTGGCGATAGGCGAGGAGTTCCTGAGGGCTCTCGGCCGAGCGGACCTGATAGGCGGCGTTGGCCCACAGGCCGAGCCCGCCCTCGCGCGCGGGGCGCTCGATATCCAGGAGGTCGCTGATGCAGGCCGCGTTGTCCGGCAACGCGTAAGCGCGCGCCATGCCGCGCGCGAGCATATGGGCCTGGACCCATTCCTTGCGACTCTCGGGTTCCAATATTGCTTGCGCCAGCCAGCGGCCGTAGCGGTCGTTGCGCAGGCCGCCGAAGGCCAGTGCTATAGACCGGCCGAGCACGAGATCGCTCAACGTGCGCCGCGCTTCCTCCGCTAGGGGCCAAGTCCCCGCGTCCGCACCGACGTCGTGGGCATGCGGGGCGAGCGCACCAATCAGGCGCAGTTCGCTGCCGTCGTCGAGCTGTATCGTGTCGCCGTCGAGGACGCGCGTCACCGAGCGGACGGGGCCGGCAGGAAGCTTGCAGGCGTCAGTGATGACAAGGTCTGCAGCCTGTGCCTGGCTGGTGAAGGCCAGTATCAGGGCGACAGCCCCGGCGGCCGCGGTGCCGTGGCGTAAGGCCTCGAACATGCCGGTGCTGCTCCCGAACTCGACGGAAGGAACGGTGGCACGGCGTCCGGCTCATGGCCAGCAGGCCAAACCGCGGCTGGTGATAGACGCCGGTCAGGGCTAAAAGCACCAGTCGCCGGTTGCCCAGGACAGCATCGGCGTGGAGGAAACGCCGATGCTTGCCGATCGCCCGTCTGCCAACGCTGTAACGCACCCGGCCGATACGTACCGCCTGCGCCTGCCGGGTCCCATCGCGGTGCCGGAGCGCGTACGTGCGGCCTTGGCCAAGCCCATGATCTCCCATCGCGGGCCCGAATTCCGCAAGCTGTGGGCCGCTGTGATCGCCAAGCTGCAGCCGCTGTTCGGCACCACCAACCGCATCAACTTGTTCGCATCGAGCGGCACAGGTGTCATGGAGGCGGCCCTGCTCAATGTCCTGAGCCCGGGCGAGCGCATTCTGATCGTCGAGAACGGACAGTGGGGCGAGCGATTCTCGACCCTTGCCAAGGCCCTGGGGGCCGTCGTCGATCC
>CADEFX010000371.1 GCA_902826715.1 uncultured Hyphomicrobiales bacterium | reverse complement strand
CCAGGCACCAGGGAACGAGTGTGACACGGTTCACCGAAGACAAATTCGTCGCGCCAGCCGGGGGGCCAGGTGCGGCAGAGGCCGAACAGCCGGACGCCAAAGGCGGACGCAGCACTCAGCCGTCAGCCGCAAATCGTGATGTTGCCGGTCGCGGTCCTCACCGTCACATGGATCACCACAATACGCCGGCTTATGGTGCACTGGACCTCGGCACCAACAATTGCCGTCTTCTCGTGGCGCGCCCATCGCGTCGCAACTTCCTCGTGATCGACGCGTTCTCGCGCATCATCCGGCTCGGAGAGGGGGTCAGCGTCAGCGGTCACCTTTCCGACGCCGCCATGACACGCACGCTGGACGCGCTGCGCATTTGCTCCGCCAAGCTCGCCAAGGCGCGCGTCGTGCGCTCCCGCCTGGTCGCCACCGAAGCCTGCCGCATCGCCAGCAACGGGCGCATGTTTCTCGATCGCGTTCACCGCGAGCTGGGCTTGGATATCGAAGTGCTGACCCGCGAGACGGAGGCCAAGCTCGCCGTCTCCGGGTGCGCGGCCCTGATCGATCCCGAGGCAGAGCTGGCTCTCGTGTTCGACATCGGCGGCGGATCGTCGGAGCTCATCTGGCTGGACCTCACCAAGCGCCAGGGCGCCTGGCGCCATTCGCTGAACGAGCGCGTCGAAGCGCAGAATTGCATCGCCGCGTGGACGTCGCTGCCGGTCGGCGTCGTCACGCTGGCGGAACGCTACGGCGGCCAGCAGGTCACCGCTCAGTCCTTCGAGACAATGGTCGACCACGTCTTGCAGATGCTCGAGCCGTTCGAGCGCCAATACGCCTTCCGCGACGCCATGCGCCACGCGCGAACCCATCTCCTGGGCACGTCCGGCACGGTGACTACGATCGCCGGCATCCATCTCGGTCTGCCGCGCTACGATCGGGCCCGCGTCGACGGCTGCTGGATGAGAACGGACGATGCGCAGTCGATCGTCCGCAGCCTGCTCGACCGAAGCTACGAGGAGCGGGTCGCGGAGCCTTGCATCGGCCGCGACCGGGCCGACCTCGTGCTGGCGGGGTGCGCCATCCTGGAGGCGCTATTGCGGACTTGGCCGTGCGAACGCATCCGCGTTGCCGATCGCGGGCTGAGAGAGGGGATCCTCGCCACCCTGATGGCGGAAGACGGCGTGTACCGTGGCGGCCGGCGCCACGGCGGTCAGCATCGCCCATGACTCAAAAGAGCGGACGCGGCAGTAGCCGTCCGGGCGGCCAGAAACACATCGGCGGCGCGCGGCAGATGAAACAGCGCCTGCGCACGGCGCGCGGTCGCAAGATATCGTCGCAGCTTTGGCTGGAGCGGCAGCTCAACGATCCGTACGTGGCCGCCGCCAGGCGGCAGGGCTGGCGTTCACGCGCTGCATTCAAGCTCATCGAGATCGACGATAAGCATCACCTCCTGAAGCCGGGCGCCCGGGTCATCGATCTCGGCGCCGCCCCGGGAGGCTGGTCGCAGGTTGCGGCCGAACGCGTGCAGTCGACCGATGGCAAAGGCCAGGTCATTGCCATCGACTATCTGCCCATTGAGCCCATTCCCGGTGTCGACATCATCCAGCTCGACTTTCTCGACGACAAGGCTCCCGACTTACTGAAGGCGCGGCTGCGAGATGGAATGGCCGACGTGGTGCTGTCGGATATGGCAGCGCCGACGACGGGGCACACGGGAACCGACCATTTGCGCATCATGGGACTTGCCGAGACGGCGGCAAGCTTCGCGGCCGAAGTGCTGTCGCAGGGCGGCGCCTTCCTGTGCAAAGTGCTCCAGGGCGGCGCGGAGCGAGGGCTGCTCGATCTTCTGAAAAAGGATTATGCCGTCGTGCGTCACATCAAGCCGCCGGCCAGCCGTTCCGGCTCTGCCGAAATGTATGTGTTCGCCACAGGCTTTCGCGGCTAGTGTCCCGCTTCCGAAGTTCGCCCGATGGCGATGCCAGATCCCGGAGGGAACCCGATCTGAATCACACTAGCTTGCGCTCTCCGCACACCGCGACGGGGTGACAACGTGTGGCGCATCTGGCTCGCAGCGCTGTTCTGGGGTTTGAACTTTCCAGCCGTGAAGATTCTGATCGGCGGCATTTCGCCTTGGACTCTCCGCGCCATCGGCCTGACGCTCGGCGGTGTGTTGCTCGCCACGGTCACAGCCGCATCCGGGCAGTCTCTGGCCATCCCAAGGCGTCACTGGCGCGATCTGGCGATCGCTGGCCTGCTCGCGCTCGCAGGCTTCAACATGTGCGCCGTGTTCGCACAGTTGCTGATGCCGGCGTCGCGGGCGGCGATCCTGATCTACACGATGCCCCTGTGGTCGGTGCTGCTGGCCTGGCTGATCCTCGGCGAGCAAATCGACCGCCTGCGGGCGCTGTCACTGGCCGTCGGCGGGCTCGGCCTTGCCCTTCTGTCGATACCTTTCTGGCTCCAGCTGCAGACTGGCGAGCCCCCCTACGGGCTTCTCTTCGTTCTGGGCGCC
>CADEFX010000370.1 GCA_902826715.1 uncultured Hyphomicrobiales bacterium | reverse complement strand
AGCCAGTATTGGCTCCATTACCGCCTTCTCGACGACTGGGGTTTCACGCGCCTTGCCAAGAAGGAGCGCGAAGAATCGATCGAGGAGATGCAGCACGCCGACAAGCTGACCACGCGGATCATCTTCCTCGAAGGTCATCCCAACATGCAGTATCTCAACCCACTCATGATCGGGCAGAACCTCAAGGAGGTGCTGGAGTCCGATCTGAAGGGTGAGTACAGCGCGCGTGATCTCTACATGAAAGCCCGCGAGATCTGCCGCAAGGCGGGGGACTACGTGTCGATGGACCTGTTCGAGGACTTGCTCAAGGACGAGGAGCACCACATCGATTTCATCGAGACCCAGCTCGACCTGATGTCCAAGATCGGCGTGCAGAACTATGGGCAACTCCAGGCCGACCCTGCCAACAAGTCCGAGGACAAGGACTGAGCCTTCTGGTTTAGACCGAAGCGCCTCTGCTTTTGCTTACCCTTGGCGCTACGCGTGGAGCGTGGACGCGCCAAAGAGCCGGGATCTTCCCACGTTGCGGTTAACGTGCAGCGGCGTGTCCTCGGAACGGGAAAGGCCCCGGCTGATTGGTGCGGCACGTCAAGCCGCGCTGCGCCCATCGTCGGGGATGCAGGACTGGGTATGCGCAGCGGCTCCGCGATTCCACCCAGCTTCCGCGCTCAAAGCAGCATATCGCGCGCCATCTCGCCGATTGCCATCGACGCCGTCAGCCCTGGGCTCTCGATCCCGTAGAGCGAAACCAAGCCCTTTGTGCCATGCACGGCTGGGCCGTGGATCAAGAAGTCAGGCACGGGCTCGCCTTCGCGATACAGCTTTGGGCGAATGCCGGTGTAGTCGGCGTGCAGCCGCGTTGGCTCGAGCCCCGGATAGTACGTGCGGATGAAGCCAAGAAATTTTTCCAGCTTTTCGGACTGGAAGGAATAATCGATGTCGGGAATCCATTCGATGTCGGGCCCGAACTTGCAACGTCCGCCGATGTCCACCGTCACATGCAGGCCGAGCCATGCGCCGTCCGGCATGGGATAGATGTGCCGCGAGAACGGCGAGCGGCCGGAATAGGCGTAGTACTGCCCCTTGGCATAGTAGGTCGGCGGCGGTTTGTAGCCGCTCGGGAACGTGGCCGTTCCAGCCAGCTTCGATCCATGCAGACCGGCGGACAGAACCAGGTTCTTGCATGTGATCTGGCCCGCGCTGTCTCCGCCCATCGTCAGGCGAAACATCCCACCCATGATTTCGATACGTTCCACGGGCGTGCGCAACACCACTTGCCCGCCGTGCGTCGTGATGTGGCCTTCGAGGGCCAGCATCAGCCCGTGGCTGTCGATGACGCCTGTGGACGGCGACAGCAGCGCCGCGACGCAAAACAACTCTGGCTCCAGCGCCCGCGCCTCGTTGCCCATCAGCGGCTGCAGGTCGGTGACGCCGTTCTTTTCCGCTGTCTCCTTGATGGCCTTGAGCTTAGGGAGCTGCGCCTCGGTCGTCGCCACCAGCAGCTTGGAGATGCGCTGGTGCGAGACCCCGTTCTCGGCACAGAAGCGGTAGAGCATCTCCTTGCCCTTGACGCACAGCTCGGCGCGCAGGCTGCCCGGCGGATAATAGATGCCGGCGTGGATGACCTCGCTGTTGCGTGAGCTGGTCTCCGAACCGATGAGGTCATGCTGCTCGAGAACGAGGACGTCCTGGCCGCTGATGGCAAGGGTACGGCCGATGGCCAGGCCGACCACGCCGGCCCCTACAACAATTGTCTCGACATCCGCTGCCATCGCCACCGCCCGCTGCCCGAAGGCCGTGTGATCGCACGATTTTCCGATGTAATCCAGCCGATCGGCGCTACGTCGAGGGCTGGGCTTGCAAAGAGAACAAAACTAGAACATAATGATCCGCAATCCTCACTGCGACTCAGTTTAAACCGGGTCTCCCAAGTCGAAGAGGGATATCGGCCATGGCACTTTTTGAGTCTTCCGCGCAGCGCGCCTCCGCGCGGCATCTGCACATCGCTGACGAGCATTGCCCGTGGTGCGACCGGCCCATCGAGCACGGCAAATTCGAGGAAATCACCAAGCGCATTCAGCAGCGTGAGCGCGAGCAGTTCGAGGCCATGCGCATGCAGCTCACCGCCGAGGCGGCGCAGAAGGCCGCTGCCGCCGACGCCCGCGCCGCCGCGGCCATTGCCGCGGCTGCAGCTGAGGCCGAGCAACGCGTCGCCGCCGCGCGCCGGGAGGAGCAGCAGAAGGCGTCCGCCCTCGCCATGGAGCGGCAGTCCGCCCTGCAGGCGCGACTGGCCGAGATGGAGGGGGCACGCGCCGCCGCCCAGGCGGAGTTGGCCTCGGTGCGCGAAACACAGGACGAGGCGCTGAGCCTGCGCCTCAACGAGGCCGTCGAGACCTTGCAGCGTGAGCGCGAGACGGCCGTGCTGGCCGAGAAGGCAAAGGTCCTCAAGCTGCAGTCGGAGCTCGCCGACATTCAGCGCAAGCTCGAGGGCAAGTCGGAGCACGAGCTGGGACAGGGCCACGA
>CADEFX010000369.1 GCA_902826715.1 uncultured Hyphomicrobiales bacterium | reverse complement strand
CAACCGGATGCCATGCCCGCCACCCGCTCAGATCTGTTCGCGCGCCTCGATCAGCTTGGCATAGCGACAACGACCGTCGATCACCCGGCGGTTTTTACGGTGGCGGAAAGTTCCGGCCTGGAGCGGTCGCTGCCCGGCGGTCACACCAAGAACCTGTTCCTCAAAGACGCCAAGGACCGCCTGTTTCTCGTCATCGCACAGAGCAGCACCCCGGTGGACCTCAAGTCCCTGCACAAGACGCTCGGATGCGCGCGCCTGAGCTTCGGAAAGCCGGACCTGCTGATGCAGGTGCTGGGCGTGCCGGCGGGCTCCGTGACGGCCTTCTCCCTTATCAACGACACGGAGCGTCGCGTCAGCGTCGTCGTCGATGCGGCGCTGATGGGCCACGACAGCATCAACTGCCATCCCCTCGAGAATACGGCCACCACCAACATTTCCCGGGACGACCTGTTGAAATTCATCCGCGCTTGCGGTCATGATCCCCGCATCGTGGGGCTGAGCGGGTCCGCATTGCCCGAGGCCAGCGAAATGCCAGGGCCGCCAAGGGCGTAAGGCGGTCACCCTCGGCTGGAGGAAGGCGATGAAGCGGCCGGCGATCCCCTCCGACGATCCGCAGATGCTGGCGGCCTGGGCTGCCGCGTCGGCTGTGCCCGATCCGGAAATTCCCGTACTGACGCTGGAGGATTTGGGCGTGCTGCGCGGCGTCGAGCGGCGCGGCGGCCGGATCGTCGTCAAGCTCACGCCGACGTACACGGGATGCCCCGCGACGCACGTGATCAAGCGCGATGTCGAGACCGCCCTGGAGGACGCCGGCCTGTCTGACGCCTGCGTCGAGACCGTTTTGTCGCCGCCCTGGAGTACGGACGAGATCACCGCGCAGGGACGCCGCAAATTGCGCGCGTTCGGCATCGCGCCGCCGCTGGAGGCCGGCCGCGAAGCGGTGCCGTGTCCGCGCTGCGGTTCAGTCCGCACGGCGCGTATATCGGAATTCGGCTCCACGGCCTGCAAGGCGCTCTGGCGGTGCACGGACTGCCGCGAGCCGTTCGATTATTTCAAATGCCTGTAGCGGCCGGCGCCCACGACTACCACGCCTTGCGGATCGCCGAGATCCGGCACGAGACGGCCGACGCCATCTCGGTCGCGTTCGAGGTGCCGGAGGCGCTGAAGACGCTGTTCGCCAGCAAACCGGGTCAGCACCTCGGCGTGCGCGCCATCATCGACGGCGAGGAGCAGCGGCGCTCTTATTCGATCTGGTCGCGTCCGGACGAGAGCCTGCCGCGCGTTGCCATCAAGCAGGTAGAAGGTGGGCTGTTCTCGGCCTGGGCGCGCGACGCGCTGGTGGCCGGTCAGATGCTGGACGTGCTGCCTCCGGCCGGCCGGTTTGTCCTGCCGCGGGGGGATGGGACGTGGCGCCACATTCTGGCTTTCGCGGCCGGCTCGGGCATCACGCCCATCATGGCGATGATCGGGCACGCGTTGGCGCATGAGCCGGAAACGCGCTTCACGCTGGTCTACGGCAACCGGACGCCGCAGACGATCCTGTTTCGCGAGCAACTCGAGGATCTGAAGGACCGGCATCTCGATCGCCTCACGTTGCTGCACACGCTCACGCGCAACGACGAGAGCACGGCCCCCCTGCTGCAGGGCCGCATTACCGCCGAGAAGGTCGGCGCGCTCATGTCCGGCGTCGTTCAACCGGCTGATATCGCGCACGTTTTTTTGTGCGGTCCGGGATCCATGATCAAGGACGTGCGCAACGCCCTGTTCGCGCTCGGGATACCGCGCGACCGCGTGCATCATGAGTTTTTTGCTGCTGGCGGCGGGGCTTATCGCAAGCCGGCAATACCCGCGCCGGCTGCGCTGCCACAAACGGAGTCCGAAAAGGCAACCGAGGTCACCGCCATTCTGGACGGCATGCGCCACCACTTTTCCGTGCCGGAAGGCAGCCACGTCGTCGATGCGGCGATCGCGGCGGGCGTTCGTGTGCCCTACTCGTGCAAGGGCGGCATGTGCTGCACCTGCCGCGCACGGGTGGTCGAAGGCGCTGCCGTCATGAGCACCAACTATTCGCTCGAGCCATGGGAGATGGACAAAGGCTTCATTCTGACCTGCCAGGCTATTCCCACGACGCCACGGCTCGTCATCGACTATGATCAGATGTGACGCTTGACGATGGCCCATGGTATCGCCTCCAGGATGCCGGCCGGGCGATCCGGGCCTCATAAATTGTCAGGCTGCCGCCACGATTTCGTGGCATATGAAATTTCGATGATGACGGGCTACGGTATAGCTCAGGTCAGGTGTGGGGTTCGGCTGGCATCGTGAGCCAGCCGTGCTGCTTCAATAGCCCCGACGGGCTGACGAAGCGGAGGGAGGACGGACCATGGCTCGTTTTGCTTTTGCGCTGACGGCGCTCGTTTTCTTGCTGTTTCCGCCGGCGGCAGTGCACGCACAGGCCCCCGCCGATACCTGGGTGTCCGTCGCAACCGCGACGATCAATCCTGGGGCCCGCAATCGCAGGTTCGATACGTCGGGCGCCAAC
>CADEFX010000368.1 GCA_902826715.1 uncultured Hyphomicrobiales bacterium | reverse complement strand
TTCGGTCAGCAGTGGTTCGACACCATGCTGCGGTCGCCGGCCGTCGGCATCGCCATCGCCGGCTACATCACCATGTTCGTCGTATGGCTTGTGATCCTGCAGCGCACCGAACTCAATCGGGCCTTCAGCATGACAGGCCTGATCTACGTGACCGTGCCGGCCAGTGCCTGGGCTATCTTCGGCGAGCAGATCGGATTGCTCCGCGCCGCGGGTATCGCGCTCATCATTATCGGCGTCGGCATCATGGGCCGCGAGCACTGACGGCGGCGCCCGGGTCGGCTATGCGGCCTTGACCAAGCGCGATTGCAAATCGAACACCGCGAGCATGAAGCCGACGCGGTCGTCCATGGCCTCGGCCAGGATCGAGAAATAGTTGGCTGTGTCGGGTACGATCTCTCCGATAACCTCGCCATACTCGAACCGCAGTTCCGCCTCGTACTTGCGTGCGATGGCCTGCATCTTAGAGTTTTCGGCAAGGCAGCTCATGTACAGGAGCTGCAGGCCACGATTGCGCGCTGCGCGGATCACACGGCCCATCAGCTCGCTGCCGATGCCAAGGTCCTGATAGACCTTCTCCACGGAAAATGCGGCTTCTGCCTCGCGACCCCAGGTGTCGCCAAGCTTCCTGAGCTCGGCTGCTGCGCGCACCTCGCCGTCAACGACGAAGCCAAACACGAGACTGCCCATGTCAGACATACGGTCGGCGTAGTCCTCGATGAAGGCGTCAGCGACGCCGTGAGCAAAGCGCAAGCGCCGGCTTTGCTTGTCCAGCCGCAACAGGTGATTGCGGAACCGGTCGGTCTCGGAGGGCCACAGCTTGCGTATGGTCCCTTCCGGAAAGGTTACATCGCTCATGATCAAGGCTCCGTGCTGTTCCTGCAGTCGTCCGCCACGTCTCAGGGCACTCCGTTCTTCTATTGCATCGCACAAACACACGCGCCAATGACGAAATTTTGTAGATGAATTTTCATGCAAATCGGTGACTTAAACTTCGCCGCAGTGCGATATATTCGTTGGAGCCGACGGCATATTGAGTTGTTTTCGAAGGACATTGCGATGCTGATACCCGAAATGGGCGCCAAGCCTCACGCGCGGGCGGATGCTGCGGCACATTTGCTGTTGCCCGCGATGCCCCGGAGCTTGACCCCCGCAGGGCCAGCCGCTACGCGTCGCGCGAACTTGGGAACCCCCATGCGATGATTGAGCCGCAGTCCGGGCCGTTCAGTGCGCGTCCGTCATTCCTGCGCTCGTGCCGCAATCACCAAGCCGACGCGGACGTTTAGCATGCCTGGCGGACTACTGGACGATCTCAAGGCCCGCATCGCGACAGGTGAATTTGACGCTGATCCTGCCCAGTTTAAAGCTGCAGCGATTTTGAGCACTCTTGCCGCGGCGCTGGAAGGGTGGCGCCGCGGCCGCGGATGGAACCTGGCGCGATTGTTCGGTGCCCAGAGCGAGCCGCCGCGCGGTCTCTACATTCATGGCCAGGTCGGGCGCGGCAAAACCATGCTGATGGACCTGTTCTTCGAAAGCGTTGCCTTCGAGCCGAAGCGCCGGATTCATTTTCACGAGTTCATGGCCGAGATTCACGAACGCATCGCAGAGGCCCGCAAGACCGTCAACGGCGATCCAATCCCGCACGTTGCCGAGCAGGTCGCTGCCACATGCGGTCTCCTGTGCTTTGACGAGTTGCACGTGACCGATATCGCCGACGCCATGATTCTGGGCAGGCTTTTCACGGGATTGTTCGCCAAGCGGGTCGTCATGGTGGCGACGTCGAACAGCCATCCGCGCGAGCTTTATCGCAATGGCCTGAACCGCGAACTCTTCCTGCCGTTCATAGATCTTATTGAGCGGCACATGGATGTGTTGGAACTGGAGGCGGCCAAGGATTTCCGTTTGGACAAGCTGTCTGGCCGGCAGCTTTATTTCAGCCCCCTCAATGACGCATCACATCGTGAACTTCGCGCAGCATTTGCGCGGCTGACCGGCGTCTCCCACGGCGGCCCTACGGAGCTCCAGGTCAAAGGGCGTGTCCTGCGCGTACGGGAGGCGGCACGCGGCGCGGCGTACTTCAGCTTTTCCGAACTGTGCGACGCGCCGCTCGGCGCGCTTGATTTCCTGCATGTTGCGCACGCTTTTCATACGGTCATCATCGAGGGCATTCCCCAGTTGCGGCGGGAGATGCGCAGCGTCACGCGGCGTTTCGTCAATCTGATCGACACGCTCTATGATGCGCATGTAGGGCTGATCGCATCGGCGGCGGCCGAGCCCGATCAACTCTATGCAGGCAATGACGCGCTGTTCGAGCGAACGGTCAGCCGGCTCACGGAAATGCGCAGCGAGGCCTATCTGCAACGCCGCAGCCGGCGTCTCGATCAAGCGGCGCCGGCTATCTGATCGTCTCGCCCGGCGCATAGGCCTTGATTGCAAGCGCATGCACCCCACTTTTGAGATGTTCGCCAAGGATGTCGTTGACCATGCGGTGCCGCTCGACACGCGACTTGCCGGCGAACTTCTCCGCAATCAAGAGGACGCTGAAGG
>CADEFX010000367.1 GCA_902826715.1 uncultured Hyphomicrobiales bacterium | reverse complement strand
ATCGGGCCGGCCGACACCCATGCCGGCCCGTCGCACGCCATCAGTTTCGATCTCGTCACCGGCGTGGCCGCCTTCGAGACACTCGAACCGGAATGGGACGCCCTGTTTGCAGCATCCGGGCGTCCCACGCAGGTCTTCCAGACGTTTGCGTGGAACTGGCACTGGTGCCGGCACTACTTGCCCGCTTCCGGCTCCAGGGCGCACCTCGCCATCGTGACCGGCCGATTGAACGGCAAGCTCATTCTGATCTGGCCACTAGTGCTGGAGCGCGTTTTCGGTCTGCGCCGGCTCGCGTGGATGGGCGATCCGGTCTCCCAATACGGCGATGTCCTGGTCGCACCCGAGGCGCAGGATGACGCCACCCTCCTTGCCGCATGGACCTTCGCACTCCGCGCGACCCGCGCCGATCTCGCGCACCTGCGCAAGGTCCGGGACGACGCGATCGCCGCGCGCGCCATGAACCGGCTCGCCGCTAAAGTCATCGCCACCGAGCAAGCGCCCTATCTCGATCTTGCCGCCGTAGCCGACACCGGCGCCTGTCAGCAGCTCCTCGCCTCGAAGGGGCGTAGGAACCGGCGGCGACACGAGCGGCGCCTCGCCGATCGCGGACCCATCAGCGTGCACGTGCCGGCTAGCGGAGGTGCGGCGGCCGAACTCGCCCGCGATGCCATCGATCTCAAGCGCGACGCACTGGCAGGCAAGGGCCAGATCTCGCGCGCTTTTGCCGACGATCGCTTGAAAGCTTTCTTCGCCGACGTGGCGTCGGGACATGACCGTCCGGTCCCCTGCCGCGTCGCCGCCCTGCGGTCCGGCGGCGACACCGCCGCCATCCAGATCACGCTGGATTGCAAAGGCCATCGCTTTCTTCACGTCACGGTCTATGCGCGCGCCTTCGAGAAGTTCGGCGCCGGTGCGCTTCTGCTCGAGCGCGAGGTGCAGACGAGCTTCGAGGATGCGGTTGCCGCCTTCGACCTGCTCGCACCGATGCATCCCTACAAGATGGAATTTGCCGGCAGCACGGTCGCCGTGCGCGACTACACGCTGGCGGCCTCCTTGCGCGGGCGATTCTACGCCGCGATCGCCCTGTCCGGCAGGCAGCGCGCCAAAACATATGTCGAAGGCTTGCCGGCGCCCGTGCGGCGCTATCTGGCGTCGCTCATGGCTGTGCGTTCAGCACTGAAGACGGGCTCTCTGCCGTCTTAAGGCGGCTCAGCGTACGCCCAGCTTCTTCTGCAAGCTCGACGACGACGTCGTGTACTGGAATAGCAGCTTCTTGTCCGGGTGAACGATGCGGTGCGCAGCCTGTGCCATAAGCGCCACCTCGTGGAAGCCTGACAGGATGAGCTTGAGCTTGCCAGGATAGGTATTGATGTCGCCCACGGCAAAGATGCCGGGCTCGCTGGTCTCGAACTTCTCGGTATCGACCTTGATCAGGTTCTCGTCGAGATTAAGACCCCAGTCCGCCACGGGACCGAGCTTCATCGTCAGCCCGAAGAACGGCAGCAGGCGATTGCACGGCAAGCGCGCCTCGCCTTCCTTCGTGCGCACAGTCGCTGCTTCCAGCGCGCCGTCTGCGCCGTGCAGCGCCGTCACTTGGCCGATGATCAGCTGCATACGGCGCTCGGCCACGAGCGAACGCATCTTCTCGACGGAATGCGGCGCACCGCGAAATTCGTCGCGCCGGTGCAGCAGCGTCAGGCTGCGTGCGATCGGCTGCAGGCTGAGCGTCCAATCGAGCGCGGAATCGCCGCCGCCGACGATCAGCACGTCGCGATCGCGGAAATCGTCCATGCGCCGCACCGCATAGAACACCGACGTGCCCTCGTAGCCCTCGATGCCGTGCAGCGGCGGCCGCTTGGGCGTGAACGAGCCGCCACCGGCCGCGATCACAACCGCCTTGGCGTGAAACACCTTGCCGGCATCCGTCTCGAGCCGGAAGCCGCCGCCATCGCGGCGCGCCAGGGCGTCAATGCGCTCGCCCAGGTGAAATGCCGGCGCGAACGGCTTGATCTGCTCCATCAGCCGGTCGGTCAGCTCCTGGCCGCTGACGACAGGCAACGCCGGAATGTCATAGATGGGCTTCTCGGGATAGAGCTCGGCGCATTGTCCGCCGACCTTGTCGAGGATATCAATCACTTGCGCCTTGATATCGACGAGGCCCAGTTCGAACACGGCAAACAGTCCGACCGGCCCGGCGCCGATGATGACGACATCGGTCTCTATCGCAGTCTGTACGTCCGAAGTGGCCTCCACGTCCTTCATCGCTCCAACCTGCGCTGTTGAGCGCGCGTCGTCTTCAGAACTGCTTGTCCGGCACCCGCACCACCAGGCCGTCGAGCTCCGGCGTCACCTTGATCTGGCAGGACAGGCGGCTCGACTCGCGCACGTCGAATGCGAAATCCAGCATGTCCTCTTCCATCTCGGCCGGTGGCCCGACGCGCTCGCGCCAGGCATCATCAACATACACATGGCAGGTCGCGCAGGCGCAAGCGCCACCGCATTCGGCCTCGATGCCGTCGACGAGATGCTTCTTGGCTGTCTCCATGACGGTCATGCCAGCTTCGCCCTCGACGGTTTG
>CADEFX010000366.1 GCA_902826715.1 uncultured Hyphomicrobiales bacterium | reverse complement strand
ATCGGCGCCGAAACCTGACCCCGCGTATTGCCTCACGGAGGAATGTTACCGGAGCCGTCGTTCTGCGTGCGCTGATGGATTGCGAGTCACGTCGCGATTTGCCGGTCCTGACAGGACGGAGGGAGGGCGCAGCCCGACCGCAGTCTTGCCAGGACCGGCGTACGACTTTCGGACCTCGGGCGCGCCGGTGGTCTTGGCGGCGATGATCCGCTCCGCCGCCTTTCTGCGGAGCGCCTTCAGGAGCCGCTGCACGATCGAATGCTGCTTTGGTCCGAACTGATCGGCGTCGCGCTGTGCAAGCCTTCCGACGATCGCAAGGGCCGTGAGCTGCGGCTCGGCCGCGAGCCAGTCTTCGATCGTTGTCAGATGTGGATCGAGCTTCGAGGGCATCCGGACCCGCGTCTTGTATTTTCCCTTGGTGCGTCGGTGCGTGCCGCGCGGCTCGCCGGCTTCGATCGACATGCCGAGCGTCTGCGCAAAATCGGTGGCGTTGGATATCGGCAATTGCATTTGTGACGCGGCGGCGAGGCCGCGCCGATCGATCCGCCGACCGAGTTCTTCTTGAGTCGCGCGGATCTCTGAGAGCAGCACCACCGGATCGAGCGTGCGATACTGCGCGCGCAACCGCTGCTTGATCTTTCTCGACACGTGCCGGTGCGACAGCGCCCGCTCGTACGGCGTTGCAGGAGCGTGATAGCGCTTGATCACCTTCGCGCCTTCACGCCTTTTCTCCTTCAATTTGAATGACGGCTGGAAGAAGTTCACGTGCAGCCGTGCAGCCGCGTAAAGTCGCGCCATCACCTGCGCCGTCTCGATGCCGTCGAAGCGGCCATAGCCCATTAGCCGCCGCACCACCGCACCGTTCTTCTGCTCGACGAAGGCCTGATCGTTCTTCTTGTAGGCGCGCGACCGCGTCACTTCGATCTTCTGTGCGCGGCACCAGGGAACGACGATGTCGTTCATGAACGCGCTGTCATTGTCGAAGTCGGCGCCGAGAATGATCCAGGGAAACAGGCTCTGCGCCCGTTTGATCGCCTCGACGACGAGGTTGCCCTCGCGCGTCACCAAGGGCAGGCACTCCGTCCAGCCCGTCGCCACATCCACCAGCGTCAGAGTTTGGATGAACGACCCCGCGACGCTCGTGCCACCGTGAGCAACCATGTCGATCTCGCAGAAGCCCGGTGGCGGATCGGCCCAGTCGTTGAATGTGCGGATCGGGACTTCGCGCCGAATGGCGGAATAGAAGCCCACGCGACGGCGCTTGCCGCCTGCCGCCGCGATCTTGGTGTCGGCCAGAAGTCGGTCGATCGTTGCCGCGCTGACTGCCAGCACCAGCACACGATCGGCTGCACCGAGCTGCAGCCGCCCGTGCCGTTCCAGTACCGGCAGCAAAATCGGGATCATGACCTTCAGACGCTTGCCGCAGATCCGGTCCGATGCCTCCCACAACGCCGTCAGCGCGTCCTTGACGACAACGTCGTAGGTAGACGTGCGCCGCTGTCGCGCCTTAGATGGGCCCGCCGGCCGGTTGGCCAGCGCGCGCACCGCGTGCTTGCGATGCCAGCCAGTCACCTGGCACATCTCGTCGAGAATCCGCCCCTTCTCCGCCCGCCCCGCCACCCGGTAGCGTTCCGCCACCGCCGATTTGATCTCGCGCCGCGCACCCATGCTGATCTGTCCCGCCATCGGCGACACCGATCCGATTCGGTATCGCCGCCCCACGTCTGACGGTCAGTTCTCCGGTAACATTTTTGATGAGGCAATGCGGGGGTCAGGTTTCGGCGCCGATCGACGTGTCAGGCGCTGGCCGATTCACAGACAAGGGAAATGCCGTCGTTTCGGCTTTGCGGATTGCGCTCGGGGAAGCCGCTCCAAATTGCGTCCGGCCTCGCGCTCGAGCTGGCGGCTCGACTGCACGCGGTTGAGATAGCCGTAGATGTAGAGCTTCAAGAGGACCGAAGGGTGGAAGGCGGGACGACCGGTCGCTGCCGGCTCGACACCATCAAACCCGAGGTCAGCGAGACCCAGCGCGTCGACGAACGCATCAATCGCGCGAACCGGATTGTCCTGCTCGATCCAATCATCGAGGCACTCTGGCAGAAGCTTGACTGGCTCCGATCCGCACCCTCGACGAACCGCTTCATGATCACCCCCGCAGAATCACGAGGGGAATCATAGCCGGGCCGACCTTTTTACACAGCCAGGGTCAAAAGTGCGTATTCAGGGCGTGGTCAAGTGGCGTCCGCACTACCCGTAAAACTGCCAATACTGTTGCGGCGCAACAATTTATGGTTCACGACCTAGATCCCTTAGCGCCGTGGCAACTGCCCGGCCGTCATTGTTGATGGATGCTTGTGCTCCAGGGCGCGTTGGGGAGCGGCTCACATCAACTCAGGACTCTCCTCCTCATTGGAGGGAAGTCCGGGCTCAGGTCACGGCGGCGGTAGGTGACCACGAGCATGTAGGCGATTACCACGCCGAGGACGATCGGCCCGACAATCGTAACCAAAGACCAAAGCACTATTTTGTCGGGCTATGCCGCGGTGGAGAAGGCATCACTCGATGTCCCGACCCTTAAAAACCC
>CADEFX010000365.1 GCA_902826715.1 uncultured Hyphomicrobiales bacterium | reverse complement strand
GGTTGGGACCGTTCAAGACAGTAACGTGGGCCATCGGCGCGCCTCACTCCCTGCAAGCGGCAAAACGCTGGAGGATCGGCCGGCGGTGGGAAGGCTGCCGATCCGACCTTTGCTGCAATCATGCACATAATCACCGCGGACATCTAAGGCGATGAGCGGCACAACTTAACATCGGGCTTAGCCCATGACCAACCGCGTCGAGATCGCGAGTTGTGCAATTATGCCTTGCCGCCCGCCTCCAACTGAGTGCGACGTTTGCGGATGGCTGGGTCCTCGCACCAAGTCCGAGGATGACGCCTTATGTTGGGACGCGGGTTCGGGATATCATTGCCCACCCATTGCAGCGTCGAGGGACTGAGTATGACAAACCGCATCGAGATCGAGATTACGGAGCGCTTCGCGTTTGCGGGCGGGCAGGCGTTTGGCGCGGCGGGGGCGTATGAGCGGTTGAAGGGCCGCGCGCATTTCGCGGTCGATCCCAAGGCGGCGGCGCAGGCAGGCATTACCGATCTCGACAAGGCGCCGGTAGATCCCAACGGGCTGGTGCGGTTCTCGACCGACATCTCCATTCTGCGCCCGGTAGAAGCCGCGAAGGGCAACGGCCGGCTGTTCTTCGACTGGGGCAATCGCGGCAACATCCGCTGCCTGCAATTCTTCAACGATGCGGTGGGCTCCAACGATCCGCGCACGGCAGCGCATGCCGGCAACGGCTTCATGCTGCGGCGCGGCTATACGCTGGCGTGGGCCGGCTGGCAGGCGGACCTGCTGGCGGGCGATCATCGCTTCCTGCTCGACGTGCCGGTGGCGATGGACAACGGCAAGCCGGTGACGGGCCAAGTGCGGGTCGAGTACATCGCCAACGAGCACGGCATCACGACCATGCCGCTGTCGAGCCGCGCCTCGACGCGCAGCCATCCCACGGTGTCGCTCGACACGCGCAAGGCGAGCCTGACGCGGCGGCGCTATGCGGGTGACGCGCGCATTCCGGTGCCGCACGACCAGTGGATGTTCGCGCGCGTGGAAGGCGGCACGGGGCTCGACAACCAGGGCGCCGAGTTCTCGGTCATTGCGTCGGACGTGCACATTCATATTCCGACGGGCTTCGAGCCGGGCTGGATCTACGAGCTGGTGTACGAAGGCAAGGCCCCGCTGGTGCTGGGGCTCGGCCACGTCGCGGTGCGCGACTTCGTGAGCTATCTGCGCTCGGGCAAACCGGACAGCGCCGGCAAGCCCAACCCCGTGGGCCGGACGCTGGAGAAGGCCTACGGCTGGGGGCGTTCGCAGACGGGACGCTGCATCCGCGATTTCATCCATCGCGGTTTCAATGCCGATGCGGGCGGTGCCAAGGTGTTCGACGGCCTGCTGCCGCACGTCTCGGGCGGCGGGCTCATGTGGATGAACCATCGCTTCGCCAACGTTATCGTCGCGGCGGGCCAGGAGTACGAGGACCACGAGAATCCGGCCGATCGCTTCCCGTTCTCGTATGCGCAGTCGACCGATCACATCACCAAGAAGACGGATGCGATCTGCAAGCGGCCCGAGACCGATCCGCTGATCCTGCATACGCAGACGGCGACGGAGTATTGGCAGCGGCACGGCTCGCTGGTGCACACCGACACGCGCGGCAACGACTTGGCGCAGCCCGAGAACGTGCGCGTGTTCCTGTGGTCGAGCTCGCAGCATTTCGCCGATCCGCTCTTGAAGAAGGCGACGCGCGGCGTGTGCCAGAACGTCATCAACGTGGTTTGGACGTCGATGCTGTTTCGCGGCATGCTCGATGCCATGGACGCGTGGGCGTCGAAAGGCGAGGCGCCGCCCGAAAGCCGCATCCCGCGCCGCTCCGATGGCACGCTCGTCTCTGGCGAGGAATATCGCGCCAAGTTTCCGCCGATCCCGGCGGTGGCGACGCCGCGGGGCCCGAGTCCGCTGGAGCGGCTCGACTTCGGGCCCGACTTCGAGAAGGGCGTGCTCGCCGAGCCGCCCAAGCGCACGGGCCAGAGCTACACCATCCTGATCCCGGCGGCCGACGGCGACGGCAACGACAAGGCCGGCGTGCGCGCGCCCATGGTGGAGGCGCCGCTCGCCACCTACACCGGCTGGAATCTGCGCGCGCGCGGCTTCGGCCACGGGGCGATGTTCGAGTTCTCCGGCAGCACCATTCCGTTCTCCGAAACGGCCGAGGAGCGCAAGCAGACGGGCGATCCGCGCGCCGCGATCACCGAGCGCTATCCGTGCAAGGCGGCGTATCAGGAGGCCATCGGCGAGGCGGCGAAGAAGCTCGTCGCTGCGCGGCTGATGGTGGAGGAGGATGTGGAGCGGTGCGTTGCGGCGGCGGCGGATTGGGGGCGGCCGCGGCATGAGGTGGGTTTGGGGTAGGGGGGAGTCGCCCTTGCATTGATGCTCGCGTGTCGCCGGAAAGCGGTGCACCGAACTTGGCCGACTTAAATCCCCTCTCCCCATGCTTCTTCAGCATGGGGAGAGGGTTAGGGTGAGGGGCAGGGTCTTGCTCCGAGTGTGCGGCTGCCCCTCACCCCAACCCTCTCCCCGTAAGGACGGGGAGAGGGGGCAGTAGGAGCGATGGATCGTCAATGCAG
>CADEFX010000364.1 GCA_902826715.1 uncultured Hyphomicrobiales bacterium | reverse complement strand
AGATTTGGCGCTGCAGCAGCTTGCGCGCCGCACGCCCGTTCTTACCCTTCAACGAGCCGTTCACAGCGGCCTGCTCGGCCGACTCCGGCACCGCTCCGGCATCTGCGATGACCGTGCCGCGCCCGCCAAGATCCGCATTCAGATTGACGGCAATGACGTAGCGGGCGCCGAGTGCGCGGCATACCGACACCGGCACGGGATTGACCATTGCTCCGTCGAACAGCCAGCGGCTATTGATGTTCATGGGCTTGAAGATGCCGGGCAGTGCATAAGAGGCACGCATGGCATCGACCAGGCGGCCGCGCGAGAGCCATACTTCATGGCCGGTCCCGATCTCGGTCGCGACGGCCACGAACCGCGTACCAAGCTCCTCGATGTGCATATCGCGCAAATGGCCGTCCAGGCGATTGACCAGCCGCTGGCCAGTAATCAGGCCCGAGCCCGTGAGGTTGAAATCGAGGTAGCCGAAGACCTTGCGCCGCGTCAGATCGCGCGCGAAGCCCTCGAGTTCGTCCAGCCGTCCTGCGGCGTAGCACCCGCCGACCACGGCCCCAATTGACGTGCCGGCGACGATGTCGGGCACGATGCCGGACTGTATCAGGGCCCGCAGCACCCCAATGTGGGCCCAGCCGCGTGCGGCTCCCCCGCCCAACGCAAGACCGATCTTTCCATGCGCCATCTTGTAGACCCCATAGGCATCCCACCCTTCCGCCTTCGCAGGCGCGAGAAGGGCTTGCAGCCGCTTGGTCTTTCGACTTTGAGCGAATTGTAGCGCTATGGAATTAAGTTTGCGCTACCTATGGTCAACCGGCATGAAGCCCTTTTGCCACCGTCACTTTGTCGTGACCCTCCATCAGCCGCGGGCGGGCTCCAGCGGCCCCGAGGCGCTCCCCAGTGGTACACGGCGGTAGAAGCAACTAAGTTGGCCGGTGTGGCACGCGGCGCCTTGGCCCTGCAGGCGGACGCGCAGCCAGATGGCATCCTGGTCGCAGTCGGTACGCACCTCGGCGACGCTCATCGTGTTTCCGCTTTCTTCGCCTTTGCGCCACAGCCGCCCGCGCGAGCGGCTGAAGAAATGCGCCTCGGCGGTCTCCAGCGTGCGCTGGAGAGCTTCTGCATTCATCCAAGCGAACATCAGCACGGCGCCGGTATCGGCATCGGTGGCGACGGCCGGAATCAATCCTGCCGCATCGAATTTCGGCATGAACGTCGGGCCCGCCTCGATTTCGGCAGGCGTTCCGCGTTGGGCGAAGGGCTGGGCGGCGGTCCCGGCCATGGTGTGGCTCCAAGATGTCGAGAGAGAGCGGAGGATTGCGTCGCGGCTACCCCCGGCGTTCAGCGTGCACCATTTGCAGGAAGCGATCGCGATAGCTCGAGTCCTGCTCGAACACGCCGCTGAACCGGGTCGTGATGGTCGACACACCCGGCTTGTGAATGCCGCGGGTCGACATGCATTGGTGCTCGGCCTCGATCAGCACCGCCACGCCGCGTGGTGCCAACGCCTGTTCGATCGCATCTGCAACTTGTGCCGTCAGCGACTCCTGCGTCTGCAGGCGTTTGGCGAAGATGTCGACGGCGCGGGCCAGTTTGGACAGGCCGACAACACGGTTCGCCGGCAAGTAGGCGATATGCGCGACACCAATGAAAGGCGCGATGTGATGCTCGCAATGGCTTTCAACACGGATGTCGCGCAGCATGACCATGTCGTCGTAGCCGGCCACGTCCTCAAAGGTTCGTGACAGGACGTCGACCGCGTCGTTGCCATATCCCGAAAAATATTCCTCGTCTGCGGCTGCAACACGTCTTGGCGTGTCCTGAAGGCCTTCGCGCTCCGGGTCGTCTCCGGCCCAGGCCAGGAGCGTGCGCACCGCTTCCTCAGCCTCGGCACGCGACGGGCGCCGGATCGGACGGCGTCCGCCGTCAGGCAGGGCGGAAGTCTTTTTTAGCGTTTGATCCATGGTGTTTCCGTGGTTCAACCTGGCTCGCCGTCATCGACGCTGGCGATGCGGCGGCCTTGCAAAGGCCGGATCGGCACGCAATATCAGTTTGTAGCTGCCAACGGCTGCAAGCGACTACAACAGGCGCGTGCCGGGCGTATAGTATGTCGGGGCCGCCCGTGCAAGGGAAGGCAAGAGGCCGCAGGAGCCGATGACGGATCTGAGCGAGATCTACAATGCCCGCATCATGGAGCTGGCGGCCGGCATTGGTCCGGCGCGGCGGCTTGCCGAGGCCGACGCCACGGCATCGGCGCACTCCAAGCTGTGCGGTTCCACCGTGGTTGTCGATCTGAAGGTGCGTGACGGTCGCGTTACGGACTACGCTCAAACGGTCAAGGCCTGCCTCCTTGGCCAAGCCTCGGCGTCGATCATGGAGCACAACATCGTCGGCACGCCTGAAGACGAACTGCGGCGTGTGGCGGGGGAAATGCGGCGCATGCTCAAGGAGAACGGAAGCCCTCCTAACGGGCGCTGGGCCGATCTCGCCGTGCTTGAGCCGGTCCGCGAGGTGCGGGCGCGGCATGCGTCGACGCTGCTCGTGTTCGATGCCGTCGAGAAGGCACTCGACAGCATCAAGGCGAAAGAGACGGCCGCCACCGCCTGAAGGTGCGATG
>CADEFX010000363.1 GCA_902826715.1 uncultured Hyphomicrobiales bacterium | reverse complement strand
GGCGGACTTTCGTGCGCAGTTCGATGAGGCGATCCGCGAGAGCGAACTGGACCAGCTCAAGAAGGACGTTGAGAACATGGGCGCGGAGGCGGAAGCCTCCATGCGCGAGGCCGAGCGCAGCGTGACGACCGAGCTCGATGCGGCGAAGGCCGACGTCGAGGCTGCGACCGATACGGCGTTGCTGGACAAGCCCACGGATCCCCATGCGCATGATGCAGACGGATTGCCGCTGCCGAGCCCCGAGACCCAAGCCGATCCGCTGAATGGCGCCGAGCCGCATCGCGAGGAAGCGACGGCCACCGCGGACACGCCAGGCGACAGCAGCCCGCGCATCGAGCACAAAACCGGAGCCTGAGGGCGATGCAGGAGAGCGTCCCGCGCGAAGGCCATGACGATATCGAGGCGTCGAAGGCGCCGCTGCTCGACCATCTGATCGAGCTTCGGCAACGGCTGATCTACTCGCTGCTCGCGTTCTTCGGCATGTTCGTCGTGTGTTTCGTGTTTGCGCGGCCGATCTACAACGTTCTGGTCTGGCCATTCGTGCGCGTTGTGGGCGAGGACAAGGCCAAGCTGATCGCCACTCATTTCCTCGAACAGCTCTACACCAACATCAAGCTGGCGGTGTTCGGCGCCGCGTTCCTGTCGTTTCCGGTGGTCGCGAACCAGATCTACAAGTTCGTGGCGCCGGGCCTCTACAGGAACGAGCGCGCGGCCTTCCGGCCATACCTGATCGCCACGCCGGTGCTGTTCTTCGTCGGGGCGATGGTCGTGTACTTCGCCGTCATGCCCATGCTGATCCGCTTCTCGGTGGAGATGACGCCGCAGGCGGCCGGGAACGGCCATGCGGCCATCGAGCTGCTGCCGAAGGTGTCGGAATATCTGTCGCTCATCATGAGCCTTATGCTGGGCTTCGGGATGATCTTCCAGCTTCCGGTGGTCCTGACGCTGCTGGCGCGCGCCGGCATCCTGACGGCGGACGCGCTGCGTAGTGCGCGGCGCTATGCCATCGTCGGCATCACGGGGGCGTCGGCCGTGCTGTCGCCGCCCGATCCGTTCAGCATGCTGGCCATGATGCTGCCGACCGTGCTGCTGTACGAGGCCTCCATCTGGATCGTCGACCGGATGGACAAGGCACGGGTGGGGAAGGATGGGGCGACGGGTTAGGGCGGACACTGCCTCGGTTGGCTGCCGCGCGTGACTCTGGGTCTCGGGTCGCGTGCGGGAATTAGCGCTTTGCCAGCCAATAGAAGCTTTGGCCCGCGCTTGCCCGGGATGACAGCACAGGTATTGCGGTGGGCCGTTGCTTGTCACGACCGCAAGCCCGGTCGCGCTTGCCTGGGATGACAGCGTGAGTGAGCATGGGTGCGCCTCAAATATTCTTGTCATCCCGGGCGAGCGATAGCGAGACCCGGGACCCAGGGCCACAGCATGCTGCGCGAGTATGTCTATTGGATATACATTCTGGCGTCTGACCGTAACGGTACATTGTACGTCGGTGTCACCAATGATCTCTACGCGCGGGTCATGGTGCATCGCGAGGGATTGTTGCCCGGCTTCACCAAACGCTATGGCGTGAAGCATCTCGTGTACTTCGAGGAGCACGGTGACGTGGAAGCCGCGATCGCGCGCGAGAAGACCATCAAGCGTTGGCGGCGGGCATGGAAACTTCAGCTCATCGAGCAGGCTAATCCGCAGTGGCGCGATTTGTGGCTGGAGATTGGTGACTAAGTCGCGACAGGCGAGGTTGGCTGCCGCATTGAACACTGGGTCCCGGGTCGCGCGCGGGGATTGGTGCTTCGCGAGCCAATGGAAGCCTTGGCCCGCGCTTGCCCGGGATGACAACGGAGGTTTGCGGCGGCCGAGTGCCAAATTTGTCATCCCGGCCAAGGGAGCGTAAGCGACCGCGAGCCGGGATCCAGGGGCCACAAACACCGGAGCCGCTCACGACCGCATGCAAGTCCGCAGTGTAAGGCCCTGCGGTTTGAGTGGCATCCAAACTCGACCATAGTGGAGGGATGATGCTGGACGCCTGTGGGCGTCGCTCCTATGGTCCCGCCGTCGCCCCACCCTGGGCGTCATCCCCGCGTAGGCGGGGACCCAGTCGCCTCGCAGTTCACTCGGAGCAAGTGGATGCTTGTCTGGGTCCCGGCCCAATTCCGCGTGCGTCGCGGCGGAGCCGCGCTCCGCGCGGACGCATGCGGGGCTGGGATGACGTTAAGGGAGAGGTTGCGTTTCAGATCGCCGTTTCGTGGTGAGAGAGGCCCGTCGTGTTCGACATCAGATGGATTCGGGAGAACGCGGGGGCGTTTGACGCCGGCCTGCGCAGGCGCGGGATCGAGCCGGGTGGCGACGTGAAGTTCTCGGCTGAGCTGATCGAGATCGACGAGGCGCGGCGGCAGGTCATTACGGAGCTGCAGGAGAAGCAGGCGCGGCGGAATGCGGCCTCGAAGGGGAGTGGCAATGCCAAGGGCGCGACAGATGAAGCGACGGCCAGTAAGCTGATGGCGGAGGTGGCGGCGCAGAAGGATGCGCGGGAACGAGGGGGGACAGAGGAGAATCAGCGGGACGAAGAACAACACGCTGCCGTGACAGTCATTCCCAAGCATGCGCGGGAACGAGTGACGTCGAGCCA
>CADEFX010000362.1 GCA_902826715.1 uncultured Hyphomicrobiales bacterium | reverse complement strand
CTGCGACAGCCCGCACATCAGTGTCGAGATTCCGAACCCGGCGATGCAGACGCACATCGTACGCTTGCGGCCGAAGCGGGTGACGAGCCAGCCCGTCATAGGCGTGGCGATGGCCGTGGCGAGAAGGTTGAATGTGACGACCCACGACACTTCGTCGGTGGTGGCAGACATGGCACCCTGGATCTGGGGCATGATAGAGGTCACGACCATGATCGTCGTGAAGTAGAGCGTCACCGTGAGCATGCCGCTGAGAAGGACAAGCCGGCGCCTTGCTGTCGAGAGCGATGCGGTTGAGATCTGCGTGTAGGACGCTGCGTCGTTCATCGTCCGCGCTCCGGCCGACCGCGCGATCTCCTGTGCGCTTCGGTTGCCTACAGCAGGTCGCCCCATCGTGGCATCTGCGGACCCCGTTGGCCAGTGATGGCTTAGCGGCGGGGACTTGCCCACGAGCCACCTCCGGCGGGAAGACCAATCCTTCGCAAACGCGATATGGTACGGTCTGCTACAGACAGACCTTAGCGCAGCCGACCCTCAACCATCATTTCCCGCGACATGATTTGATCGGGCGCGCTCTGAACCGTCTCTGTTCAAAGCTCTCGACATGGCGGACGTGACCTGCTGCGATACCAAGACGTCCGGAGCACATAGGAGCCTCGCCGATGCCGATCATCGATTCCCAGGTCCACGCCTATGAGGCGAACACGCCCAAGCGGCCCTGGCACAGTGTGCCGAACTGGCCCGACCACGTGACGGGTGATGAGATGGTGGCGGCGATGGACAAGGTCGGCGTGGACGGCGCCATCTTCATCTCCGCGTTTTCCCTGTACCAGTACGACGCCAGCTATGCGATCGAGGCGCAACAGGCCCATCCAGGCCGGCTCGCGCTCGTCAAGCCGGTCAACCCCGACGATCCGGCGGTTGCCGATGTCATCGCCGACTGGAAGAAGACGCCGGGCACGGTCGGCATTCGCATCATGATGACGAAGGAGGCGAAACGCGACCCGAGCGACCCGGGTCTCGATCGCATCATGCGCGCGGCCGTTCGCTACGACTTCCCGGTCAACATGCTGTGCTGGGGCAACGTGGATGCCGGCATGGCGCTGATCGACCGCCACCCCGACACGCGGTTCATCATCGACCACCTGGCCATCATGCAGCCGCGCGTGCCGCCCGCCCCGCCGCAGCCCTGGGCCGACCTGCCGAAAGCGCTGGAGCTTGCCAAGCGCCCGAACGCGGTGATCAAGGTCAGCGGTGCCTGCACATTGTCGCGCGAGCCGTATCCGTTTGCGGACATCTGGGACCCGCTCGCGCGCGTGTTCGATGCCTGGGGGCTCGATCGTTGTCTGTGGGGCACGGACTGGACCCGCGCCTTCGCGGTCGTCAACTATGAGCAGGCGGTCCAACCTTTCCTCAAGACAGATCGCCTGAGCGACAGCGAGCGGGCGATGCTGATGGGCGGTGCGTGCGCGAAGGCCTATGGCTGGTCCCCGCGGAGGACAAGCTAGGTTCACCGCAGCGCCGCGAGTGAGGATGAGCAGATGTTCGAAGGCTTCACGAGGACCGACATCGAGGCGGGCGAGGCCCGCATTCATTTGCGCCACGGCGGGTCCGGGCCGCCGCTCCTGCTGTTGCACGGCAATCCGATGACCCATGCGAGCTGGGGCAAGATCGCCAACGAGCTGGCGCGGGATTACCACGTCGTGGCGACGGATCTGCGCGGATATGGAGACAGCTCGGCGCCGGAACCAGATGCGACATGCTCCAATTACTCGTTCCGCGCTATGGCGCAGGATCAGGTCAAGGTCATGCGCCGGCTCGGATATGAGCGGTTCTTCGTGGCCGGCCATGACCGGGGCGCCAGGGTCGCGCATCGCATGGCGCTCGATCATCCGGAGAAAGTGCAGAAGGTCGCCCTGCTCGACATTCTGCCGACGCTGCATATCTGGGAGAACACGTCGCGGAAGTGGGCGCTCGACTCCTGGCACTGGGCGCTGATGCCGCTCGACAACGGCCTACCCGAATTGATGATGGGCGCCATTCCGCCCGAGGTCTTCATGGAGAAAAAGATCTCCAAGAAAGGCATCGGCATGTCGATCTTCGATCCAGAAGCGCTAGCGGAGTATGTGCGCTGCTTCAATGCCAAAACCATCAAGGGCTCATGTGCCGACTACCGGGCGACAGCGACCGTCGACCTGGAGCTCGATCGCGCCTCCCGCGATCGCGGCCTCATGATCGCCTGCCCCGTCCTGCTGCTGTGGGGCGCCAAGAGTCACACGGAGGGCGTATTCACCGATGTGATCGGAATCTGGCGGACATTCGCCACGGATATCGTCGGCGAAGGGCTTGATTCCGGTCACTACGTCAACGAGCACAGGCCAAACGAGACCCTCGCCTGGTTCCGGCGCTTCTTCGTTTGACCGCGCGTGGAGCTGCGGCATGACTTGCAATTGTGGTTGACTGAAGCCGGTCACGGCACGCCAGCCGCTGAAAACTGCCACGACCATCCATTACCGCTCCTACTCGTTTCGACGACGCAAAAGAGAGAACCACCCAATGCCTCCTCGCAAAACTCCAACCGATCTGCGTTCCGCACGTTGGTTCGCGCCTGACGATCTGAGGTCGTTCGGCCATCGCTCGCGCATGAACCAGATCGGCTACGCGGCGGAAGAGTTTGCGGGCAAGCCCGTCATCGGCATTATCAATACATGGTCCGA
>CADEFX010000361.1 GCA_902826715.1 uncultured Hyphomicrobiales bacterium | reverse complement strand
AAGAAGCTCGCCGACATGCAGACAGATATTGCGCTTGGCCTACAGGGCGCGTTGCGCGTCGGCCGCCTGTTCGACGAAGGAAAGATGGCCCCGGAAATGATCTCGATCGTCAAGCGCAACAATTGCGGAAAGGCTCTTGATATCGCGCGCGTGGCCCGAGACATGCACGGCGGCAACGGCATCCAGATCGAGTATCACGTGATGCGTCACGCCGCGAACCTCGAGACGGTCAACACCTACGAGGGCACGCATGACGTGCATGCGCTGATCCTGGGGCGCGCCCAGACCGGATTGCAGGCATTCTTCTAGGGCAAACGGGCCTGTTATTGCCGCCGCATCTCGTGCGCGGCCACGGCATGGCGGATGACGGTGTCCGGGTCCGTGGTGGCATAGCGTGTCGTGCCGGCAACCCGATCGGCCGGGCTTGTCGCGTTGGACGGCGCGAACCCAGGCGTGCGGGGCTGCCATCCGTAGTTCGGGCTCCACGGCTGGTCGCCGTTGTCGGGGCGGGTGTTGGCGCTGGTCGACGGCACGGTGCCATCTGCCACCCCGGCAGTCTGAATGCCGGATTGCTGCGAGGCGCAACCACCTGCAAGGAGGGCGAGTCCAGTCATGGCGGCCCGAGCAGCTCGCGGGGACGCCAAAGGCACGACAAGCACGCGCAACACGGACATGACCCACTCTCACTCGACTGGTACAACAACGCTGGACCTCCAGTTTCGGTTCTCAGGGTTAAGACCACACTAACAGGCGCATGCAACGGGAACGTTCGCGGGTTTCCGACGCTAGGTGTGACCGCCAACTTGGACTAAAAGGAGCTGACACAGCAGCTCCAGCCGTGCGGGACGATTGACATGGTGTTCGCCCAGGAACGGGCAGGGAACCTCGGCGTCGAACGCCTGCTCACAGGCATGCACGAAAGCCGGCTGCGCATGCAGACGATCGTGCGGCTCAGGTGGTTCGGCGTCGTCGGGCAGCTGCTGACCGTGATCGGTGTCTACTGGGGACTGGGGTTTCCCTTCCCAATCGGACTGTGTCTGGCGCTGATCGCCATCTCGGCCTGGGTCAACGTCTTTCTGCGCATTCTTTATCCGGCGCGCTACCGCCTGAGCCCAACGTTCGCGACGACTCTGCTGGCCTGGGACATCGCCGAGCTGGCGGCGCTCCTCTATCTCACCGGCGGGATCGAGAACCCCTTCACGTTCCTGATCGTGGCGCCAGTAACTGTTTCGGCCGCGACCTTGCCGGCCCGCAACACCATCATCCTCGGCGTGCTGGCGGTGGTTGCGGCGGCCGTACTGGTCGAGTGGCATCTGCCGCTGCCATGGCCGCTTGAGGAAAGCTTCGCCCTGCCGCGTGTCTACAAGCTCGGCATGATGGCTTCAGTTGTGGCGGGGATGATTTTTCTGGCGCTCTATGCGGCACGGCTATCCAAGGAATCGCGGCAGATGTCGGCGGCGCTGTCCGCCACCGAGCACGTGCTGGCGCGCGAACAAAAGCTGCATGCGCTCGACGGGCTCGCCGCGGCTGCCGCCCATGAGCTTGGGACGCCGCTCGCGACGATCTCGCTGGTGACGAAGGAGCTCGAGCGCGACACGCGTGCCATCCCGGCGATCCAGGAGGACATCGCGCTGCTGCGCAGCCAAGCGGAACGGTGTCGCGAAATTCTGCGCAAGCTCACGCGGCGGCCCAGTGAGGAAGACCCCCACCACGCGAGCCTGCCCGTGACGCAGCTCGTCCAGGAGGCCGCCGCGCCCTATCGCACGCTCTCGGCAGCCGTCGAGATCGACTCTCGCGCCTTGGAAGGCACGGAGGGCGGAGCACTGCTCGAACCGATCGGGCAGCGCCGGCCGGGGCTCATTTATGGGCTCGGCAATCTGATCGAGAACGCCGTGGATTTTGCGCGTGAGCGGGTGCAGATCACCGCACGATGGTCCGAACGCGAGGTCACTATCTTGATCGCCGACGACGGCCCGGGCTTCTCCGCCGAAATCATGGATACGCTCGGCGATCCTTATGTGACGACGCGGTCGTCCATCGAGCCGCCCACGGACTATGACGGGGAAGCGTCGGGGCTGGGTCTCGGGTTTTTTATTGCCAAAACCCTCCTGGAGCGCTCCGGGGCCAGGCTAGCCCTCGAGAACCGGGCAGCACCGTTGCACGGCGCCCTCGTGCGCGTAACGTGGCTACGCGAGACGTTCGAATTCAAGCCGGCAATGAGTTTTTCCTTTGTTTCAACACCGCAGGCGGCCGCGGAATAGGTGATGTGCGGCTTGGCGCGGGGTCTGGAAGGGAGGTATAATGCGCGCCATGGAAAACAAAGACGAAAACGAAGATCTTTCATTCCGGCAAGATGAGCTGCCGGCGGACCGCTCCCTTGTCATCGTCGATGACGACAAAGCGTTTCTGCAGCGCATTGGCCGTGCAATGGAACTGCGCGGGTTCCAGGTGCGGATGGGACAGTCGATCGCCGAAGGGCTTGAGCTGATCCGTCAGAAGGCGCCCGCGTTCGCCGTCATCGATATGCGCCTGGAGGACGGCAACGGCCTCGAGCTCATCGCCGAGCTCGCCCGCCTGAAGCCCGACGCGCGCACCATCGTGCTCACCGGCTACGGCAACATCGCCACGGCCGGGTCGGCGGTGAAGCTCGGCGCGGTCGACTATCTCGCCAAGCCCGCCGACGCCGACGAGGTCACTGACGCCCTCCTGGCCCCCGCC
>CADEFX010000360.1 GCA_902826715.1 uncultured Hyphomicrobiales bacterium | reverse complement strand
CAGGAATAATGGACACGACAATGGGATGGCCGAAAGGAAACTGCAAAGCGGCGGCGGCCAGCGGAACGTCATGGCGCGCGCAGACCGCAGCGATGCGTTGTGCCTTTAGAAGGACATCAGGCTCGGCCGGCGCATAGCGATAGAGCGCACCCGCCGTCGGCCCACGGGCCAGGATGCCCGACGCGAACGGAGCACCAATGACGACCGATACACCGCGCGCCTCGCAAAGCTGCAACTCGCCGTCGAGGGCCTCCTGCTCAAGCAGTGTGTAAGGCATCGCCACGAGGAAGAAATCGATCTCGAACCGCTCCAAGAAGCGCGGGATCATGCCAACATGATTGACGCCGGCGCCGATCGCCTTGATTTCACCGCGCTCCTTGAGTTCGGCCAACGCGCGATAACCACCACCGGAGTCGAGTTGCTTCAGGGCCGCCGCCACGCCCTCCTCCGATTTCTGGTGACGCGGGTCGAGATCATGGATCAGAAGTGCATCGATCGTATTGATACCCAGGCGGATGAGGCTCTGCTCGTAGCTTTTAAAGACGCCGTCGCGGGTATAGTCGAAGCGCAGATCGAACGGCAGTCCGCCAACCCAGCGCGGGTGACTGTAGGTGGCCGCATCGGAGGGCCGGAAGTACACGCGGCCAATTTTCGTCGATAGAACGAAACTGTCGCGTGGCTTAGTTCTCAACACGCGGCCGAAGCGCAGCTCGCTCTTGCCGTTGCCATACCAAGGCGACGTATCGAAATAGCCGATGCCCCCGGCATGAGCAGCTTCGAGAGTCGCCTCTGCCTGCTGCTCGGGATAGACCTCGCGCGCGTCGCCAAGGCTGGCACCGCCCATGCCAAGCTGCGTGACTTCAAAGGCCGTGCGGCCAACGCGACGCTTGAGAAACGGGTCCATTTCACGTGACCTCATGTAGGCACATATGCACCCGACAGTCGCACAGCGCGGAACGCTTCAGAAAGGCGAAATCGCGCCGTTTGGTTCCCGAGCCAATGGACTCAGTGCGGCACAAGCCCGCCATCGACGTTGAACGCCTGGCCCGTGACGTTGCGCGAGTTCGGTGACGCCAGAAACACGACCATGTCGGCAATGTCCTCCGGCTCGTTGGCCCGGCGGATCGGAACGGTTTCGAGCTTGCTCGCCTCGACCTCCTCGGGACTGCGGCCTTCCGTCTCCGCGCTGATGCGATTGATCTCGCGCCACATGGCCGTGCGCACAATGCCCGGACACACGGCGTTGACGTTGATGTTGTATGGTCCGAGCTGCTGGGCGGCCGTCTTCGTCAGGCTGATGACCGCGCCCTTGCTCGCTGCATAGATGGCATTAGACGTCCCCGCATAGCCTTTGCCGGCAATCGACGCGATGTTGATAATGCGACCGCTGCGCCGCGGGATCATTTCACGCGCGGCACGCTGCAAACAGAAGAAGACGCCCTTAGCGTTGACGCGATGCGTGCGGTCCCAGTCCTCCTCCGTCAAATCCATGATGTCAGCACGGCGTGTGACACCCGCGTTGTTGACCAGCGTGTCGATACGGCCGAAAACCGCGATCATCTCCGCGACCATGCGATCGATCTCGGCGACGCTGCCGAGGTCGGCACGAAGTGCCAGGCTACGCCGGCCCAGACCGGCAATAGCCGAAGCCGTTTCCTTCACGCTCTCGCCGTTGATGTCCACAGCCGCCACATCGGCACCGGCCTTCGCCATGGCCAACGCGCACGCCTTGCCTATGCCTTGCCCAGCGCCGGTAACCAGAACCACCTGACCCGACAGATTCATCCCCATATCCTCCTCTGCGCCGAAGCGTTAACGAGCTCCTTCCGCGCCGTTACGTGGGAGCAGCATAGGTTCGCGCCCATCCCAGAGCAATGTGCGTAGACGGGAGCGTTTCGGGCCGCGCAAATCTTTCCCCTGCGATCATCAACGTGATATTCAGAGAGATATATCGCCTGGGATGCTTCGGGCATCCCCTAACGTCTTCAAGCTGTAGTGGCTCCCGCCGTGACGCGTCCCGATATCTCCTCCCACTGGCCGCCCACAGGCCGTCGCTGATGGATTGGCTGACGCTCAGTCCCGACGAATGGACGGCCGTTCGGCTCAGCCTCAAAGTGGCAATAGTCGCCACGCTTGTCGGCTTGCCGCTTGCGATCGCGGTTGCCTTTGTCTTGGGCCGCTATCGCTTCTGGGGACACGGAATCATCAATGGGCTGGTCCTTCTACCGCTGATCCTTCCGCCGGTCGTTACCGGCTATATTCTGCTCCTGCTGTTTGGACGGCGCGGGATCATCGGCAGCTTCCTGGCCGAATACCTGGGTATCGTCTTTTCGTTCCGATGGACGGGGGCGGCCCTGGCCTGCGGTGTGATGGGGTTTCCGCTGCTGGTGCGCGCCATACGCCTGTCGATCGAAGCGGTCGATCCACGACTGGAGGAGGCCGCAGGTACGCTTGGAGCACACCGCGGATGGGTGTTCCTAACCGTTACCCTGCCGCTCATCGTCCCCGGCATCCTCGCCGGCACGATCCTGTGTTTCGCCAAAGCCATGGGCGAGTTCGGCGCGACCATTACCTTCGTTTCGAACATACCGGGCGAAACTCAAACGCTCCCGTCGGCGATCTACACGTTCACGCAAGTGCCGGGAGGCGACACTGGTGCGCTGCGGCTGACACTGGTGTCGGTGGCCATATCGATCCTGGCGCTCCTGGTGTCGGAGATCCTGGCGCGCCGCGCAGCG
>CADEFX010000359.1 GCA_902826715.1 uncultured Hyphomicrobiales bacterium | reverse complement strand
CGAACGGCATGGTGAAGCTCACGGCCCGATAGGTGTTCACCCACACGGTGCCGGCCCGGATTTTTCTCGCCATCACTGTGGCCCGCCTGACAGACTGCGTCCATACACCGGATCCCAACCCATAGACGACATCGTTGGCAATCTGGACAGCATCCTCTTCGTCTTTGAATTTTATCACGGAGAGCACTGGGCCGAAGACCTCCTCTTGGGCGATGCGCATCTTGTTGTTGACGCCGGCAAAAATCGTAGGCTGCACGAAGTATTTGCCGCCACCCATCTCAGCGCCGGCAGGACCGCCACCGAGCACCAACTCGGCACCTTCATCCTTCGCGATATCGATGTAGCCCAAAATTTTCTGATACTGGGGTGGCGTCGTTACAGGCCCAACCTGCGTCTCGAACAGCATCGGGTTGCCAAGCTTGGCTGTCTTGGCCGTTGCGATGAGCTTTTCCAGGAATTTGTCGTGGATACTCTCCTGAACGAGCAGTCGCGAGCCGGCAATGCACGTTTGTCCCGTCGCGGCGAAGATACCCGAGATGGCACCATTGACTGCGTCGTCCATGACGGCGTCGTCGAAGACGATGTTTGGTGACTTGCCACCAAGCTCGAGTGAAATTTTCTTGAAGCTCGAGGCAGCGAGGGAAGCCACACGCGATCCAGTTGCCGAACCGCCGGTGAATGCCACTTTCGCCACTTTGGGATGTGTGACTATGGGCTCACCCGCCGCCTGACCATAGCCGGTGACAACGTTGATCACGCCCGGCGGCAGATCGAGCGGCTCAATCACCAGCTTGATGAATTCAATCAGCGAGGCCGATGTGTATTCGGACGGCTTGATGACGGCCGTGCAGCCCGCAGCCAACGCGGGCGCGAGCTTCCAGGACATCAGCAGCAGCGGCGAATTCCACGGAATGATGAACCCGCATACGCCGACCGGCTCGCGCAGGATGTAAGTGAAGGTGTCCGGCTTGTCCACGGGCACCACGGCGCCCTGAATCTTGTCCGCCAATCCAGCGTAATAGTAATACCACTCCGGCATGTACTTGGTCTGCGCCTGCATCTCGGAGATCAGCTTGCCGTTGTCGCGGACCTCGATCTGCGCCAGATGCTCCGCGTGCTTCTCGATGTTCTCGGCAATCTTACGCAGCACCCTGCCGCGGGCGGTCTGAGTCATGTTCGCCCAGGGCCCGCTTTCGAAAGCGCGATGCGCCGCGTTGCAGGCGCGATCCACGTCAACCGCATCACATTCCGGCAACGTGGCCCACGCCTCGCCCGTGTAGGGATCGAACGTTTGCAGACGCTTGCCGGACGCGGCATCGCACCACTTTCCATCGATGTATGCTTGATATTCCTTCAGCTTGGCTGGCCGGTCCTGCATGACACAACTCCCGAATGACCGTAACGGCTTGCTCGCGATGGCTGGAGGCAGCAAAGCCAGATACGTCCACCCCGTCAAGGCCGCGACGAGGGGCGAATTCTTCGCACGCGCATTGGACTTCGAGTAATTCCAAACGCGCTGCCGGCATTGACGGCACTGCCAAGCCCGTCCTAGTGTGCCCATGGCCGATGCAGCCTGCTGCTTGCTCCCTTCGGGGAAAGGTGAATGCATCATCTTCCACGAGCGATCCTTTTGCTCCATGGCGAACGGGTCAGCAACGCAAGCCCTGATCTTCTCGTTCGCCTCAAGCAGAGGATCGAAAACATGCGCACATTTCTTGACGCGAAAGCGATGGCCAAATCCTTGCGTGAAGGGCTTGGTCAGAAACAGATCGAGCTTTCGCATAGTGACTGCCTGGAACTGATAGCCCGGCAATTCTCGGTCAATAGCTGGAATATCCTGGCCGCGAAGATTGCGGCTGAGGAAGGCTCGGCGACCACCGCAGAAAGCGGTGTCAGGCTAGCGGATGCCATCCCGATTTTGCGGATCTTCTCGATTGAGAAAGCAAAGGAGTTCTACCTCGACTTTCTCGGTTTCAAGACCGACTGGGAGCATCGCTTCGGAGACGATTTCCCACTGTATACGCAGGTTTCCCGCTCGGGCTTGCGATTGCACTTGAGCGAGCATCATGGCGATGCGAGTCCGGGCTCCACCGTTTTCGTTTGGATGCGCGGCATCGCGGATTTCCATCGCGAGCTGATGGCAAAAAAATATCGCTACAACAGGCCTGGGCTCGAGGAGGCACCATGGGATGCGCGCGTTGTCGAAGTGAGCGATCCGTTCGGTAACAAGGTCCGGTTCAGCGAGCCGAATGAAGCCGACGACACGCGCCTTCGGTGACCTGCCGTCAGAAGATGGTTCGGCCGCATCACGAACGCCCGGGCCTTATCAGGTCATCTTCATGACCTGCAGGGCCGCGGGGCCGAGAATGACAATGAACAGCACCGGCAGGAAGAACACGATCATCGGCACCGTCAGCTTGGGCGGCAGAGCCGCCGCCTTTTTCTCGGCTTCAGACATGCGCATGTCGCGGCTTTCCTTAGCCATCACGCGCAAGGCCTGGCTGATGGGCGTGCCGTACCTTTCCGCTTGAATCAAAGCGGTGGCAACAGCCTTGATAGTGACAACCCCGGTACGCTTGCCAAGGTTGTCGAACGCTTGCCGCCGATCTTGCAGATAGGAGAGCTCAGCCGTAGTCAGGCTGAACTCTTCTGCAAGCTCCAGCGACTGACTGCCGACTTCCTTGGCCACCTTGCCGAATGCGGCTTCGATCGACATACCAGCCTGGACGCAGATCAGCAGCATATCGAGTGCGTCCGGAAACGCTTGACCGATCGCTTGCTGGCGCCGTTGCACCAGGTTCTGGATAAACATGTTGGGCAGATAGAAGCCGAGATAGCCCGCACCGAGTG
>CADEFX010000358.1 GCA_902826715.1 uncultured Hyphomicrobiales bacterium | reverse complement strand
GGGCGCAGGGCGGGATCTTCGGCTGGGCGCAGGCGGCATTGATCGCGGCCACGGGCGCCGCGCAGATCGCCAAGATCCGCAGCACCAATGCCAACGGCGGTGGCGGTGGCGCGCCGGCGGTGGGATCGAGCGGCGGCGATAGCGGTGAAGGCGGCTCGGGTGCCGGCGGCACGTTCGAGCGCACGCTGTTCATCCAGGGCGTCAACCCGGCCGACTGGTATGGCGGCGAAGCGGTTAGGGCTCTGCTCGCCAAGATGGCCGACATGCAGAACGACGGCTATCAGGTGGTGGTCAGATGAGCATCATCCTGTCGCACGCGATGGTGCTATCGGCCACGCCGTCCAACCCTTTGAACACACCCATCATCGGCTGGCACTCGCTGGCCAGCATCAGCAACGTGACGGCGACGACGGAAGATCCCAACAACCCGGCGACGAACGTCGTCAATCCGGCCACGCCGTTCTACTGGTCGGCCCTTCCCGCATCACCGCAGTTGACGGAATACCTGACGTTTGCAGTGAATGCCGTCGATCCCATCGACTATATCGCCATCTCCGGCCACAACCTGGGCACCATCCAGGCCACCGTCAGCGTCGAAGGCTACACGGAAGTGGGTGGCAGCCCTGAGCTCCCCCAATGGGTGGAACTGGTACAAGAATGCATCCTGTCCAACGATGCCCCGAAGATCTTCCGCTGGACGCCGCAAGCGCTTCTGGGCGTGAGGCTGAAAATCGTTCCGCAACTCGGCACCCCGCGCATTGCTGTTGCCTATTGCGGCAAGCTCACCGTTCTGGAGCGGGGCACGCACACAGACCATATCCCCATCAACGACGGTATGGATGTGAACGTGGTCAACGGGCAATCGGAAAGCGGTCATTTCCTGGGGCGCATCACGACCACGGAGGGACTGTCGACGACGTTCGCGATCAAGCAACTGACCGAGAGCTGGTACACGTCTCAGGGCAAAGCGTTCATACATGCGGCCAACCGCACGCGCCCCTTCTTCTTCGCTTGGAGCCCGCAGCGGCGGCCGGGTGACGTTGGCTATTGTTGGCTGCAGAAGGGCAGCAGCATCAAGCCCGTGGTGGAATTCGTGACGCAGCGGCGCGAGTTCACCATGAATGTGGGCGGTTTCGCGCTATGAGCGAAGCGCGGTCTCTGACCTATGTGGAAGTGGACATAGACTACTGCGCCAATACCTATGGCGTGGCGCCGTGCACGGCTTCAATCCCGTCGACCGGCGATATCAAGTGTTTCAACTGCGTCAGCACATGCCAGGACCGGGAGAACTTCACCAACGACCCGGTGACGCTGCGCTTCGGCAAGGCCACAATGGCGCTGCCGCCGCCCGACGACATACCCTGCATCCCCAATCTCTTGTCAGCGCAGATCATGGCCGGCGTGGTGAGCCTCGGGCAGGATTTAGGGCAGCGCACCACGGTTACAGCAACCTTCAGTGATCATCCGCACCCCGACACGGGCGAAGGCTTCGACAAGTACCACGCCGAGCGGGATTACAACCCCTTTGAGCAAGGCACCATGTGGGGCAAGTTCCGCTCCCGGCAGCCTTATCTGCGCAACCGCCCGTTTCGCCTGATCCGCGGCCAGGTCGGGCAGTCGTTGTCCGAGATGGAAACGCGGCATTACATCATGGAGGCGTCGGACGGCCCGCGGCCGGACGGCACGTTCTCGATCAACGCCAAGGACGTGCTGAAGCTCGCCGATGACGAGCGTGCCGTGGCGCCTCTGCCGAGTGAAGGCACGCTGGTATCGGATATCAGCGCGGTCGACACGATCGCGGAACTGGCACCCAACGGCATCGCCCAGACCGACTATCCAGCCGAAGGCTATGTGTGCATCGGTGGCAATGAGGTCTGCAAGTATTCACGCGGGCTGGGCGGCATCGATGCCAATACCATTCTTATGCTGCATTTCGACGGCGCGGACGGCGCCGCCACTACGGGCGCGATCATAGACAGCGGCCCGAATGCTCTTGTTCCCAGCAACATCATAAATGCCGAGCTCGACAACGCGCATCCTGCATTCGGCGCGACGGCTTTGCACTCGCTCGGCACGGGTAGCGTTATATATGCCGACAATGCTTTGTTTAATCTTGGAACGTCGCAGTTCACGTTCGATTGCCGGGTGTATGTGTCCAGCCTTGCATCCGCGCGCATGCTGGTCGCGATCGGTAATAACGAAGCCAACAACAACAACGCCTTAAGGTGGTTCATCACGACCGGCGGGGAATTGACGCTGACCGTGACGTCAGGCGGCAGCACGTTGCTAAACTTCATCAGTTCAGGCGCGGGCATCACGATCAACACGCCGCTGCACTTGGCCGTTGTTAGAGCGGCCAGCAACGTGTTCACGTTCTATGTGAACGGCGTTGCGGTCGGCACCACGACAACTGCCGTTACGGTGCCGAATTATACCGGGCACCTGCGCGTCATGATTGCCAACGATGCCCTAAGTTCACCTTTCGCCGGCTGGTTAGATGAATTCCGCTTTTCCAATGTGGCGCGTTGGACGGCTCCGTTCACGCCGCCGATTGGCCCTTACAATGAAGCCACGCTCGACGATCTGCAATTACTCGAGCGCGGCGCCTTCAACACCACGGCCATTGCCCACAAGGCGGAAGAACGCGTGCAGTTGTGCCTTCTGTATGATGGCGTCAGCCCGGACCTGATCATCCAGGATCTGTTCGAAAACTATACGCCAGGGTTCGACCCGGCCTGGATCACTATCGATGCGTGGTCGGCTGAGGTCTCGTCCTACCTCTCGCGGGTCTATTCAACCATCATCACCGAGCCGACGGGCGTCAACACGCTGGTGTCGGAACTGGTGATGCAGGCGGCCCTGAT
>CADEFX010000357.1 GCA_902826715.1 uncultured Hyphomicrobiales bacterium | reverse complement strand
GTTCTCAATGGCATTTTCTGGGTATTGCGGTCGGGCGCGCCCTGGCGCGATCTTCCCGACATCTATGGCCCCCACACGACCTGCTACAATCGGTTCGTTCCCTGGCGGCGCGCAGGAATCTGGACCTCCATCATGAACGCACTGACCGCCTCACACGATGCCGCGGTGCAGATGATCGACACGTCGATCGTGCGCGTGCACCAGCATGCCGCTTCTACTGCCGATAGCTCGAGCCAATCGGTTGGGCGATCAAGGGGAGGACTCACGAGCAAGCTTCACGTGGTCGTTGACGCCAATGGACTGCCAGTGCGACTCGGATTGACGACGGGTGAAGCGCATGACAACCGGCTGTGTTCGGCCTTGTTGATCGGGTTGCGGCCACAAACAATGGTGCTTGCTGATCGCGGCTACGATGCTGACTGGATCAGGGCACTCGTCAACGAGCAAGGCGCATGGGCCAACATCCCTCCGAAACGTAGTCGCAAACACCCCATTTGCTTCAGCCCGCACCTCTATCGTGCACGCAATCTGGTGGAGCGCTTCTTCAACAAGATTAAGCACTGCCGAAGGGTCGCCACGCGCTACGATAAGCTCGCAGCGAATTACATGGCATTCGTACAGCTGGCATCTATCCGCCTATGGCTCCGCGCTTTATGAGTTCACGACCTAGTCAAAGTGGCATCCCTCTTCTTCAGGCCGTGCCGATCCTGGACAAGCTCTCGAAATCTCACGGGGATCGGTACGCGGTTGTCGCCGAAATAGTAGAAGTGCTGCGAGACGAAGAGTCCCACGTCGTGCGCCATGTCCTCGGCGCTGGAGTGCAGGTGTGACGGCAAGCGGCACCAATGGCCGCCGGGCTGCCGGTAATACATGTTGTCGCCGCATTGATCTTCAGCTCGGCCGGTGAGCGTCGGCTTCTTTCGTTTGAAGCGCCGATCGCGAAAGTAATCGTCCATGCTCACGACTTCCGATATGCGCATGGCATAGACAAGCCGTTGTCCATCCGCCGCCGGCGAATGCCCGATGAGCCAATCGCGCTCCTTCAGCCTTGCGTTCATGTGGCTCGGCGTGCACACGGCGGACGTGCAGTAGCCGTGGAACGGATTAGGGGCAAGGCCGGCATCGACGGTGACGACATGGCTGTAAATTTTCATAGGCATCAGTCGTGTCGGTTGAAAACGAAGCGATGCGATCGGGTCGCCTGGAAAAGATCGAGCAGGAGCGGTCGATCCTGTTCGCGACGCACGAGCAAATGCACGTCCGGCCGCTGGTCGCCGAGTACCGCAAAGTGGACCTTGGTTGCGTCGAGACTTGCAAACGCGGCATCGAGCTTACGAGACTCCTGTTTGATGTCCGTGACGATGAACGCGCCTTGCAGGACTGAATCCGGGTTGGCCGTCAGGAATTTTTGCTCAACGCTGCGAAACAGCAGCAGCGGGTCGTGCTCGGGCGCGGGCATGCTTTCATTCGCCGGCAAGCTCATCTGCGCGTAGAAATCCGCAAAACGCCGCTTGACGTCCATGAAGACAATGCGGCCAGCGGCCTGGATCGACCAATCGATTGTCTTGTTGCCGGTCCCGCGTCCGCTTAACTCATAGTCGGCAGGGATGGCCGGATCAACGCGCAGCATCGGAAACATTTCGGCAAGGTATTCCTGGTGCTTTCCGTCGTCTGTCAGCAGCTTGAGGTAAGCGTCCAGCTTCGCCCCGCGCAGGCGCAGCCTTGCGCAGACCAAGCAGTCGAGAAGCACGAGCACGGAGGCCCACATGTGGGTGCCCCACACGAGCTGCGTTCCCACCGTATGCGGCGCGCCGAATTCATAGCGCCAGATGCCGGTGAGCTTGTCGAGAAAGCACCCGCAAACGGCCAGCGGTGCTGGAAGCAGGCGGACGAGATCGTCCGCCTCTTGGGAACTGCACCCGATTTTCAAGGCTTCGGCGGCAAGGCAGTTCGGTAGGCTGCATTTCGCGGCAACCATGTCCGGTTGGATCTTCTCGATCCACATCATTGGGCCCACGCCTTCTGCCATGCCGCGAACTCCGAAAGCCTGTCACCTTGGTCCAGGAAGGTACTCGTTCATAGCTGGAGTCCGTCCTGGTTATGGTCCGTTGTGGACCTCCTTGCAAACTCGTTCGGCGTGAGCCCATCGAGGCTCGTATGGGGTCGCTCTCCGTTGTAGTCCTCCCGCCAATCTGACAGCACCGAGCAGGCATGCGCCAGGCTGCGGAACGAGTGTCTCAACGAGACGCTGTTCGTATCGGTGCCCCAGGCCCGCGCCGTGCTCGATGCCTAGCGTGCCGAATACAACGGTTTACGCCCGCATTCGGCGCTGGCCAACAGGACACAGGAGGAGTTCCGAGCCCAGCACATTACCGTTGCGGCCAGCGCCGCCAACGGTCAAAACTTCAGCCCTGGACTCTACTCTTGATTGGAAGGAAGTCCGGTCTCAGGTCACGTTGCGCCACCGACTCGGCGGCACTTTTTTGTGGAGACACCCGTGTTTGATAACCCCAGTGAGCCGGAAGCAATGCAACAGATCGAAACACTGACCATGAGGCTCATGCGCATTGTTCAGCGTGTCTCGGTGCGGCGCTAGCATCGTCGTGGCGCTTCAAAGCGCGCGGGGGGCGTCATCGCCTTAGCCGACCGAGTAAGAGGCCGAGAGGGGGCGCGGGATCCTTTAGCACAGCAGCCCTCTCGACTTTGCGTTCCACGTCGCAAGAACGAGATGTCGGCACCATGTCAGTCATCAACTCTTTGCAAGACCTGCTCAAATTACTCGCCGATGAAAAAGTGGCCGACGGCATGCTCGCGTTCACAACGGGAGCGAGCTTTCAGAAGCACAGAATACGACAGATCGTCGAT
>CADEFX010000356.1 GCA_902826715.1 uncultured Hyphomicrobiales bacterium | reverse complement strand
GCTCCAAATGCGCGCGGCGAGATCGGGAGCGGCGCCGGGTGGACCGAACGTGACGAGGCGCACTGGTCTCGTTGGCCAGCGGTTGTCTTGTGCCTGCGCTGGCAGGCCGAGCGAGAAGCTTGCGACGCCAGCAAGTGCGCCGATCAATGCAGTACGCCGGCTCGCGAGAGGCGCAGCGAGCGCTCTAGAGATTCGGGCAGCCGGGGGCATTTTGCGCATTTGCATGGCAATCTCATCCTTACAGCGGTTTGAATGGGCTAGGGTCTAATCGGTTTCGGTTTCGGTTTCGGCGGCCGGCGGCCCGCGCCCGGCCGGTCGTGCTGAGGATTGGCCTCGATGACGCGCGTCATGAGGTCGATGAGGGTTTTTCGTTCCTCGGCCGAAAGGACCGAAAGAACGTCGGCTTGCGTTTTGATGACTTTTGGCCGGTGCTCAACGATGTGATGCAGACCTTCAGGCGTCGCCTCGACAAACTTCACCCGACGATCAGTCGGCGAAACCGTGCGGCGCACGAAGCCCAAGCTTTCCAGGTGGTCAATGATCTGCCCGACCGAGGTCGCATCGAGTGCCAGCACGGTGGCAATCTTCTTCTGCTCGAGGCCCGGCAGATTGGCGATGGCGACAAGCGTGCCGAATTGGTTGCGCAGCGATTGCGGAGGCAGCGCTTCAGCCACGGCACTCAGCAGGATTTGCGACAGGCGCCGGGCTAGATTTACCGGACCCTGCCTTTGATAGGGCTGCACGGCGCCCGGGCAGACGCGATGTTGCGCGTCGTCGGTTGGTGGCCTTTTCGAAGTCCTCATCATTGGGCCTCTTCGTCAGATATCATAAGAATATTGATCATAAGACATCTGTCAATAAGAATTCTTTGTTTAACGAGCGGATCGCAAGATGTTCAACTTGCCGGTGCTGCGTCACCGCACGCGCGGCGATGCCGCAAGGATCGGGCAAGGCGGTTCAGCTAGCCTCGTTCAAAAGGCTAGGAGCAGAGCCATGGCGAAAGACAGTCCGTCGAGTGTCCGGAAGCAATCTGTGGCAACCAAGCGCCCGAAAAAAATCACCGAGCACATCAGGCGTTTGCGGGAGATGAACCGCCTGCATGAAGAGACCGGCAAGTAAACCGCGCCGCAAGCCGCCGCGCTTCCTGCGCCTTGATCAATCGCCGATCGCGAACAGCGACATCGTGGGAACGCGATGAGCAGGACCGCGATGATCAGCTTCAGGATGAGGAACGGGATGCAGCCCGCATAGCTCGTCAGCCGGTGTCCCGCTCTACATTCAGCGCAAGGCCCGCCTTAAGGCATCCACGGCGTACTTTTGCGCACCTATCGCATCGTCGATGATTGGCGTCATGCCGAAGAATCCGTGGATCATGCCGGCATATTCCTTGCGCTCGACCGCGTTGCCTGCGGCGCGCAGGGCTTCTGCGTAAGCCGCGCCTTCGTCGCGCAGCACATCGCATTCCGCGGCAATGATGAGCGCCGGCGCTAGGCCTTTGAGGTCAGCCTTGATGGGGGAGGCGCGCCAGTCGTTCGCATCCTCCGGGCTTGCAAGATAGTGACGGCCAAACCATCGCATGGCATCGGCGGTCAAAACGCCGAATCCGTTCGCATACGTGGCATAACTCGCGCTCGTCATTGCAAGGTCGATCACCGGATAGACGAGCAATTGCAACCGGATATCGTCGTACGCGGCGTCGCGCGCCATCAGCGCAACGACGGCGGCCAGATTTGCGCCCGCGCTATCGCCGCCGACGGAAAGACGCGTCACATCGATGCCGAGCTCCGGCGCTGCGGAACGCACCCACTGATATGCAGCCCAAGCATCCTCTGCACCGGCCGGAAACTTGTGTTCGGGCGCCAGCCTGTAGTCGACGGATACGACCACGACATCTGCGCCGCCGCAGATATTTCGGGCGATGACGTCGTGCGTGTCGAGGTCGCCGATGACGTAACCGCCGCCATGGAAGTACACGAATGCCGGATGCGGCCCCTTGGTCTTCGGCCAGTGGATGCGAACTGGAACATCTCCCGCCGGGCCGGGCACCTTGCGATCCTCTGTCTTCTCCACGGGCGCTGGCTGGCCGCCGCGCGCTTTGGACATGGCATTCATGACCTCACGTGCGCGCGGTACCGTGAGCGTGTGAATCGGCGGAAGGTCCGCTTTCGCGAGCGCCTCGAGCGCAAGCTTGATCTGGGGGTGGACTGGCAAAATCGGCGCTTCCTCGTGTCGATTAAGCTGTTTTTTGTTGATGCTCGCCGATCTTAGCCATCCGGCGGAGCTTGACGAAGCACTCGTAGTCGAGACGGCTGCGATGCAGCGGCAAATAAGGTCGGCCCATGCGGCATACGTCGATGTTGATCAAGCCTACAGGGACTGCCACGAGCGGAAACTGAACTCATTCGCACCACGGTGCATGAATCTCGTAAAACGTCCAGTGCACGTCGGAGAATGACCCCATATTCAGCAGCAGATTGATGCGCAAACTCAGATTGTCAACCGATGGCAGATGCCGGCCGATTATTGACAATCGACATTGCGGGACTAGCCTTGCGGCAGAGGACGAATGCTCAGCATCGACGAACAAGAGCAATCAAACGGAGGAATTCCATGAAGGGGGTTGTGTTCGCCGGCGGCAGGAAGATCGAGTTTCGCGACTTTGCGGATCCCACTCCTGGCCCGGGCGAGGTCGTTCTCGACATCAAAGCCTCGGGCATGTGTGGCAGCGATCTGAAGATGTATCGCGCCGCGGAAGGCGAGGCAGCCCGAACGCTGGGTCTTGGTGAAACCGGCGCCGTCATTGCCGGCCATGAGCCATGCGGCGTCGTCGCGGCTATCGGCCAGGGCGTCGGCGAAAAGCAAGCCCGTATCGGCCAGCGCGTGATGGTGCATCACTATCGCGGCTGCGGCG
>CADEFX010000355.1 GCA_902826715.1 uncultured Hyphomicrobiales bacterium | reverse complement strand
CCTGGTGCTGCCGGTGCTGGCGGTCCTGTTCATCCGCAATGGGGCCGCGCTGGCCAAAGCACGCACTCCGGGCGATGCGCTGATGGACAGTCTGGGCGAGTTCGTGGGCTGGGTCGTCGACCGGGTGGTCCACCGGCCGCTGCTGACGACATTGGTTGCGTTCGTATCTTTCGTGCTTTGCGGACTTGCCTATCTGCAACTCGAGCCGCGTTACCGGCTTGCCGACCAGGTGCCCGACCGCGAGCAGGCGCTGGCCGCCACGGGGCGGCTCGACGAGAAGCTGACGGGCGCCAGCCCCGTGCACATCATGATCGAGTGGAAAAGTGGCGAGCCGCTGTTTTCCGCACGGCCCATGGAGGTGATCGGCAAGGCGCACGAGATACTGGAGAAGACGGCGGGGCTAGGTAATGTCTGGTCGCTGGAGAGTTTGCGGCGCTGGCTGCGCGAGGCGGGCGACGACCGCATCGAGACGGTGAGTAAATATGTCGGCATCCTGCCCGAGCACCTGGTGCAGCGATTCATCGCCAAGGAGCAGGATGCGGTACTCGTGACGGGCCGGCTTCCCGATGTGGATTCCAGCCACATCCTGCCCGTCGTGGAAAAGATCGACCACGCACTGGATGCCGTTCGCAAGGCCTATCCCGAATTTACGATCTCCGTGACGGGCCTGCCGGCCATCGCGGCCCGCAACAGCGCCCGGATGATCGGGCAACTCAACGAGGCCTTGCCGATCTGCGTCGCCTTTGCGGCCCTGCTGCTGGGACTGGCGTTCCGCTCGGCATTCGTATCGTTCGTCAGCCTGCTCCCGGGACTGTTTCCCGTGGTGGCATCGGGTGCCATCCTGTGGGCCATGGGGGATGGGCTTGAGTTTTCCTCCGTGGTGGCTTTGCTGGTGGTGTTCGGGCTCGCGATCGATGCGCTCATTCACTTCTTCAATCGCCTGAGCATCGAGGAACGGCAGGAGCCGCGGGCCGATGTGGCCATCCGACGGGCACGCGTTCTGGTGGGACCGGCCATCATCCTTACCACCATTGTGCTGGCGTTCGGGCTGGGCGTGACGGTGTTCTCAGACCTGCCGTCGCTGCGCACGTTCGGGTTCGTGTGCGGGACGACCTTGCTCGCCTCGCTCGTGGCGGATCTCGTGTTCCTGCCCGCCCTTATCATGCTGGTGCGGCAGGTGTGGCCGTCACGACATGGGCCGAGCGCAACAGGCGCGACGGATCGCCCTTCCACTAGCTAATGCAGGCCCCTTCGCTTGTGACGGGCCGCCAGGGTCGATAGTGTTTCTGCCAATACGGAATCGACGGAGGACGGGCGATGCCGGATTTCCAGAGGTTTAATCAGATCGCCAACATGGTCAAAGGTTACGCGCTCGCCATCGGCGTCGCGGTGGCGATCGGCTTCGTATGGGCGTGGTGGACCAATCGTCAGCGCGAGCATGTCGAGGACCGGGGCGCCAGGGCACGTGCGGCCTACCAGCGCTACCTGCATCAGGCCCTGCTCACTCCGGAACTGGCCGAGCCGGTGCTGGGCGGGCCAGCCGAGATGGTACGCTACAAGCTGTTCGTGGCCAATCTGCTCACAATCGCGGACGAGATCCTCATTGTCTGCCCGACTGCAGCCTGGCGCGAGACGCTAATGCGGCAACTGGTGCCGCATCGGTCACTGCTGGTGGGTCGGGAATTTCGCGATGGCACGTATCGTGACTGCACACCGGAGGTTCGGGCGCTGATCGATCGCGTCGCCGAAGGTGGTGGGTCAGCCCGTGTCATGACCTATCCGGATGCCGGCGGGCGCGTAGTCGAGCCGTTGCGACAATCCAGTTCCCGTGCAAACACCGGTTGAGCTAATTCCCCGAACGATGTAGACGCTCTGGGCAGGGTGTGTGGGTTCCGGCGGCCCTCGTACGCGGGTGGGGTGTGCCGGTGATGAAAGTCCTGCGTGAAGCATGACGGGGCGACGCGAGCGACCAACCTTTGGCTTGGCTGGCGCGTGTCGTCGCGGGATGTCGTCAAGGTCCGGGAATGCCGAAGAAACTGATCATCGATGGCCGCGAAATTGAGGTCGAAGACGGCATAACGCTGATCCAGGCATGTGAGCAGGCGGGCGTGGAAATTCCCCGCTTCTGCTACCACGAGCGCCTCTCGATCGCTGGCAACTGCCGCATGTGCCTGATCGAGGTGCAGGGCATGCCGAAGCCCGTCGCCTCCTGCGCCATGGGCGTGAACGATCTGCCGCCCAACAAGGACGGAAGCCCTAAGGTCATCAATACGCGCACGCCGATGGTGAAGAAGGCGCGCGAAGGGGTGATGGAATTTCTGCTGATCAATCATCCGCTCGATTGCCCGATTTGCGACCAGGGCGGCGAATGCGATCTGCAGGACCAGGCCATGGCCTATGGCGGCGGCGGATCGCGCTACGCGGAAAACAAGCGCGCGGTCGAGGAGAAGTACCTCGGGCCGCTCATCAAGACGTTCATGACCCGATGCATCCAGTGCACGCGGTGCGTGCGCTTCATGACAGAAGTGGCCGGCGTCGAGGAGCTGGGGGCCATCGGCCGCGGCGAGGACATGGAGATCACCACCTATCTCGAGCGCGGCATGCTGTCGGAGCTGTCCGCCAACGTCAGTGACCTGTGCCCGGTGGGGGCGCTCACGCATCGGCCGTGGTCCTACATCTACCGGCCGTGGGAGCTGCGCAAGACCGAATCCATCGACGTGATGGACGCCATGGGCGCAGCCATCCGCGTCGACTCGCGCGGCCGCGAGGTGCTGCGCATTCTGCCGCGCAACAACGATGCCGTGAACGAAGAGTGGATCACGGACAAGACACGCTTTATCGCGGACGGGCTCAGGACGCAGCGGTTGGACCGCCCCTACGTTCGCGAGAACGGCAAGCTGGTGCCCGTGAGCTGGGATGTGGCGCTCAAGGTTGTCGC
>CADEFX010000354.1 GCA_902826715.1 uncultured Hyphomicrobiales bacterium | reverse complement strand
GGTTCTTCAAGTACGGCAATTTCGCGGCTCGCGTCGCCGAGGATGTGGCCGCCATCGCCGGGGTGGCGCTGCGTCTACCCGAGCTCGACTACCTGCTGCCGATGGGGATCAGCTTCTATACGTTCCAGACGCTGTCGTACACCATCGACGTCTACCGCGGTCGACTGCGCCCGATCCACGACTTCGGGTCGTTCCTGCTCTTCATCAGCTTCTTTCCGCAGCTCGTCGCCGGGCCGATCGTGCGCGCGGCCGACTTCCTGCCACAGCTGCGGCGCCCGCGGCGGCTACGATGGCGCGTCTTCTACCAAGGGGCGTGGCTCGTGATCCTTGGCTTCTATATCCTGTCGATCCTGGCTGGCGGCTACGATGTCGCTACTCATGCCATTCCTGGTTTGCTCAAGGGCCAGTACGACACCGCCATTTCCGATTATGACGCGGCCATCCGCATCAATCCGGATTTCGCGGTTGCCCTCAACAATCGCGCCTGGGCCTATTATCGCTCGGGCCAGCCGCAGCGTGGCCTCGCCGACGTCGAGAAGTCGCTGAAGCTCAATCCGTTGAGCGAGCATTCCTGGGATACGCGGGCGCATATCCGCCAGGTCGGCGGCAACTTCACGGGGGCGTTCGACGACTATGAGAAGGCCGTGCAGATCGGCGGTGAACGCATGATCCGGTTGTACCAGTGCGGGCTGAAGGAAAATGGCCTGTACAACGGGCCGGTCGACGGCCTTTATACGACAGAGGTGCGCGGTGCGCTGCGGACCTGCGCCAAGACCGCGACATGCGATCCCCTCCCGGCAGACGAACAGTGCCGCGCGGCGACATCCTGACAGGACGGTTCCGCTCCAGTGGACGCGCAGCTTGTTCCTTGATGCCGTGCCGTGCTGAGATACGGCAGATCCGACAAGCATCTCCGGCCCAGAGGGTGGCATGACAGTCGTAGATACGGTCAAAGGTGCGCTTGACACGATCGAGCGCCGCAATGGTTCTCTGAGCGAATTTGTAAAGGCGTCGCCGGTGGAGGCGCTGGCGCAGGCCGCGCGTCTTGATGCGCAAAGCGGCGCACGCGCTCTGCTGCACGGCATGCCCATTGCCGTAAAGGATATCATCCATGTGGCGGGTGAGGTCAGCGGCTGCGGGTCGCTGACGCGGAACGGCGCAGCGCCGGAGACGCGCGATGCTTTTGTGGTTGCGAAGCTGCGCGGGGCGGGTGCGGTTATCACCGGCAAGGTGAATACGGTCGAGTACGCCTTCGGCGGCTATGGCACCAATGTGACGGTCGGGACGCCCAGAAACCCTTGGGATGCGACCGTGCACCGCGTGCCGGGCGGATCGTCGAGCGGATCGGGCGTCGCGGTCGGCGGCGGTCTCGTGCCGGGCGCGCTCGGTACCGATACGGGCGGCTCGGTCCGCATCCCGGCAGCGCTGTGCGGCTGCGTCGGGCACAAGACATCCATCGGGCTGGTGAGCCGGACGGGCGTTGCGCCGCTGTCGGAGCGCCTCGATACGGTTGGACCTCTGGCGCAGGACGTGACAACGGCGGCGCTGATGATGGCCGCCATCATGGGGCGCGACGAGGATGATCCTTCCACGCATCACGATCGCCATATGAGGCCCGAGGACGTGCTCGACCGTCTCGAGGACGGCGTGGCCGGGATGCGGATCGGCCGTTTCGATCCGGGCGACCTGATGCTGGCGACGGACGAGGTGAAGGCCGACTACGAGGCGTCGCTGAAGCAACTGCAGGATGCCGGCGCAAGCATCGCCGTATGCCGCCTGCCCGAGCGTTTCGATACGTATCAGGGTCTGGTCGGCAAGATCGCTGCCGTCGAAGGTTACGGCTACTATAAGCATTTCGCGGATGATCCGGCATCGAGCCTCGCCGAACCGGTGCGCGAGCGGATGCTCGGCGGCAAAGGCATCACCCCGGCACAGATCGAGGAGATGGACGCGCGGCGCCGCGAGGAAATGCGTGGCGTGCCGGTGATCTTCGAAGGCTTCGATGCGATCGTGCTGCCGACGACGCCGTTTCCGGCCATGCCTGTGTCCGAGGTGGACGAGAGCAAGGCGTCATACGCAATCTATACGCGATGGGTGAACTACCTCGGGCTGGCCGGTCTTGCGGTGCCGACGGCACTCGGCAGGGAGCGCATGCCGATGAGCTTGCAGATCGTCGTGCGGCGGTTCGACGATCCGCTGGCGCTGCGTATCGGCCGGACCTTCGAGAAGGCCCGAGGTGCCTTTCCCAGGCCGCCCGTTTAGGACACGTGCTGGAGGCGGAATGAAGCGTATCGCTGGTTTCGTGTTCGGGCTGTTGATGTTGCCTGTTGCGGCTGACGCGCAGGAGTTCAAGGCCGGCGGCATTACCGTCATCGCGCCGTGGGCGCGGGCGACACCGGGCGGGGCCAAGGTCGGCGGTGCCTACCTGGAGCTGAAAGCTTCAGCCGCGGCGGGCGATCGTCTCGTGTCGGCGACCAGCACGGCGGCCGGAACGGTGGAGATTCACGAGCACATCAATGAGGGCGGCGTGATGAAAATGCGCCGCGTCGACGGCTTGGCCGTGCCGGGCGGTGCGTCGGTCATGCTGAAGCCGGGCGGCTATCACTTGATGCTGATGGATTTGAAGCAGCCGCTGGAGCAGGGCGACAAGCTGCAGTTGACGCTGACGTTCGAGAAGGCCGGCTCAGTGGCTGTGGAAGGTCTCGTTGCGCCGCTCGGGGCGATGGCGGCAGATGACGATGCCGGGCAGGGCGCGAGCCGGCCTGGCAAGCCGCCGGCCAAAGGCGGTGGGCACAAGCACTGATATCGCGCGCTTCAACCAGCTTTTGCGCATCCGTCTTGGACGATACTATCCCGACCGAACAATGACGATTGAGCGGGTTGCGAGTGCGCCCCGACAATCGCGCCGGGAGGGACTATGGACTATCCGCGCGTCTACAA
>CADEFX010000353.1 GCA_902826715.1 uncultured Hyphomicrobiales bacterium | reverse complement strand
TCCGATGATCCGCCCGGCTGGCCGCCAGACCAGTGGAGCGCCGATGCGGAACCCGGAGGCGGTCAGCCGGGCGTTCGGAGCCCAGAAAAAGCGCATAGGTCATCCGGGTTTCAGAACGCCCGGCTCCCTTTCAGCGTCAAAACCTTGAGCGCGTCGCGCTGCGGGGCGATTGGCGCGTGGAGGCAAAGCTGCGGCCGCAGCATTGCGCCATATACCCGTAGGGGGTATAAAAAGGAGAATTGGTTGTCCGGTCTTAAACCCGACGCGCAGGAAAGGTTTTCTCCGATGAAGCGTCTCGTTCAGCTGGTTGCGATATCTCTCGTTGGCCTTAGTGTGGCGGCCTACGCGCAAACGCCGCATTCGCATGGCCACGAAAAGCAAGGTTCGGTTTCGTCAGGCGGCAGCGAAGCGACGAAGGCTTTTGGCGCCGCCAACGCCCGCATGCACAAGGACATGGACATCAAGTTCAGCGGCGATCCCGATGTCGACTTCGTACGTAGCATGATCCCGCACCATCGAGGCGCGATTGAGATGGCTAAGGTCCAGCTCAAGTATGGGAAAGACGAACAGATCCGCAAGCTGGCAGCGGACGTCATCCGCGAGCAGGAGCGCGAGATCGCAGATATGGAGGCTTGGCTGAAGAGGAGCGGCAAGTAGGGAGGCGGGATGCAATCGCAAATGCGTGCGATCGCGTCCGCGCATCGGCTCCGCCTACTCCATCTTGATGTTGGCCGCCTTGATGATGTCCGCGTTTCTCGTTGAATCGATCTCCAGATCCTTGGCCATCTCCTCGGGCGTCTGCAGCGGCGCGACGGCATTGACCGCCCACAGCGCTGCTTTCATCTCCTCGGTCTTGGCAATCTCGATCATCTTGGCATTCAAGGTGCGGATGATCTCCTTGGGCACGCCGGCGGGCGCAAAAAATGAGAACCAGATCGGCACGTCGGCGCCGGTGATGCCAAGCTCGGTCAAAGTCGGTACATCCGGGAAGTCCGGGCGCCGCTCGCTGCCATTGATGTTGAGAAGGATGAGCTTGCCGGCTTTGACGTGCGGCAGCGTGACCGGCTCGTTCATCATCTGCACGCTTCCGGGCAGCAGGTCGTTGAGCGAGTCGGCGCCGCCGCGATAGAGCACATGCAGAATATCGACGCCGGTCTTGATCTTCAGCGCCTCGAGACGCAAATGCGTCGCAGTGCCTGTACCAGAAGAGGCGTACGCCAGCTTGCCGGGATTTTTCTTGGCGTACTCCAGGAATTCCGCAAACGTCTTCACGCCGAGCGACGGGTGGATGACGAAGCCGTTGACGACATCGCCCGCCCGGCCGATCGGCTCGAAGCTTTTGATGGGATCGTATGGTGTCTTGCGCAGGTGCGGCAGAACCGACAGGGGTGCACTTGGCGTGAACAGGAGCGTGTAGCCGTCGGGTGGCGATTTGGCTGCCGCCTCGACACCGATCATGCCGCTGGCGCCGCCACGGTTCTCGACGACGAACTGCTGGCCGAACGCCTGGCCGAGCTTGTCCGCCCAAGGGCGGGCGACCGCATCCGTGGCTCCGCCAGGCGCATAAGGCACGATGAGTTTCACGGGGCGGGCAGGCCAAGTCTGCGCTTGGACGTCATAGGCGGCGCCGAAAGCCAATATGCTTGATGCAAGAATCAAAAAAATACGGCGATGCATTAGAGGAAGCCTCCCGAGCGAGCGTTTGCGGGCTTGGAGCCCTTCGTTGATTGCACCGTGCTGGCTGCACGGTCGCAATGCTGGAACGCTATCAGAAGGCGCGCCCTTCGCGAAGCCGCCTGCGTGGGGCTTGCTGCAGGGAGGCTCAGACGTCGACGTCTGTCGCAGGATCTGCAAAATGGGGTATCGGAGTGAGAGCTCGCGCCGCCTCAGCCCAGATTTGCAAAGTGCTTGAAGCGGACACGGCGAAGTGCGATCTACAGCCTTCTGGACAAGGCAGATCGACCAGACATTTGCTGCCGTCTATAGGCCCCGTAGCTCAGCTGGATAGAGCACCAGATTCCTAATCTGGGGGTCGCAGGTTCAAATCCTGCCGGGGTCGCCAATAATGCAGCAGGTTATGAACGTGCGGTTCAGGCTTAACTGCTGGGCATTCACCGCGAAGTTGGTTCTGAGGGTCTGCTCCCGGTGGCCAGCAGATAGTTGAAGGCCCCGCTCGATTGCCGGGCTGTGACGTTCGCTATGACCGGCGCGAGAATGAGGCCGGCGAGAACGGGGCTCATCCACGCCAGCAGATGCGTGGCGACGAGCCAACAGATGAGCGAGCCTGCAGCGCCCCAGACCATTTGCCACTTGTAGCGCTTGAGGCTATCGACGAATTTCGAAGCGGCCCCCGACCGCCGCTGGACTCCCCAGCCCGCGTCCCGGCCGAGGAGAATGCTGAAGACGGCGCCGCTCTGCGTGATCATCAGGATCGGAGCGATGAGAGTTGAAAAGATCGATTCCACCAGGAAGCCGACGATCATTCGCGCGATGCCGTCGTTGGCCTTTCGCGCATCGGATGTGTGCAAGGCCCACGCCAAGCCGAGCAGCTTTGGAATGTAGACCGCGACCAGAGTGGCGATGAAGAGCGTGAGCGCGAGCTGGGCGTCGAACACAGGCCACCTCGGGAAAAGGCTCACATCGGTGCCGAAGTAGCTCGGCGCCGCGAACTGTGCCTGAACGGCGAGCATCATGCCAATGAGCAGCGTTAATGCCCAAATCGGCGAGGCGATGTAGGCAAACGCGCCGAACGCGAGATGAAGGCGACTCACGAAGGGCAGGCCGGTGACGCGCAGAAGGCGCAGGTGCTGCAGGTTGCCCTGCGCCCACCGGCGATCTCGTACAATCAGATCGGGCAACGCAGGCGGGCAGCCTTCGTATGATCCCGATACGGAGGGAACCATGTGCACTTCCCAGCCGGCGCGGCGCAGAAGTGCTGCCTCGACAAAATCATGACTGAGGATG
>CADEFX010000352.1 GCA_902826715.1 uncultured Hyphomicrobiales bacterium | reverse complement strand
GGTTGAGCGCTGCAGCTCGAACAGCTTGGTGAAGGGGATCGGCGAGGGCACGCGCTCGACGCGATGTCCAGCTTTGGCGAAGCCGTCGGCGATGCGTTGATGAGCTGCCTTCATGTCAGGGATGGCGTCGCCCAGATGCACATCCTCGGGAATCGCAATGCGGAGCGGACCAGCGTCCAACTTGACCGCATCGGCCCGCATCGAGATCGGCGCGGCGGCCTCGAAGGCCAGCGCGGCATCGTCCACGCTCCAGCCGTAAAACCCCGCGGTGTCGTAGGAGGGCGCGAGCGGCGTGATGCCAAAGGTCGAGAGGCTGCGCGAACTCGGTTTGAAGGCAGCTATTCCACAGTAGGCCGCCGGGCGGTTCACGGACGCTACCGTCTGCGTGCCGATCGCGATGGGTGCCATGCCGGCGGCAACGGCAGCCGCAGAACCCGAGCTGGAGCCGCCTGGCGTATGCGCCAGATTGTGCGGATTGCGCGCCGGCGAGGGATCGAAGAACGCGAACTCGGTGGTGTGCACCTTGCCGAGCACGATGGCGCCCTGCGCTTTCAATGCGAGGACGACCTCGGCGTCGCCCGTTGCCGGCTTGATGTCCGCGCGGGAGCGGCTGTTCGCGCGTGTCGGCAGGCCCTCGGCATCGATGATGTCCTTTACCGCGACCGGAATGCCGTGCAGAGAGCCGCGAACGAGACCAGCGGATGCCTCGCTTTCGCGCTCGGCCGCCGTGGCTAGCGCCCGCTCGCCGTCCAGTTCGCGCCAGCATTGGACATGCGGGTCGGCCTCCGCAATACGGCGCAGATAGCGCCCGACAAGCTCGACCGGCGACAGTCGCTTCTCGGCAATGTCCTTGACTAACGCCCGTACGCGGCCCGGATCACACACGTAACTCGACGACGACATCAGTTCCTCCGGTCCAGAACGGCCACCACAATGATCCTGCTCCGCGGCGCGCAGCATCGCCTACTACATTTGCGGGCATGCCGCTCGCCCTGGCTGCCTGAACAGCTAGCCGCCCGGGCGGTGGAGTTTAGCGCCCGTGCGTGCCTGCAATCCTTCAAACGACAGGCCCGGAACGATATCCAGCACTTCAAAGCCGCGCTCGCTCACGTCGATGACGGCGAGATTGGTATAAATCCGCTTCACGGCGGTGACAGCCGTCAGCGGTAGCGTGCACGTCTTGACGAGCTTGCTCGTGCCGTCCTTGGATGTGTGGTCCATGAGCAGCCACACGCGCTTGGCGCCGGCGGCTAGATCCATGGCGCCGCCCACAGCCGGCACGGCCTTGGTCAGCGACGTCGTCCAGTTGGCGAAGTCGCCGTTCTCGGCGACCTCGAATGCGCCGAGCACGCACAAATCGAGATGACCGCCGCGGATCATGGCAAAGCTGTCGGCATGATGAACAATTGCCGCGCCCGTACGCAGCGTCACGTTCTGCTTGCCGGCGTTGACGATCCAGGTGTTGAGTTCGCCCGGTTGCTGCAGCGGCCCCATGCCCAAGAGGCCGTTCTCGGACTGTAGGATGACCTCGCGGTCCTCCGGAATGAAGTTGCCCACGAGCAGCGGAATGCCGATGCCGAGATTGACGTACCAGCCGTCCGGAATATCCCCGGCGAGACGCTCTGCCATGGCGGCGCGCGATAAGGGCGCGACACTCTCCACACCATGGTCTTGAACACGCGGGGCGGCGGTTGTCCTGGTCACGCGGCTCTCCTTGAAGCTCTAATCCGGATTGGCCATGGCCGGCGGCGGGTCACCATACGGCACGTGGATGACGCGATCGACATAAATGCCGGGCGTGACGATCGCCTCAGGATCGAGGTCACCAAGCTCCACGAAATGCTGGGCCTGCGCGATCGTGAGCTTTGCGGCCGTTGCCATGATGGGATTGAAGTTGCGTCCGCTCAGCCGATACGTGAGATTGCCCCAGCGGTCCGCCTGCCAGGCTTCAACGAGCGCGACGTCGGCGTGCAGCGCACGCTCCAGCACATACATGCGACCGTCGATCTCGCGCGTTTCCTTGCCTTCAGCGAGCACGGTGCCATACGCCGTCGGCGTATAAAATGCCGGAATGCCGGCGCCGGCTGCACGAATGCGTTCGGCCAGCGTACCCTGTGGCACCAGTTCCAGCTCGAGCTTGCCGGCCTTGTGCAATTCATCGAAGACGACAGAACCTTGGCTGCGCGGAAAGCTGCAGATGATTTTGCGCACACGTCCTGCCGCCATCAATCTGGGTAGCGCCGCAACCCGCCCGGTGCCCGCATTGTTGGCGACAATCGTGATATCGCGAGCGCCCTGCTCGAGCAGCGCTTCAACCAGCGCATTGGGTTGGCCCACCGCGCCAAAGCCCCCCACCATGACAACCGCGCCGTCCTTGAGTCCGGTCATGGCTTCGGCAAACGTCTCCACCCGCTTCCGTATCATGTCCGTTTCTTTGTCTCAGCAGCTACCCCGAACCACTCTATCTGAGCCCGTCACTTGGAGCGCAGATATTCTCGAGAGGCAAGGTCGCGCAATGCACAGGCGAATGTCCCGTCATCCCGCTGTTGCTGAAAGCTGTCATTGCAGCGTGCCGCACACGTCTTCTGTGCGATCCATGTGCCGCATAACCGATCGGTGCGTATTTGTGACAGGGCGTACGCGAATACAGCCTGAGAAGTAGTGTTAATTGCCGAAAGAGGAAGCGGCTGATCGCAATTTGCGTAAAGTGTGTTTCGAATATGGCAAAACGCGCTTCGGAAGACGTGGGATGGCCGCAATGTTGCCGCGCAGACACACTTCCTTCTGCATTACGCCCGCCGCGCGAGGTCGAAACTGCAGGAGCGCCGGCAAGGCGCTGAATGTGCGCCGCACAATTCTTCCTACTGCGTTGTAATGGCGTTGTTCTTTATGTGTCGAGGCATTAGTCTCAATGAACAGATTACCACTACGGCGTGCAATAGATCGCTCTTGCTTTGCATCCAAGG
>CADEFX010000351.1 GCA_902826715.1 uncultured Hyphomicrobiales bacterium | reverse complement strand
TGAGCAATCACCCAGACCGTGTGGACCACGCCGAGCGCCAGCGCGCCACGCTGCGCATGAGCCTTGTCAACGTCCTGATCGCCAAGGCGCTAAAGGAAAGAATGGCTGAAGGAGCGTCCTCAAACGGCGCGCCGAAGTAGCCTGCACGTGTCGTTTGCGCCGGAAAAACACGCTCCAAACAACCCTGTTAACCGCGATATCCAAACGCTGTTCTGGATTAAGCTCACCTCAATCTGGCCCCCTAAGAATGCGGGCCATGGCAAGAAAAAAGAACATATCCCTTCTGCGGAGGCGCAGAGACGACATTCGCGAGTGGCTCGATATCGAGGCACCGTTCACAGATGTCGACCAGAAGCATTTGGACGCCGACACGCCCGAGCGTGCCTATTGGCACCACGGCTATCAGGCCGCCCTTGCCGACATCATCAACCTCTTGGACGCGGAACGCCGAAAAAGCGGCAGCGCGGGCATTCTAAATTAGATGTCTTGGGCCGGTCCGGATGGATCTTGTTCCCGGGCGGGCTGAAGTCATGATACAGGTCGCATTCCTTGAGAAATGCGTCCTTTGACGACGGGTAATACCCATACTTGAAGCTGCTATTCGAGCCGATGTAGCTGCGCAGCGTTTCGCGGACATCGGAATCGGAACGACCGATATACTGAATGCGGAATTTGCCCTCGTCGGTCGTATGGCCGAGAACGTAAACGCCGGCGGATTGCCGCGTTACGGCACCGGAAATCCCATCGAAGGTGAGTTGATAAGGTCCCCTCAACCCTGTTTTCGCCATGGCACGGCTCGCTCCATCGAATCGCACGTAGCAATGAGATACGACGTTTCCGGCACGGTTTGAAAGGCTGGAGCCTCGCGTTTTTGCGTCATGGCGTGTCGTCGAGGCAGCATCCCGCCCTGAAACGGTTGTACAATAGCGCATTAACATCCTGTTCAACGGGCGCGCGTATGATCTCGTCAACGAGGTCTTTGAGCCGGATTTGTATATGCTCCAATCTCTGCGCTCGAAAGTCTTCACGGCAGGGCGCGCCGAGACCGCCGCATCCGATCCCGATGTTCCGGCGAGCGCGCTCGACGGGGTCGCGCTGCTGGAAGCTATCGTTTGCGAGACCCAGACTGACGCGCTGCATGCAGTCGTCGTCACAAGCGGCATCAACGCGCTGCGCCTCAAGAGACCGGTCAAAAACCCTCAATCGCTCAAGAATTTCCTCCCGCGCGAGAGCACCGTCGTAAGCGAGCTGTTGCGCGCTCATGAGGAAGCCGGATTGACCGCGCGCGCCGCAGCGCAACTGGGAGACACGTTCGCCGCGCTGGCTGCCGCGCGTGCCGGTGCCGAGCGCTTTTTCGTCGGCGGCGGTCAGGAAGCCGACCTTGCGGCGGCCATGGCTGCGCAGTGGTCGCGCCTGTGCGACCAGATGGCCGATGGGCTTAGGGCCTTGGCCGCCGAATCCGTCGGAAGGCTGCCGGACTACCACGCGGACAATTCCGCGACTCTGGCGAAGATGCTGGCGAGCGTTGCCGGCGGCGCGCACCCGTGCATCGACGCGGCAGGGGATGTCGTCCTTCCCGATCTGCCGCAACGCCGCCGTGCGGCACGGCGCAGCCTCTTGCAGCAGGTCACCTTGCGCCACCGCGGTAAGAATACGCCGGTTATCGCCAAGGATATCTCTGCGACCGGTCTCGGGCTCGACCGCGTGCCCGAACTGAAGCTCGAGGAGCTGGTTCAGATCGAAATGACTGGCGGACGGCGGCTGATGGGCATGGTGGTCTGGATCAAAGGCGTCACCGCCGGCATCAGATTGGGCAAGCCGCTGCCGCCCAACGATCCCCTGCTCGGCGGCTGAAGCGCTTCAATCCATCGACGGCCGATCGCGCCGGGTCCGCTTGAGCTTGCTGCGCTGCTGCTTGTCCTCCCGGCGCCGTACTTTCACAGCCTTCGACACGCGCGTCGCGATCCGTCGTTTCGGAACTACAGACGCCGCCTGAACGAGATCATTGAGGCGATCGCGTGCATCGGTCCGGTTCTGCTCTTGCGTGCGAAACCGATCGGCACGAATGACGAGCACGCCGTCGCGCGTCAGGCGACGGCCAGCCAGCCGCTCCAGCCGGACGCGAACGCCGTGCGGCAGGCTCGGCGAGCGACGCACGTCGAACCGAAGCTCAACGGCTGTCGCCACCTTGTTGACGTTCTGTCCGCCAGGCCCCGAGGCGCGCACGAACTGCTCCTGCAACTCGGCGTCGGGAATGAGGATTGGATCGCGCGTTGCCATGGCAGGATGATATCGCGAGTCGACGGCATAGATGCGTGAAAGCAGGCGGCCGGTCCGGCCGCCTGCTCGAAGCATTCATGGAGAAGTCAGATCAGGCGCTGGCAGAGATCTGCTTGGCGCCGTTGCCGACGGGGATCTGCCGCGGCTTCAGCTTCTCCGGCACGTTCCGCACGAGATCGATATGGAGCAAGCCGTCCTTCAGCTCCGCTCCGGAAACCTCGACGTGGTCGGCAAGCTGGAACCGGCGCTCGAAGGTGCGCGTGGCGATGCCGCGATGCAGGTACTGCGGCTCTTTCTCGGCAGGCTTCTTCTCACCCTTCACCGACAAGGCCTGTTCCTTGACCTCGATGTTGATCTCGGCCTCGCTGAAGCCGGCAACCGCCATGGTGATGCGGTATTGGTTGTCGCCGAGGCGCTCGATGTTGTAGGGCGGATACGTGGTACCGTCGTTGTCGACGCCCGAGATCCCGTCCAGCAAACTGACCAGCCGGTCGAACCCAACGGTGGAACGATAAAGGGGGGCAAAATCGAAGTGTCGCATCACGTGTTCTCCTTCAGAAGCAACATGTGGAAAGCCTGCCCTCGGCGGGCCAGGCATCTGTTTCGTGCACCCTCGTAAGGCGCGCACATTCCGGAGATAAGAGCCGCCGGAGGTATTTCAAGAGGCCCCAGCCCCCCTTGAAAACGCAGCAGCTTTTTCCCGGGTGGCGGTCCGTTCAGGCCTTGGATTT
>CADEFX010000350.1 GCA_902826715.1 uncultured Hyphomicrobiales bacterium | reverse complement strand
TGGCGTCCAGGCCAAGGCCTGCGGCGACCGAGTGTGCGATGTCGTGTCGGTCACCCGTAGCGATGTAGAGGGCGGCGCAAAAGTGGGCCACTGGAGCGGTGGTGCAGTGCCACTGCGGGGCGGTGCAAAATCGTGCCAGTGTTAAGGCTCGATCTTTTCTGGAACGAGAAGGTCGGGCCGGGAGATGTATGCGGTGGAGGTCTATAGCGCGGTTCGCCGGTTTGTTTTCATTGAGGGCCACAGCCGGCGTGAGGCGGCCAGGCGATTTGGGATATCACGGGAGACGGCGCGCAAGATCTGCCGCTATGCGGAGCCGCCGGGCTATCAGCGCCGACAGCCGGTGCATCGTCCGAGCACCTCCCAAAACCCTGGAGTTTGCAGTAAAATCCGACGCATTGGCTGATGGAGGCCGAGCTGTCGAAGAAGGGCGATCCGCTGGAGCGCTTAAGCCGAACGGTCAACTTCGAGCTGTTCCGACCCGAGCTCGAACGAGCGGTGCCGAGATCCGATCGCGCCAAGGGCGGGCGTCCGCCCTTTGACCATGTGGTGATGTTCAAGGTCCTGGTGATCCAGACGCTCTACACGCTCTCGGACGAGCAGACCGAGTTCCAGGTCAAGGACCAGCTGAGCTTCCAGCGCTTTCTCAGGTTCGGCCTTGGCGACACCGTTCCCGACGCCAACACGATCTGGACATTCCGCGAGGCGCTGACCAGGGCCAAGGCGGTGGAAGGTCTGTTCCGTCGTTTCGACGAGGCTTTGCAAGACGCCGGCTATCTCGCCATGTCGGGTCAGATCATCGATGCCTCGATCGTCGCGGCACCTCGGCAGAAGCTGACCGATGAGGAGAAGGCGGCGCTCAAGGACGGCAAGGTGCCGAAGGATTGGCAGGACAAGCCGGCCAAGCTTGCCCAAAAGGACCGTGATGCGCGCTGGACTTTGAAGCGCGGCCGCAAGAAGCAGAAGCCGACCGACCAGGCCTTCGAGATCGCGGTGCCGATCTTCGGCTACAAGAATCATATCAGCACCGACGCCCGTCACGGCTTCATCCGCCGCTGGTGCGTCGGCCATGCCGCCGAGCATGACACGCGCCGCTTCCGCGAGCTGCTCGACCGGAGCAACACGGCCACTTCTGTCTGGGCGGATACCGCCTATCGCTCCGGCAAGAACGAGCACCATCTCGAGCGCCAGGGCTTCGTCTCGAAGATCCACTTCCGCTGCTCGCCAGGCAAGCCGCTGAGCCCAGAGCGCGCGAAAGCGAATGCGGCCCGTGGCAGGATCCGCGCTGGCGTAGAGCGGGTCTTCGCCGTGCAGAAGGATCAGATGGGCCTGTTTGTTCGAACCATCGGGCTGGATCGAGCCAAGACCAAGATCGGCCTGGCGAACCTGACCTTCAACTTCAAACGTCTCATCTGGTTCGAACGGCAGGCCGCCATGGCCTGAGAGCCAGTAGCCGCCTACGAGGCGGCAGAAGAGTGCTCAGCCGAGTGCGGTGAAGTACGCTCACAGCATACTCCTGGCGTTCACTTCGCTCCACATCGCCATTCCAACCGGTAAATGGAGGTGCATGTCCGACAGCTCCATTGACTTAAACTGGTATCCCAACACGGTTGCCGGCCGCACCATACCCTCACCAACACCATCAGGTCTGAAAATTCGCGCTGGCGAAATGATCAATAGCGGAATGGACGTTGAATGGCGCACCAACAACATCCCCTTCCTGCCAAGGATTGACGAAATTCATGTCAGATCGCTTCTCTGATCTATCGTCGCCTCGACCAAGCTCACATGCCGCCGCGGCTTTAACTCTGCCTCTGCCGGCAGAGGCAGAGTTGGTTTCGAGACGTTCGGCAAGCGCGCCCTTGTAGGCCGACAGCAACCCGTCATTCTTTGCGATCGCTTCGCCTTCCGCACTCATGCGGAGTGCCAGCTGCTGCTTCAGCCTCTTGAAGTACAGTTTGAAGGTTTCGAACAAGGGCAACACAGCCGACCGTCCGACAACCTAGCCTGCGTTATCCTCCCCCGATCCGCTCCTCCAGAAAGGTTGGTTCGCCATATTTGGGATCAAGGATGGCGGCGGCTTATCGTAGGGAGTTTTCCTCTGCATCGATCATCCGTTTCACATTGCGGAACGGTCAGACTCTCATGGAATCGAAGCGCCCGACGTTTCGGGTCAACAGACGGAGAAAGATGGCCGCGTCCACGTTCAGCCGCCCGCTGGGTTAGCACTCGCTTCGGGGATTCTCACCGCCTCGGTGTCGGGCTCGTCCAGACCCATATCTCCGGCCAGAACCTCATCAATCGCTTCTCGGTTCAACCAATCGACCCAGTGCTGCAGGAACGCTCTATAGTCGACCATTTTGATCCGGAGGAAGTGGAGTTTCGTCGGTTTATATGGCCTTTCGGTGCTCACGAAGGCTAAGCGATGCACCGGAGCGCCTGAATTCGAGCGGCCATGCTGATCGAGGTACAAGACGCCGCCATGCGCGAGGGCGTTACGCAGGATATGGCAGAAGGTATCGGTGGAAAGGGACCTCGCACCTTCCACAGCCTCCGGCAAGTCAAGTTGTTCCGCGATGGCCTCGGGCAAGCCATCGACCGCAAGATTCGGAAAGCCTGCTCCCTTTTTCAGCGATGCGTATTGCCACGGAACGCTGAAAAACTTCGCTTCATGAACTTTTGCCTCGAGATCGATAGCCTGATGGATTGCGTCCGCCAGACGTGGGTTAAGGACGGCATCGTTCATGTGACCTTCGGCGCGCTTCTTGTATTTCAGAATGCGTTCGATCGGTAGGACGACAATCGGCATCGAGACGGACAACAGAAACGTCGCTTTCAATGGAAGCTTCGTTCCATCCATGTCGGCCAGTTGCCCGTACAGCTCACGAAGCAGTTGATGCGCCCTCTTTGGAACTTCGAGGCTGAAATGCGCCGGATTACCCATAGTCTTACCCCGTGTGACCGAGATATGGTGATACCTGCTCTACCTAGTGCACTGACGCATTCACAGGATTCAGTTTCTCGATGATCTTGCTGGCAGGT
>CADEFX010000349.1 GCA_902826715.1 uncultured Hyphomicrobiales bacterium | reverse complement strand
GGTTAGCCCTGGCATCGCCGCGTCCCACTCTTCTTTGCTGAAGAGAAGTTTGGATTCAGATGATGGTTCATCGCGCGCGGTCATGTGCATCAGAATACACGAAGCCCATTCATGCCGGGAAAAAGAGTCCCAAGCTTGAAGCTGGGGTGCTGCTGCACCCCTGCCACTCTGGCGAAGAGTGGGGGTAGCAAGCGCAAGGAGGCCCCGACCGAGGGTCCGCGCGCAAAGCGCGTGGAGACGTTTGGATGCCTTGCGCGCGCGAGGGGCGAAGCCCCTTAGCCAATGCGCGAGGGATCGAAGCCGGATGGCTGAGATGCCGCGCGGCTCGGTTCACCAAGAGCCCGGCCCGAAAGGGCGCGCCTGACTTTTATGGGTCTTTTATCACGCCGAGGGGGCCTCCGGTTCCCCCTCTACCCCAGGAGCACCGGGAGCACGTGTTGAGCACGGCAGCACCAAGAGCACCGGGAGCACAGGCAAATGGCTGTAACCAACTGGGTCTATTCGGCTTTTTGAAAACATGCCTTTCAACTAACTATACGGGTGGACAACATATAATGTCGGTTCATATTATCAGTAAGCACCAAATGACCATTTTTCGGCAATTCAGTGACGACTTAAGTCATTGGTATAACACGTTTTTTGTGAAATTATGGACGTGTCGGATGGCGAGCGGTCTGCCTTCTGCGGTGTCCAATCCGCAGAAGGCTGGCGCAGTGAAGAAGGCCGGGCAGGCTTTTCCGCGTCGTTCCGTAGGCCCGGGGGTCCAAACTCCGGGCCGCCCCTTGAACATACAGGAGAAGAGAAATTGGCAGAAGAAAGTAAAAAGCGGCGCACGAAGATAGCCCGTCAGAAACTGGCGCTTCGCGATTCACTTTGGCCCGACATGGATGAAGACCGGTTGTGGAATCGCGAGAAATCTGACGGGTGGCTGAGCGTCCCGCGCTCCATGCCTCTGCTCATGCAGATCATGGACAATCTCTCAAAGGGCAAGCCCGTTTCCTCAACCTACATCGACTTGTGGTGCCGCGCGTACGACGACTCTTTCATCATCGCCAACAAGCACCGCGAGATGGCGTTCTTCTCCGGCTTCACAGGCGAGCGGGCTGAACGGACATGGGCAAGCCGCATGCGTATCCTCGCCGAGCTCGGCTTTATCGAGATCGCCGAGGGTCCCAACGGGCCGATCAGCTACGTGATCATCTACAATCCCTACCAAGTGGTGCTGAAGTACTTCCAGAACGGCAGCATCAATACGGCGACGTTCAATGCTCTCAAGCAGCGTATGATCGAAATTGGCGCGCAGGATCTTGATGGAACGGAATCCACGAAGCCGAAGAAAGCCCAGCCGAGCGTTCAGGAAATCCTGAACCGCCCGATCAAGCGCAAGAAGGCTACGTCGGCGAAAGCCGCCGCAAAAGCCGGGTAATGTCGAGCCCTTCCGAGAACTTTTGGGACTATCTTACGACCGAAGAAGGTGAGGCCGCACAAGATGCAATATCGGAGCTAAACGACGTCCGCTGGATAGAGCCGCTTTTGCGCTCCATTCAAGACAACGGTGGCGTGACGCGCAACACCATGCCGCTTCTATTTGAACTGCGCTTTGCTCACGCGCTGCATCGCGCAGGAGTGATGGCGGAATACGAAATTGGCGGAGAAGGCGATTCCACGTTGGATTTCGGCTTCACATACGAAGGTCAGCCATGGCGAGTCGAATTGATGCGACTTCACGAAACTCAGGCCGCGCGAGATGCATCGCGGTCGGGTGTGGACGATGAAGGCGTCACATGGTTCGGGCGCGTTCTTAGCAGCGTCGCAGAAGATGCAAGGGAATCGGAAGAAGGCGAAACTGTTCAAGCGGTGCAGCGCATTTGCCAGAAATGCGAGAAGAATGGCCAACCGTATAAATTCCCTGTCCCGGGAACAGCCGTTCAAGTTCTGCTGGTCGATTTTCGCACTTTTCTGCACGGCGGCGACCTTGCTGATCGTATCCACGTAGGCCTTGGCGGCGAGTTTGTTGCGGAGCCGTTCCGTCGCTATTGGAGCGGGCAACTCATCTCCGGTGTGTTCAGCGAACGCACCCCCGTAAGGGGCGCAGTGCACATACGCGAGCGCGTCCACTTTCTCGGCTTCGTCAATGAGCAAAGCTATGGGGAAGGCGCATTCGCGGGCGCAATTCTGTTCGTAGCCAATCCACGCTTATTCACGGACGTGGGTCACGCGCGAGAGGCTCTTGCGCGATGGCCGCTCCAGCCCGCCAGATTGGTCAATGGCGGATAGCGCGCATGGCGAGAGTCGAACATATCGGGAACTTGCGCTATAATGTCAGCCGAATCGGCCCCTGTTCGCCGAAGGACCAACCATGATTTTTGAGGTTACACCCGCACATATTGAGGCGCTGTCTGACGCCGACCTGAGGACACTGATCGGCTATCTTGCCGAGCAGGAAATTACGCGCGCGGGCTATTCAGCGTCCTGCGTAACATATGGCGGCCATCAGAACGCAGCGGACGGTGGCATTGACGTTCGCTCTAATGTCGGCGGCGGAAACATCGCTGGCTATATCCCGCGTCCGCAAACAGGCTTCCAGGTCAAGGCCGAGGATATGGCCGCGGCGGATATCGGCAGGGAGATGTGTCCCGGCGGCGCGTTGCGCGCGTCGATCACCGCACTCAGAGAAGCGGGCGGCGCATATATTATTGTCAGTTCGACCGGCTCGGTTTCCGACACGGCCCTGAGCAAGCGGCGCAATGCCATGGCAAGAGCCGTGGCGGACACCCCGGCGGCAGCCGGACTGCACTTGGATTTTTACGACCGGCGCAGGGTCGCAAGCTGGGTGAACCAGCATCCGGGTCTGATCCCGTGGGTGCGGAGCCGCGTTGGCCTGCCGCTTTCGGGATGGCGACCGTTCGAGGATTGGTCGAGTTCGCCGGGCGCAGCCGATGAAGCGTATCTCACCGACGATCACGTTCGGCTCGTGAGTACGCGCCTGAAGGACACCAATGGCCTGAGCGCGATCGACGGTATCAACAAGGTGCGTGAGATTCTCTCGCAGCCCAAAGGCTCTGTCCGGCTGGTAGGATTGTCGGGCGTGGGCAAGACGCGCTTGGTGCAAGCGCT
>CADEFX010000348.1 GCA_902826715.1 uncultured Hyphomicrobiales bacterium | reverse complement strand
TGCGCTAGTGTCCCGATTCCGAAGTTCGCCTGATCTGGATGCTAGGTCCGGGAGCGAACGTCGTAATCCATAGGGACACTAGCAATATAGACTCGCTAGTGTGATTCAGATCGATAAATTCGCTCCGGGATGCATGGCAAATGCCGGCGAATTCGATCATCACACTAGACTCTCCTGACGGTGATCCGGCCGAACAGGCCGGACGGCTTCAGTGTCAGAACAGTAATCACAATGATGAGCGCGACCGTCAGCTTTTCACCGTTTCCAATTATGTACACGCCGGCGTGGCGCTCGATCTGATTGCCGATGAAGGCGACGAGGTTCTCCAGAACGCCGACGATGAAGCCTCCTGCCACGGCGCCCCCAGGACTGGAGATGCCTCCGACCAGAGCCCCGGCGAACCCATAGAGCAGGATACCGGCCATCATGTTGGGCTCGAGATAGACGGCGGGCGCCACCATGACGCCGGCCACGGCGCCGATAGCAGCGGCTAAGCCCCACCCCAGCGCAAGCATCCAGTCGACCCGTACACCGGCAAGGCGCGCCGAGATCGGGTTCTGCGCCGCGGCTCGCATCGCCAAGCCGAGCGGCGTAAAGCGAAAGAACGCGAACAGGGCGGACAACAGGATCAGCGTCACCGCGATCATGCCGATCTGATGCGGCCCGATGTAGCCCGATCCGGCGAACGACACTTTCGGGAACGGCGACGGAAACTCCTTGATCGTATGGCTCCAGATGGCCCCCGCCATGGAATGGAAGATCGCCAGCAGCCCGATGAAGACCACGACGATCGACAGCACCGAGGCGTGGCGCAACGGGCGCAGGATCGTTCGCTCAATCGTCATCCCGATCAGGAAGGACAGCGCCGCGGCCACAATCAGCGCGATCCAGAAGCTGAAGCCCCATTGGATAAGTTGCCAGCACAGATACGTGCTGAACATAGCCATCTCGCCCTGGGCGAAATTGATGTGATCCGTGGAGACGAAAATCATCACCAGCGCCAGCGCCACGAGCGCGTAGATGGCGCCGTTTGCGAGCCCCGAAGCCACCTGCTGCAGCAGTTCATCCATGCATGCGCTCTCAGTAGCCCAGATAGGATCGCCGGATCTGCTCGTTGTTCTTGATCGATGCTGCATCCCCCGACATCACCACGCGCCCGGTTTCGAGCACGTAGGCCTGATCGGCGAGATCGAGGGCGAGCGCAGCATTCTGCTCGACCAGCAGCAACGACACCTTCGTCTCCTCGTTGATGCGCCGCATGATGCGGAAGATTTCCTGCACGATGAGCGGTGCCAGCCCGAACGACGGTTCGTCCAGCAGCATGAGGCGCGGGCGAAGCATCAGCGCACGGCTGATGGCCAGCATCTGCTGCTCGCCGCCCGACAGCGTGCCGGCCTGCTGCTGCAGCCGTTCTTTGAGGCGGGGAAAGTAAGCAAACACCATATCCATATCCTGCCGCACGGCCGAACGATCGCGACGCGTGTAAGCGGCAACGCGCAGGTTCTCCTCGACGGACAATGCCGTGAACGTGCCGCGGCCTTCCGGCACATGCGCAACGCCCAGACGTACGATGCTTTCGGTCGCGCGGCCGTTGACGGCGCGGCCCTCGAAGAGGATGGAGCCTTCCGTGCGGACCATGCCGCATATGGCACGCAACGTTGTCGTCTTGCCGGCACCATTGGCGCCCAGCAACGCGGTGATGCCACCTTGTACCAGTTCGAAGCTCACTCCCTGCAGGGCGCGTGACGGACCGTAAAACGCCGCCAGATCCTTGACCGCGAGGAGCACGCTCATGCGGCAACCTCACCGCCGAGATAGGCGCGGATCACCTCCGGATCGCGCTGAACTTCGGCCGGCGTGCCTTCGGCGATCTTCCGGCCGAAATCGATCGCAATCACCTTGTCGGAGACCGCCATGACGAGGCTCATGTGATGCTCGACCAGCAGCACCGTGACCTTCTGCACATCGCGCACCCGCCGGATCTGGCCGGCGAGCACCGCGACCTCGTCGTGGTTGAGGCCTGCGGCCGGCTCGTCGAGCAGCAGCAGCTTCGGCCGCGCGGCCAGCGCGCGCGCCAACTCGACACGCTTGCGGATTGGAAACGGCAAGCCGCCCGCGGGGGCGAGGGCAAAGGCCTTCAAATCCATGAAGACAATCAATTCCTCGGCGCGGTCGGTAATGCCGCGCTCTTGCGCGGCGACGCCCGGCAACCGCAAAGCATTACGGATGAAGCCATTTGTGCTTCGGCTGTGGCACCCGACCTTGACGTTGTCGAGCACGCTCATGCGGTCGAACAGGGCGACATTCTGAAACGTCCGCGCAAGGCCGATGACGGGAATGGCATGCCGGGGCTGGTCGAGGATCGATTTGCCTTCGACCAGGATCGCGCCCGAGTGGGGAATATAGAGGCGGCTGAGGCAGTTGAAGAGCGTGGTCTTGCCGGCGCCGTTCGGACCGATCAGGCCGGCGATGTGGCCTTCCGCAACATCAAACGACACACCATCGAGGGCCACGATGCCGCCGAAACGCACCGACACGCCGCGCACACTGAGCAGCGCCTCGCAAGGCGATGAGGTGGTGTTAGCGGTTGCATGGGGCGCGGCTGCGCTGTGCAAACATCCCTCCCACACCGGCTATGCGCCGGCTACGACTTGCCTTGACGGCCTTTTGCCCAGATTGTGACGTGATCGACCGCGCCGGTCCAGGGGGTAACATCCGCCCGGCACGTGCGCCTTTCGGCTAATTTTTGAACATTGGCCGGTTGCGCAACGCGAGGAGCAGCATGAACACGACATCGCTCAGGCTCGGCATTGCAGGCCTCGGCGCTATTGGCTTGGCCGTTGCCCGGAAGATCGACGGTGGCAAGGTTCCGGGGATTGCTCTCTCGGCAGTGGCGGTGCGCGACCGCACGACGGCAACCGCAAAGCTCGAAGGTTTCCGTTGCAAACCCCTCATGGTTTCGCTGCCGGAAATCGCCGAACATGCCGATGTCGTGCTCGAGTGCGTGCCCGGAGCGTTTTTCGCCGAGGTCGCCCGACCGGCGATCGAGCGAGGACGCATGTTCATGCCGCTGTCAGTCGGCCAGCTTCTCAACCATATGGATCTGGTGGAACCGGCACAGGTCACCGGCC
>CADEFX010000347.1 GCA_902826715.1 uncultured Hyphomicrobiales bacterium | reverse complement strand
TGCTTGCCGGCGGCAAGCCGTTCTGACGGGCGGCGTTGTGGGGGAGGGGAGCTACAACAGACAAGTGACGTTGGGCGTGCTTGCGGCTCTTGCCGTGGCGTTGGCCGAACCGCGCGCGCGCGCCGAGCAACCGATCCCGGTTCCCGCCGATCCTGTTGCTGCCAAGGCCTTCGCAGTCCTGGAGCGTCATTGCGCCCGTTGCCACCAGGATGGCCGGCTCACGCGCCCGGCGGCCGCCGCCAACTTCCGCAACGTGCTGCGCCTCGACCAGCTCGCGCCCGATCCGCGCTACATACGGCCCGGCAATCCCGACGGCTCGCGCGTGTGGACGCACATGGTGCGTCGCCTCATGCCCTACGATGTCTTTCAGCAGCGCACGGGCGAGGAGGGGCCGACGCCCGACGACATTCTCGCGGTGCGTGACTGGATCGAGACGCTGGAGCCTTTCCGCCAACTCGCCCATGCAGGACAGCGCCGCAAGCGCAGCGTTGCGTCGCGCAACATGCGCTGGACGGCCGGCGACGAGCTCATGCTTGCGGCCGGCAAGGAGACCTACGCCCGCGGCGATGCGTTCACCGTCACCGTGCGCACCCGCTCGGACTGCAGCCTCACGCTCATCAGCATCGATGCGAAGGGACGGGGCACCGTGCTCTTTCCCAACGACTTCGAGCCGGCCCATCGGCTCGCGGCCGGCGAGGAGTTCAAGGTGCCGCGCGCGGACTCGGGCTATCGCCTGCGGCTGAACGAGCAAGGCTCCGAGCGTCTCGTGGCTTTGTGTAACACTGCGACATCCGGTGTCGTCGACGGCATCCGCCACGATTTTGAGCGCCAGCGTTTTACCGAGCTTGGCGACTACCGCGCGTTTCTCGCCCGCGCACTCGGGCCGCAGGCCGAACCGCGTACGCAGCACGTGACGGAGACTGTGCGCCGCGGCCGCCGCCGCATCGTGCGCCGGCGTGTCGTTCCATCGCCTGAGCCACGTGCCGACCCGTCCAAGGTCCTGCGCACCGGCATCGTCGTGGAGGTCCGCTAGCCATGCTCCGCACAGCTTCAGTCGTGATCCTCGTGCTTGCTGCCATTGCATCGTCCGCGCAGGCCCAGCAGGGCGAAATCTATTGCGGCATCTCCGACAGCAACGCGGAATTGAAGTTGCTCACGAAGGTGCAGCCGGGGGGCGGCCAGGGCGCGATCCCTGGTTCTCTGAGCGGCACGCTCGACATCCATCATCAGAAGGTGCCGCGGGAGCGCCGCAACCTCGTACTCGACAAGCGGGCCTTCGCGCAATTCTGGAACTACGCTGGCGAGCTGAAGCTGCGACTCTTCATCGAACATGACGACGGGCGCACGGATCTGGTGGTCGACACGAAGGTGCGTCCGGGCACAGATGGCGACTATGCCGGCCATTTCCGCCTCGAAACCTCCGACGGCGTGCGCGTCACCGGCCGCGTCGAATGCTCGCGCCCGTAAACGGGCTGTCCTGAGCTGAGCAGCCTTCGCTCAAGGATACCCGCCGTGGATGGCCGCCTGCGCGGCCATGACGGTTTTAAGGGATGGGTCGAGTGAAACGAAATTGGGCCGCTACTGCTCCGGTGGACGATGTGCGAAGCACGAGCGCGACGCTACGATCCATGCTTCCCGGCGTAGCCAGTAGCCCATCCTATAGTCATGGCCGCGCAGGCGGCCATGCACGTGCCTATCCAAACTCTGATCGCTGCAATTGCCAAACCTCGGTGCTAGGATCGGGCGCCCGGGGCGCGAGCCCCGCCAGGACGGCATCAACGACACGCAACAACACGGGTGGAGAGCGCACATGGCTGCCGCAACGATCAACGCGAAGAATCCGGCGCGCGAGCGCCTCCAGAAGGGCGAGCTGGCGCTAGGCGTGGGCTTGAGGCAAGCACGCACCGTTGACATCGCTCCGATCCTGAAGTCCTGCGGCTACGACTGGGTCTTCATCGACCTCGAGCACAACTCCATGACGCTCGACATGGCTGTGCAGATATCGGTCGCCGCCAACGCCACCGGCATCTCGCCGATCGTGCGCGTGCCGTACGGCCAGTACGATATGGCGACGCGCGCGCTCGATGGCGGCGCCTACGGCATCGTCATACCTCACGTCGACACCGCGGATGAAGCGCGCGTCATCGCCGACCGCCTGCGCTATCCTCCCGTCGGCCACCGCTCCATCGGCGGACTGATGCCGCAGCTTGGTTTTCCGGCCATGGCCGCCGCCGAATCCACCAAGCTCGTCAACGACAACCTGCTTGTCGTCGTCATGCTGGAGACGCCGACCGCCATCAAGAACGCTGACGCCATCGCCGCCGTGCCCGGCATCGACGTGCTGCTGATCGGCGCCAGCGATCTGACGCTGGACATGGGCATCCCGGGTCAACTCATGCATCCAGATCTCGTCAAGGCCGCCGAGACTGCGGCCGCCGCCTGCAAGAAGCACGGCAAATGGCTCGGCATGGGCGGCGTCTACACCGACGAGGGGCAGGCCAAGTACGTCGGCATCGGCGCGCGCATGATCCTTGCCAGCAGCGACATGACGCTCCTCATCAACGCCGCCACAGCCCGCGCCGAGACGTTGCGGAAGTTGAAGTGAGTCCTCCGACCGACGGCCCTGGCCGGCGCGCACTCTAATGGGTGCCGCCGCCATCGGAATTATCGCCGGTACGATCCTGGCCACGTCTTTCGTGTCCGGGATCTTCGGCATGGCGGGCGGACTGATTCTGCTCGGCGTGCTGCTGATCTGGCTGGACGTCGCACCGGCCATGGTGCTGTTCGGCACGATCCAGACCGCCGCCAACGGCTGGCGCGCCGTGCTGTGGCGCCGCCACGTTCACTGGTCCATCATCTGGCGCTACCTCGTGGGTGCGTGCACCGCCTTCGCCATCATGCGCGCCATCTCGTTCGTGCCGGGGAAGGCTTTCCTCTACCTCGGCCTCGGCCTCATCCCTTTCGCGGCCTACGCGCTGCCGAAAGCGCTCACGCCCGACATCACCCGGCCATGGGGACCCTACATCTGCGGCTTCGTCATTCTGGTGCTGCAACTCCTGGCCGGCGCCACGGGGCACATCCTCGATATCTTCTTCCAGAAAAGCGCGCTCGACCGCCGGGAGATCGTCGGTACCAAGGCCGTCACCCAGTGCACCGGCCACCTGATGCGGATCGCCTACTTCGGCTCGTTCGCCAGCGCCTACGATGCCA
>CADEFX010000346.1 GCA_902826715.1 uncultured Hyphomicrobiales bacterium | reverse complement strand
CGAGCTTTACGGCGTTGTCCTTGTTCGGCGCGTTCTTGGTGATCGCCACGCCCGACACGTTCACGTGCGTGCCGCGGTCGCCGGCATTGGGGAACAGCACCTTAACCGCGCTGGCCCACTCCTTCTGCTCGGGGTTCTTATCGTTCGTCTGCATCAGGCCCATGTAATACGTGTTGCCCACCGCGATATCGCACTTGCCCGCGAACACGTCGCGCACCTGCTCGCGATCGCCGCCCGCCGGCTTGTGCGCCAGGTTGGCCCTCACGCCCTTCAGCCAGATTTCCGTCGCCTCAACGCCCTTGTGGGCGATCATGGCAGCGATGGTCGCCGTGTTGTAGGCGTGCTGCCCGGAGCGGCTGCACAGCTTGCCGCGCCACTTCGGATCCGCCAGCTCCTCATAGGTGATCGCGTCCTGCTTCACGCGTTCCTTGGAGGCATAGACCACACGCGCACGCAGCGTCAGTGCTGTCCAATGGCCTTCGGGATCGCGCAGATTGGCCGGCACGATGGCATTGACCGTCTGCGAGACCATCGGCTGCGTCAGGCCCTGATCTTTGGCCTCGGTCAGCCGCGTGACATCGACCGTCAGCATCACGTCGGCGGGGCTGTTGCGCGCCTCGGCCGCCAGCCTCTCGTTCAAGCCGTCGCGCACGAAGACGACGTTGGTTTTGATTCCGGTCTTGTCGCTGAACGCTTTCAGCATCGGCTCGATGAGCTGAGGTTCGCGCGAGGAATAGATGTTGACCTCCGCTGCCGTCGCACCAAACGCAGAGACGGAGAGAGTGAGCGCGGCAACGGCGGAAAGAGTTCGAATGCGGCGTACGGCACTTAACGTGTCGGTCATGTCGCAACTCCAATAGGCGAGGTTCAAGGCCCCGGTATAGGGATGTTCACCCGCGGGGTGGCGCTCTCGGCCACGTGCCGGCGCGTGGCTTAACAACAAGATGCCTATGCCCAAGTCAACGAAAGAACTAGACGCGAGCATATATTAGAAGACGTCTAATTCTAAGCTGATCGAGACGATATCTGGCATCGGACTGCTACAGCGATTCAGAGCCGCGGCACGTTGCGAAATGCAGCCTGGAAAAGCTTCAGGTCGCCGGGCGCCAACTTGCTCCCAAGCTCTTGTGCCTCACTGTAGTGGCGGCGATGTCCGCCCGGGTTGCCGGCGCAGTGGAGCGATGCGGCCATCGCAGCGTGCGCGAACGCTTTTTCCCAATCTTTGGACGGCGTCTCGGTGAAGTATCTCAACGCGCGCTCTGCGGCATCGACTGAAGGGGCCGCCGCCCCGGCCCGCGCGAGCGCCCATGCAAACAACAAGTCCGCATGCGCAATATTGCCCGCAGTGCCGATCTCGCTCCAATGATGGGATGCCGCTCCTGCGAGACGCACAAGTGCGCAACGTTCGCTCGCGGTCAGGTCCGGCTTCTCGATCAGATCCCAGGCTGCATTGTTGCACTGGGACGCGATGCGCTTCAGCATCTCGGAGTTTGAGGGCGAGGTCTCGCTCATGGCTCACCTTGCGTATTTGACATATCTGCAAAGCTAACCGGCGCTGCGATCCGCCGGCACGCACGAAGCCGCCCTACACCGGCACCACCCGATCCTGTGCAAACACCAAACGCACGCATGCGCCGCCGCCGTCCGGCCTCGCAATCTCGAGCCGCGCACCATTGATCTCCGCCAGCCGCCGCGACAACGGCAGCCCTATGCCTTTTCGCCCGCGCGGCTTCGCCCGCGCGGCCGATATCGGAGCCGGGCGCAATACCCGCTCGATCACGTCGGTCGCAATGCCCGCGCCCGTGTCGTGCACCTCGATCCACGCCCGCCCGGCCAGCTCAAAATCCGTTCTCACCGTGATGCGCGCCTCGCGGCCCGCGTACTTGATGCTGTTGGAGAGCAGGTTCAGCAGGATCTGTCTGAGCGAGCGCACATCGGCCACCACGCGCGGCATCTTCTCGCCCAGGGTTGTGGCCAGCGTCACGCCCGCCTTATCCGCCAGCGGCTGCAGCGACGAAACACAGGAGCGTGCGATCTCATTCAGATCGGCCTCTGAGAAAAACAGCTCATCGTGCTCCGTCTCCAGGTCGCCGCGTGCGAACAAGCCGTCGACCAGGCCCAGCGCATGCCGTGCGCTGTCGCGGATATCCCGAATGTAGCCGCGGTATCGCTCGTTCGGCAGGGCGCCCAGTTTCTGTTCGGTCATGATCTCGGACAACGCAATGATCGCCGCCAGCGGCGTGCGCAGCTCGTGCGCCAGCTTGGCCAGGGCTGGGGGCTCACGCTCCGTCCCCTCATCGGTGACCACAGTGGGCTTGGCGGGCGGTGGTCCCGCGTCGTCCGCCGGCCATTGCGCCGGGTCATTGGCGCCTGCATCCGGCTTGTCGCGAATCCGTTTCGCGATTTTTCGCAGTGTCTCCGCGTCGGCACTGAACGGATATACGACCGCTTTTGGCGGGCCGACGCCCTTGCATTGGCGCGGCTCCTCGGCACCCGGCTCAGCGGTCTCCGGCCAGGTCACGACGAACACCGGTGCGTGCGGCAAACATCGAACGCGACACGGTCGGGCCAGCATGCCGCGCGGCGTCCAGAAGATTAGATGCGCGTCACGCGGACGGTCCCCGCTGGCCGCGTCGCCGAGCGCACGCAGATCGGCAATGGCTGGCATGGCAACATCCAGGCGCACAAGCTCCTCCCCGCCCGAAGGCGTGCTGCCCCATAAACGCTGACCCGCCGCATTAGCGCCGAGCAGCACGCAACGAGCTGAATCCACGATCACGGCGGGCTCGGACAGCTCGGAGAGCGCCTTGTCCACGTCCGGAGCCGGCAGATTCGTGATACTGTTCAAGGCGAACGGCTCCAGCGCACTTGGTCCCTCGCCCGCCGCGACCGCAGTTCACCGGGCCGCCACAGTAGCGCGCATGCACATCGGGCGCAGGTGTGTTACTATAGGGGGGCTGACAGACCGGAGATACAAAGATGGCGGATTTGCCACAGTTTGAAATCCCGGAAGCCATGCGGGATATGGCCGAGCGCAACGTGGAGCAGGCGCGTTCGGCTTATGGCCAGTTCCTTGACATGGCGCGCCAAGCGCAGGACGTCGTGGCCAAGTCGTCGGATACGATGGCGCAGAGCGCCCGGGAGATCCAGCTCAAGGCGATGCGCTATGCCGAGCTGAACATGGAGGCAAACTTCGCTTTCGTCGGCGATCTCGCCAAGGCCCGGGATCTGCGCGACTACATGGAAATTCAGT
>CADEFX010000345.1 GCA_902826715.1 uncultured Hyphomicrobiales bacterium | reverse complement strand
GTTCGGATCGATCTCTTTCCAGCCGAAGCCGCCGCGACCGTGCGGAGGATTGCGGAAGTCGTAGACATCATGGCCCATCTGCCGAAGCATGGTCACGACGCCGGGTTGAGCAAGGTTACGCCACGACGATGCTACGTAGATTTTGGCCATGTGTTTCAGTCTCCTATGTTGTAAGGGCCTTCACCTTCTTACGGAGGTGCGCCCGATACCAACGATTGTCGAACATCGAGAGCCACTCGCGGCCACACTGAACGTCGGGGCCTGTCGGCATCAGGTGCAGCACTGTGATGTCGGCAAGATCGGATCGGCACTGCACTAGCTCACGCAGGAAATCGCGCAAGGCAGTGCGATCATCGCTCATCGGTAGCTTGCGCTCTGGCACGCAACCGAAGTCCCGAACGATTACCCAAGTGCTGCGCACTTAAAACTCTCCTATTTTCGTTGCGTCTTCTTCCAGGGCCGACCGCTGGCGCCGGTCGCGTCCGGCTCGCCCTGCTCAACCTTCATGTCACGCACGACATGCCACATCATGTTCTGATCCACCTTCAACTTGAGCCGCTTACTCGCCTTAACCGCAGCGTCGCCGTTGGTGGCATTTTGGTGCGAGAACCACTCGGCCCAGATGATGTCTTTCTGTTCTGGCGTCCACACTCGCTTGGGCTTGCCGCGCACATTTGTCTGGCTCGGCTGGCGCCCACGGGTGACCGCCTCGTAGGCGTCAGAAAGCATTTCCCGGCGCTGCTTTGTGTCCTTTGTACTGCGACCGCTACCAATCTCGAATACCTCGCCGCCGACTTCCCGAACCTCGTCCACAAACTCCGCAACGATGTCTCGCTTGCGCTTGGCGCTCGTTCTCACGGTGCAGACCATGAACAACCACTGAACGGCGTATACGCAGCCCTTGCGCTTCTGCTGTAACACAGACTCAAGGCTGCGCTGCCGCTTGCCAAGGTGGACAACTGCGCGAGCGCCAGCCTCGCGGGCTAGCTCTTCCTGCGTTTCCGGCCGATAACGAGGGAAGCCGTGCGCCACGATGCCTAAGATGTCTGGGAACTGCGATTTCATGGATTTGATAAATGGCACATGAGCTTGACAAACGCAAGCGAAAAGGCTTAGAGTGGCGTCAATGATTTGAAGACGTGAAGGATGAGAGGCCCGAGGCCATGACGCGAGATGAAATGCTGACGTTGAGCGGCGAGCGTCGCGGTGCGGCTAGGTTTGGATTTGGACGCACCGAGGCTTGGCGCGACTATCACGGCACGCATCGCCGCGTAGACATTTGGTGGGGCGGTGAGGTTGTCGGCCGCATCGAAGGCGAGAGCGGCAACCTCTGGCCGTATGAAGTCTGCGACCTTAGCGGCAAGGCGCTGAGCAAGCACGAAACGATGCGCGAAGCGAAGGCTGCGGCCCGCGCTCGCTGGACCAGCTAAGAAAGCCCAGAAACGTGATTGCCGCGCTTTTCATTGAGCCAATGGGCGTCTACGCCAAGCAGCCGAGCGTCGATGCTTGGTGCGAAATGCGCGACGCCCGGCTCTACTCGGGGCCTTATCCGGTTGTGGCGCATCCGCCCTGCCAACGTTGGGGCCGGTTCTGGCACGGCAGCACGCGCAAACCGCATCAATTCAAGATCGGCGATGACGGCGGCTGCTTCAAAGCCGCGCTTGAGGCTGTACGCAAGTTCGGCGGCGTGCTTGAGCACCCGTGCGACAGCCACGCCTGGCGCCACTTCGGGCTGACGCCTCCGAAGCGGTTCAAGGGCTGGGCGCCGGCCGGAGACGGCATCGGGTTTACCTGCTACGTCGAGCAGGGCCACTACGGGCACATGAGCCGCAAGCCGACGTGGCTCTATGCGGCACACGTCACGCTGCCGGAGTTGAATTGGACGAAGGGCGAGCAGCGCCTGCACCCGATTGCACTTGAGCGCTACGGCTACGAGAAGGCCCGCCGCATCGGCATGACGGCCATGGTTGGCGGCAAGAACAAGACGAAGATCAGGAATGCAACGCCTACAGAATTTCGCGACATTTTAATCAGCATCGCGGCTACGGCCGCCCAACCGAAATAAAGGCCCGAATGAGAACAGCGACCGTGGGTGGTCATGGCTCCGATGTGCAGACCACATCTGGCCCGGCACTATTTGCGGCTGATGAAGCGAAAGCAGAAACGCCCTTCCACAAGGCGTCCCGCGGAGTGGTCCCAGCCGGGGAATAACTGACCACCAGTCGGAGCCACCTACGCTCGCTGTTCTCACTACGGACGATTAGGAAAAGAAAGGCCCGAGGATGAAAACAGCCGGAATGATCGATGTAACGGGCGTTGACTTGGCTGCGCTGGTGCGCGCGGCTTACGCTCCGTCGCGGCAGCAAGGTCTCGGTCTATTCGATATGAATGGGAAAAGGACCGGCCTTCCCGACGAAGTAGTCGAAGAAATTCTTGAGCGCGGTCGAGATGACAGGCTGAACGCCTTCTCTATCGATTACCTGAACGGCCGCAGCGTGAAGTTTCACGTTCGCCGCGCTGGCGACCGGCTGTTTATCCGCAATCGCTGGTACGATCACAGCGATGGCGAACTGATGTCTCTGCTGGAGCAGGTCGGTTTGTCCGGCGACCTTGTGCAGAAGGCACGAGACGAGGAAGACGCGCGCCGGGCTCGGGTGAAGGCCGAGGCTATCTCCTACCTCAAGGAGCGAGGCGGAGAGGTTCGTCAGAACCGGGGCCTCAAAACCATGCCTACCGAAGACGAGAAGCTGCCGGATGATGTCGAGGAGGGGCTTCGGGTCGCTCTCGGTGATGGATCAGTTTCCGAGACTTACTGCGACGACGGATCGTCGCTCTGGAAGCTCGTGTAAGAAAGGCCCGAGGCTATGAAATCCGATCCGGTTGACATTGCAGCAGTGCGTCACGCCGAGACGGACAAGGCTATTCTTGTCTCGGAGACTGGCGAAAAGAGCGACGCCGTTTGGTTGCCCAAGTCGCAGGTCGAGATTGAGAACGACGGGCACAAGAATTTCATCACCGTGACCATGCCGGAATGGCTGGCAAAGGACAAAGGTCTAATCTGATGAACAGCTCCGTCCACTGGCACGCGATAGGCTCGCTACCGTCTGGCGACGAAATGATATTGGCGTGGTGCCCGCCGTGCGGTGACTTCACCAACGGACGAATGATGATTTGGCGCGGCAGCATTCTGGCCCGAAATCTCAAAGGTCCGACGCCTGGACATTTGTCGTTTCCGGCTACCCATTGGGCGCACCTGCCGGCGCCTCCGTCACAGCAAA
>CADEFX010000344.1 GCA_902826715.1 uncultured Hyphomicrobiales bacterium | reverse complement strand
GGTCGCCAGCCACGCGCGTGTCGCGGCCAGAGCCATCTCGGCAAAGCCTGCGCCTGGAAATACGATACGACCGTTGACGCGATGGTCGGCGAGCCAGGGCAGCGCCTCGATATCGAGGAACGTCCGCCAACTCGTATCGCCGTTCATCGCCTGCCGGCCCAGCATTGGGCTCGCGCCGGCATTGGCCTGCAGTTGTCCGACCGCCTCGGGTGTTTCGGCGGCGCGATAGGTCTCGCGCTGCCAGGGGTAGGCCGGAAGCGCCGCCGCGAGCCGGGCCGGCTTTGTCTGCGCGTCCATGCGCCGGTCGCGCACGCCGTGCGCCAGCAGCTTGGCGAAGATCACCCGCACCGGATCGATATCGTCGGCATCGTCGCGGCCGAACGTGGCGATGGCCGCGCTTGGCTGCCCCGTCTCGGCGAAGCAGTCGCCGAGATAGCTCTGCAATACCGGCCGTGGTCCAATTTCGACGAACAGCCGCGCACCGGCCAGGCTCGCGGCCGCAATGGCGCGCCGAAATTGCACCGGCGCGCGCACGTTGCGCCACCAGTAGGCGGCATCGAGGCTCGTTCCCGGCAGCAGGTCGCCCGTGACGGTCGACACGAACGAAATCTGCGTCCCGACAGGCTCCAAACCGCTCAGCGCCGTCAGCAACGGCTGGCGTGCACGCTCTATGATGCTGCTGTGGAACGGATAGGCGATGTCCAGCACCCGGGCTCCTATGCCGGCAGCTTCGGCATGCACCTGGAATGCCTCGATGCCCGGGCGCGTGCCGACGATGGTCACCGAGCGCGCGCTGTTCACCGCTGCGATCTCGACCGTGTCGTCCATGTCCAGCGACGCGATCATCTCCCGAGTGTCGATCTCGCCCAGGCGCACCGCGGCCATCAGTCCCATTCCGCGCATCGGCTCCTGGCACGCGGAGCGCGCATCGATGATGCGCACCCCCGCCTCCAGGGACAGCGCTCCAGCCACATGGGCCGCCGCGATCTCGCCGACGCTATGCCCGGCCACGCACTTGGGCACAACGCCGAGCGCGGCAAGGGCCCGCACCAGCGCCACCTGCACTGCAAACAAAAGGGGCTGCGCCACCAGCGTGCTTGCCAGCCGTTGTTCGAGGCTCGCGTCCTCCAGGGCCTCGCGCAGCGACCACCCCGTTCGCGCCATGAAAAGCGCGTCGATCTCGTCGAATGCTGCGCGGAAGTCCGCATTGCGGGCGTAGGCGTTTTGCCCCATCCCCGCCCACTGCGAGCCGTTGCCGGAAAACACGAAAGCAATGTTCGGCTCGGCCGTCTGCGCACGTGTATGCGCACCGCCGCCCGCCCGCGTCTGCAGCACGCGATCGCTTGTCACGCCGTCTGCAAACGCCGTCAGATCCGCCGCCAACTCCTCGTTCGTCTCGGCCAGAAACACGGCCCGCTCCGGCAGCAGGTCGCGCCCCCGCGCCACCGCTTCCGCACGGTCCTGCGGATCGGCTGCGTGCGATTGTGACGCAAGCGCGGCATGCCGCCCGGCCAGCGCGCGCAGCGCAGCCAAGCTCATGGCCGACAGCGCCAGCATCGGCCCGCCGTCCGCCCGTCGCGTTCTTCGCCTCGTTGCGACAACCTTTACTTTCGGCGGATCGGCAATGATCACGTGCGCATTGGTGCCGCCGAAGCCGAACGTGCTGATGCCGGCGAACCGCGCGTCTTTGCCGCGCGCCAGCCGCTCAGGCTTGGTCGCCACCCGCAGGTTCAAATCGGCCAAGGCGATATCCGGGCTGGGCGTCGTGAAATTCAGCGATGCCGGCAGCACGTCGTGCTCCAGCGCCAGCATCGCCTTCAGCAGACCGGCAACGCCCGATGCCGGCTCCAGGTGCCCGATATTGGACTTAACGGATCCGATCGGCAGCGGCGTCGTCCGGCGCTGGCCCAGCACGCGTCCGAGCGCCGTCGCCTCTGCCGGATCGCCCGCGCGGGTGCCTGTCCCGTGGGCTTCGACGAACGCCAGGCCTTCGGCCCGCACGCCGCTTGCGCCATACACGTCTTCCAGCAACCGCGCCTGCTGCTCGGCCGAAGGCAGCGCCACGCCAACCGTCCGCCCGTCCGAGTTGACGCCGGTCGCCACGACGCGCGCATAGGTCCGCGGCGTCTCAACCAGCCCGCTGTCGCTGCGGCTGAGGATCAGCGCCACGCCGCCTTCCGATCGCACATACCCGCGCCCGTTCGCATCAAACGGCCGGCAGACGCCATCGGGCGCCAGCATTGAAGCTTGTGAGAAGCCGATAAACGGAAACGGCGACAGCAGCATATTGACGCCCACCACCACCGCCATCTCGACGCTGCCGCCGCGCAGCGCCTCGCAGGCATGATGCAGTGCCACCAGCGACGACGAGCAGGCCGTATCGATGGTCAGGCTCGGCCCCCGCAGGTCAAAGGCGTGTGATACACGGTTAGAAATCAGCGACAGCGTATTGCCGATCATGAAGTAGGCGTCGGCACTGGCGGCATCGAACATGCGCGCCGTGCTGTGATCGAGGCCGGACGCCCCCGCGTATACGCCTACCTTGCCGGCCGCTATTGCCGACGGGCGGATCAACCCGTCCTCGAACGCCTCCGCCACAAGCTCGAGCGCGAGCCTCTGCTGCGGGTCCATCTGCAACGCCTCGCGCGGGGAGATGCCGAAAGCGGCGGCGTCGAACCCCCACACATCATCTATTGTGCCGGCCTTGAACGTGTAGCTGCGGCCCGGTTCGCGCAGGCGCGGATGATAAAAATGCGCCACATCCCAGCGATCGGCGCCGATCTCGCGAATGCTCGCACGGCTCGCCTTCAGATTGCGCCAGAAGCCGGCCACATCTGCGGCACCAGGAAGCCGGCACGAACGCCCTACAATGAAAATCTCACGCGAAGAATCGGACCGAGCCACGACGCCGTCCTTATTGCAGGGCTTGTCAATTCACGGGACCACAATGGAAAAATCCCACTACATCGCGAAACGATAGACGACATGACACCGGAAGAGATATGCGCGTCTGCCGCCACTGCGCCTAGCCTGTGGAAAACGCGACGCTGAAATATCTCACCGTCGGGATGGCGTCGCGCACGCCGTGAGAATTAGGTCATGAGCGAAAGGAGATAGCCGGGCATGTTGCCATGGCGACACGATTGCGCGCGGGAACGCGCCATCGATCCTGGTGCTTTAACGTCACGGAAGGAATTCGCACGGCACACTCCGTCCGCGGTCGGCATTGTTGAGTTGGCATCGATCTGGTATCGCTATTGGCATAACTGCGTTTATTAATATTTTTCTGGA
>CADEFX010000343.1 GCA_902826715.1 uncultured Hyphomicrobiales bacterium | reverse complement strand
GCGCTTCTCGCCCTCATCAGACTGGCCGTAGATTTTCTGCAGAACGGCGTAGTCAATCTCCTTGCCGAACACATGCTCAACTGCTTGCAGGTAGGGACGGTGGCCATCGCTCGTTAGCTGCACGCGATTGGCAAGCCGTGTGGAGAGATCGGCAATGAACTGCATTGCCGCGTAACCGTCGCGAGAGCTGACCAGCCAAGACGGCACAAGCTTTGTGTCGGCGCAGATCGCAGTCCACGTCCAGACGTCGCCAGCCTTCTCCGGCGCCGCTTTGGCGGCAGCAACGTGAGCCTGCTTGGCGTAGACGAACGACCAGATCTCATCGACCTGAATGCGCTTGCACGGCAGGTCGTTGAAGGCCTTGTCCTGATACTCGGAGCAGGCCTTGCCGACATCGGCCAGCAGCTTGGCGACCGTGTTCTTGCTGGCGCCGGTCATGCGGGTGATGGCGCGGATGGATGACCCCTCGCACAGCATGTGGAGGATTTGGGCGCGCTTCTTTGGGGTCAGTCGGTTCATACTGACCATTATGCTTGACCGCTCTGGAACATGCAAGCACCAAATCGGAGTTTGCTTGCATTATGACGGATTCGCGCCCACAATGCACGCATGTTAACCAAGGATTTTGCCATGACGGAAGATGACGAGCCGGTCGGACGGGCAAAGGGCGGTAAGGCGAGGGCAGAGAAACTCGACCCTGATACGCGCCGGGAAATAGCGAAAAAGGCGGCCGAGGCTCGATGGAAGGCCGAGCCGCTACCGCTCGTCGAGGATGCCGAGACTGGCGATCGGTTTGTGCTCTACACGAAGCCGAACGGAGTTGCCTTAGAGCTACGTTTCGACGGAGAGGAGCCGTGGGCCACTCAGAAGCAAATGTCAGAACTGTTCGGTATCCAGCAGCCAACCATCGCCAAACATATCCGCAACATCTTCAATGAGCAGGAGGTCGACGAGGAGAGCAATATTCAAAAAATGAATATTGCTGGGTCCGCGAAGCCGGTGACGATTTACAGCTTGGATGTGGTTTTGGCGGTCGGCTACCGGGCTGGATCCAAGGAGGCAACGCTGTTTCGGCGGTATACCAGCCAAATTCTCCGTCAGTACCTACTGCACGGGTTTGTCATAGATGCGCCACGCATGAAAGACTCCACCCGAAACGATCGCCTCGATGAGCTTCTTGAGATCATCGAGGACATTCGCGCGTCCGAGGCGAACGTTTGGAAGCAGGTTCTTGACCTCGTGTCTCACTGCTCCGACTACCATGCGATGAATGAAAAAGATAAGGGCTACTACTTCGCCACGTTCCAAAACGCGATGCACTGGGCTGTAGCATCAGCCACAGCAGCAGAGATCATAGATGAACGTGTTGATGCCTCTCAGCCATACGCAGGCCTCACGTCATTTAAGGGCGCCCAGCCCACGGTTGCTGAAGCCCAAGTTGCCAAAAACTACTTTGGCGAGGACGAAATCAAGCGCCTCAACATGATCACCAATCTATCCGTGAACTTCCTCAAATCTCAGGCTGAACAAGGCAGGCTTGTCACTGTCGGCCAGTACACCGACAAACTGAGAGAGATTGTGAGGCTGGATGGGCGGCCCCTGATCCCTGATGGGCATAGAGGGGAGGTCACCAAGGAGGCCGCAAACGCAAAGGCCGCCGCTGAAATTGCGGTCTACAAGCAGCGCCTTCGGCTTGAAAAGGAATCCACAGGCGAGAAACTGTTATCGGACCTGCTAGCTAGGGCACGCGATCTTGCGGCCGAAAAAAGGGCGAAGCGGAAGGATCGCGTGAAGAGCTAGGTCTTCCTCCATCGAGCCTCGGCAGCCTTCTTGGCGATATTTGCGCGCTGCTTTGGCGTGAGGCTAGCAGCCCTTGCCTTTCCGCCCTTAAGGCCACCGCGCCTGCCTAGGCTGACTGCTGCCGGGTCCTTGCCTTCGTCCTGATCAGGCTCCGCTTCATCGCCCGTGGCGATATCCACGATGCGCTTGGCAAGCTGGTTGGTGTCGCGGGGGCGTTTTTTGGGTCTACTGGTCATGCTGGCCTGCTGGCTTCTTCGAGCTTGCGCAGCCTAGCGTCGTGCTGCACCACAAGCTTCTCAAGAAGATCGTTGTGTCGCCGCTGTTCCGCCAACAAGTCCGACAAGTACTTTGTGGTTGGAGCCTTATCGCCCGCCAATCGGGTCATGAATATCACCCACACGACAATCAGCAGAAGAATGGGACCCCACGAGACGAATATCTCCTTCCAGTCCATGCGACGCTACCTCCCCCGTAGATGCTTGTTCGGTCATGCATCGAAGATGGCAGCGTTCGCTCGGACCTTCAACCCGATGAACGTTCACAATTCAAACTGACCCACTACCGGCATTTCCCCTCCAAGGCGCGGCTGCTCTAATATGCCTTGATCGCCTAGGTCCGCTCCCATATACGAAGGCACGGTTAGAGCTGCCCCGTTCGTCTAGCGGTTAGGACGTCAGCCTCTCACGTTGAAAACAGGGGTTCGATTCCCCTACGGGGCGCCAATTCACCCTTAAGTCAATGATGGTCCAGGAGCCTTTGGTTTCCAGGGCTAATTCCCTTTAAGCTCAACCCGAGTTGTGTCTCGCGACTGTGTGCTCACACTTTCGTTACTGCAACATCGCTGAGAAGCCCGGATCTGCCCCAAGCCCGGCGTCGATGATTATGGTCTGGCCGCCGCTACGCACCATCACCGCGTTCAACGGCCAATCGAGCGTTTCCGGGGACAGAAACTCGTCCTCCAGCTAGGCTGTCCGAACGGCCGGATCGACGTTGTGCAATAGTTTTCGCAGGTATCGGAAGCACGCCATCGCTGATCACCAGCACGTCAATCTCGCCGACCCGAAACGCGTAGCGCGACGGAACCAGTTCGTCGACGCCAGTCCAGCGTCGGGCATATAGTGCATCGCCAGCACAATGCCTGTAAGGATTTGCACGCCAAGACAAAACGTGAGGATGCCGCCAAATGCGTACCAGATGTTCAAGTTGCGCGGCGTTGCGAAGACGATGAACTGATCGTGAATCAGCCGCGGCAATGGTAGTCGCTCGTCGATCCACTTCGCGAAGCGCGATTTGGCAGCGTAGGATGAGCTGCCAGACATTATCGTGATCCTCCTTCAGTCAGCGGGAAAAGCGGTATTATGGCGCAAACGCCAGAAGCCGCTTAGCCAACGCAATCGGCTCTGGCGATCCCCAACATATCCACGGACGCCAGCCATGGGGGTGGACGATTCGTCGTCCACAAATGAGCGAGCCGACACGTGTTGACGCACG
>CADEFX010000342.1 GCA_902826715.1 uncultured Hyphomicrobiales bacterium | reverse complement strand
ACAAGGACCGCCACGCCTGGTCGATCCCCAAGGGCGAGGTCCAGCCCGGCGAAACACCGCTCGCCGCGGCCCGGCGCGAGTTCGCCGAGGAGACCGGCCTGGCCGTCGCCGGCGAGCCGGTGGCGCTGCGGCCGATCCGGCAAAGCGGCGCCAAGATCGTGCGGGCCTTCGCCCTCGAGGGCGATGCCGATCCCGCCGCGATCACCAGCATCACCTTCCCTCTGACCTGGCCGCCGCGCTCCGGCACCATCCAGCACTTCCCCGAGATCGACCGCGCCGCCTGGTTTCCCTTGCCCACCGCCCGCCAGAAGCTGCACAAGGGCCAGGTGCCGCTGCTGGATCAGCTGGTGCAGCTGCTTGAACATAACTGAGACGGCTAACATGTCCCTCACACATCAGAAGGCTGTTGGCACCGCAAAGCCCTGGTCCTAGCCAACGTCGCATGAGGCTTCAGCGACCAGATTGAGCTGCAATACTTTGCCCACCGGCATGGCACCCCAGGGGACGTCGCTCCGTTCGAAGCCAATGCCGATCCAACTTTTGCGAAGGCGCCACGCTCCAAAGTCGGCGCATTGCAGCGGCACATGATCTGACGCTGATCCGACTCGTAGAGATGCCTCAAAGCCGTATCTATCTTTTGCGTGACGATAGACCCTTGCAATTTTTCGCTCGTCAACATCCCGACAGCAAACTATTTCAAATACTTGCCAAAATCTTCTGCTTCATGAGACTGGATAGCATTGCTCGTAGATGCTGCCGAGCATTTCTGTTTGCAGATAACCCCAATAATGTCTGCCCCAATGCGCATCGACAATCGCCGCTCCAACTGCCGTCATATCGGCGTCTTCGATGATCTAATTCAAACATTTCTCTAAATCCACCCAAATGTTAATAGAAATGAATTCTTTGGCAGTTCTTTGATGGAATTGATCTAGACCATAGTCTTTCAGCACCTCTTGCCAGATGGCTTCGACTCTTGCCCATTCATCGACGTAGGCACATAACCAGCCACACGTGAAATATCGTAATAATACCGCAACATAATTGCTCCCGTCTAACGACTCGAACCAACCTCACCAATCATAGCTTGCTATAGAACTTGGCGCATCATCAATCGATTCATTTCAATAGTCAGTTGGGCGATTCAATATCGAATACCAGAAATGTTGAGCAACTCAACGCTGCTATTTATGAGGGGATTATCCCCTTCAAGCACGTGCAGTCAGTAGCACCGCCTGACGCCACAAGCTAGGGCCGGTTTGGCCAGAGGATTCCCATTCTCCGCTAAGCCGAGCGTAAAGATCGCTGTCAAACTTGAACACGTCCTCGTAGGGAAAGCCAACAGGGTAGCTCTGGCCCGAGGCAATTTCGACCATCCGATTCGGATTGGCGACGTAGACTACCCTCTTGCCGCACTCTATGACCACCCTCTTAAGCGGCTCGCCTTTGTAAGCCCGCACGAGCGCGATATGCACATCGACCTCCAACTCTTTGTTTTAGAAGCCTATTTTTGATAATACGAAGTTTTTACGAGCCAACCAAGGCTGGTTCACTCTTTTTATGACCAGAACACATCTCTCGAATAAAGGGTGCTATAGACATCCAATCCGAGACACGTTAAGAACAAGCCGCACAACCTCTATGGACGGCTTGCTGTGGCTATGGATGCTCAGACAGATGGCGTAACTGTGAAGGGGCGCGGGACCACGCCTCCTTATATTCCTTTCAGGACATTCAAGACATTCCTTCAGGATCTTGAGGAGCACGGCGTCCCCGGTCGGGTCGATTCCACCGCGCTTAAGCGCTTTGCCGGTGGCGTCGCTAGGCAACTCAAGACTGCCTTGAGGTTCCTGAACCTGGTGGACGCTGACGATCATCCGACTGATGACCTGAAGGCTCTTAGCGGCGCCTTCGGCCGAGAAGGGTGGCCTGCGGCTCTGTCGGGACTACTCCGGGCGCATTACTCGCCGGTCCTAAGCCGGATTGATCTGTCATCTGCCACCCCTGGTCAGCTTCGCGACGCGTTCAAGGACGGATTTGGAGGCAATGCCAATGAAGGCGTCCTTCGAAAGAGCGAGTTGTTCTTCCTCCAAGCTGCCCAAGAGGCGGGGATTCCGATCAGCAAGCGCATTCCCATCATTACTCGTCAGCGATCAGCAGGCAGCTCTGGTCGCCGTCGATCAAAGAATGGTTTTGATGCGACTTCAACGGATAGGTCTGCCAGCAATACATCTGGCCGGACTCCTCCACCGAACCCCGACTCAAGCGGTCGCCAAGATCCGCCGAAGCCTCAAGAGGCTAGTCTTCAAAGTCAGCTCTTGAATAAGTTTCCGGAGTTTGACCCTACATGGCCAGATGAGATCAAAGCTCAATGGTTCCAAGGGTTTCAGAAGCTGATGGGGATGGTCTCTGACCAACCTCAAAAAAACGACGGCGAGCCACAATAGCCCGCCGCCCAGCATTTCGAGCGTCCCACGTGCCCTCGGTTCCACAACTGGTCACGTGGGAAGGAACCTCCCAGAGAAAGGAGGCAGCGTCGTGTGGCAATCGACCGTCTTAAGAGACTGATGAAAGCCCCGCCGGCTGACGTCGCGTTAGCGACGGTGCCCCGGCGGGCATTATTTTACATCATCCTTCTGCACGCGCAAGGGCGATGGGGCGAATGCCGACGCGCGGATTCCCAGGATCGCATGGACCTATGCTAGAATTGCCCATGCCAGTGAAGGATCGGTTAACCCTGCTCCGCGCCTCGCTCGATCCGCCTCGCCCTATATGCCACCGGCGCCGTGTGCGCCCGCCGCTTGAACTGGGTCCTCCGGATCATCTCGCGGATGCGAGGCTGATCTCGGCGCACCAGCGGTGCCATTGAACACGCCGTAGTAACTGCCCCGTTTGAACATCAGGTCAGCACTTCTCCCGGCGACAGGGTTGGCGCACGGATCCGTGCCCGTCTCCTAACAAACCGCTGATAGAGGCAGGAAACAGAGCGGTGCCGCCGCCCTATGGTGTCAGAACGCAAGTCCGGAAACTTCGAGCCGACAGAGTATCGAAGATACTCTCCGGCATCCGGCCCTCCCAAGAGACCTGGTCAGCGCAAGGATTCCCAGGGTCGCATGGACCGGTGCCAGGATCGCCCACCCTGGTTAAGAATCCGTTGTCCTGCGCTGCGCCTCGCCCCGCTCCACCCGCGCGCCCTCACGCCGCCGGCGCCGGCTGCACCCGCCGCTTGAACTGGATCGTCCGGATCATCTCGCGGATGCGCGGCTGGATCTCGGTGCGCCAGCGGGTGCCGTTGA
>CADEFX010000341.1 GCA_902826715.1 uncultured Hyphomicrobiales bacterium | reverse complement strand
GAACGGAGCGCACCTGCAAGGCCTCGTTCAAATCCGCGCCGGCACAAAAATATTCGGTGCCGCCGGTGATGATCACAGTCCTGACGTTGGGATCGCGCTCGGCCTCGTCCAGGGCGGCAAGGATCTCCGACATCATCCGGAGGCTGATGGCATTGCGGCGCGCGGGACGGTTCAGCAGAATGACGGCGGCAGCGTCGCTGCGCGACACGACGATCGTTTCAGTGGCCATGGTTGCTCCTGATGGTGGCAACTGCCCCCGAGGGGGATTGCGAAATTCGAAACCCAGTCTATGTGATCAACAACTATCGCACAGCAGCGCATCGACGATCCTGGAGCGCCCCCGCATGAGCAAGATTGTAGACAATACAGATCGGCAGCGGTTCGAGATGCCGGTCGACGGCGGCGTCGCTTTCGTGACGTATCGCAAGCGCGGCACCGAAATCACCCTCGACCACGCCGAGGTCCCAGCTGAGCTGCAGGGACGCGGGCTCGGATCGGAACTCGCACACGCAACCTTAACGGCCATCCGGCAATTGGGCCTCAAGGTCGTGCCGCGCTGCTCGTTCATGGCGGGGTATATGCGCTCGCATCCGGAGTTTTCAGACATCCGCGCCTGAGCGCACAACACGCGCTGCCAGCCCGCGCGCCCCTTGCGGGGCAGGCCCACCGTGCTATGGGTGGCGCAATGACGACACCTGACGAAACAGCGCAACGCCGGATTTTGCTCGGCCATATTTCGGATGCCAACGGCATCAAGGGTGAGGTCTTGCTCAAAGTGCATACGGGCACGCCCGAAGCCATTGCGGACTATGGCCCGCTTGTCGATGGACACGGCCGCAAGATCGTGATCCGGGTGGTCCGGGTGACCACCAAAGGCGTCGTGGCACGGGTGGACGGTGTGACCGACCGGACAGCCGCGGAGGCTCTGAAAGGCACGGAGCTGTTTACAACGCGGGAAAATTTGCCTGACCCTGGCAATGACGAGTTCTATCATGCGGATCTGATCGGGCTAGCAGCAGTGGGGCCTAATGGAGCGGCGGTCGGCACGGTGACGGCGGTAGCTAATCACGGCGCGGGCGATGTCATAGAGATTGCACTTTCGGAATCGCGGCAAACGGAGATGATTCCGTTCACCAAAGCGTTCGTGCCAGATGTGGACATCGCCAAAGGCCAAATCGTCGTGCGTCTGCCTGCGGCATCCGACGAAGCCGACGCGCCGGGCGATACTTGAGATCTGTGTCTGATCGATTTCCGGGCGGAAGAATGCAACTGCGATTCTCACCACGCGCCTTGCGACCAAGAGCGGCGGCGGCATCCCGGCTCTCGTTGCTCATCGAGACCGTCAAGCCCTGGCTTGCGCGCGTTGCAACGATTGGTATTGCCGGCTATCCGCCGCAAGTACAGCGGCGCCTCAAGATCCTCAACGTGGTGTCGTATCTCATTGCGTTCTTCACGTTTGCCTACGCGGCGCAGCACATCTTCGTGGATGTGAGGCTGTGGGCCCCGGTTATCGTCATCAACCTGCTGCTGGCCGTGGTGGCCCTCCTTGTGCCGCTGGCGCACCGCGTCAACGAGATTGCCGGTGGGCTCGTGCTCGCCGCCGCAGAATTCGCGGCACTATTCGTGCTGACGGGCTACCTGGGCCACTCGTCGGGCATTCACATTCAATACATCACGTATGCCGCGGCGCCATTCGTGATCCTCGGGCTCGGCCGGCTGAAGCTGATCCTCTCACTGGTGATCACCGGCTTTGTCCTGCATCTGGCATCGTGGTTCCTGTTTCCGGATCATCGTGCCTTTTTGAGCGTCAATGCCGCCAATCTCGACGCCACGTACATCACGGCATCGGTGACGACGTTCGGGCTCATCGCGGCGACCGTCTACTATGCGTTTCATCTGGCCGAGCGCGCGGAAGCGCAAACGGAGTCGCTCCTGCGCAATATTCTGCCGGAGACGATCGTCGACCGACTGAAAGCGGCGCCAGGCACGACCATTGCCGACAGCTTTGAGGAAGCGTCGGTCCTGTTCGCCGATCTGCAGGGCTTCGTGGCACTTGCCAAAAAGCTCGGGCCTGCGCGCACGGTCGAATTCCTCAACACACTGATGACTGAGTTCGACAGCCTAGCCGAGCGGCATGGCGTGGAAAAGATCAAGACCATCGGCGATGCGTATATGGCAGCGGCGGGCGTGCCGAACCCGGTGCGCGATCATGCCCAGCGCCTGGCGCGGCTCAGTCGGGATCTGCTGGCGGCGGCGGAACAAGCCAGCGATGCCATAGGCATGCCGCTTGCGTTGCGCATCGGGTTGGCATCGGGGCCACTCATGGGCGGCGTGATCGGCGCCAAGCGCCTGACGTACGATGTGTGGGGCGACACGGTGAACCTCGCCTCTCGTCTGGAAGGCAGCGGCGAGCCCGGACGCGTGCATGTGTCGGCGCACGCCCAGGCGCTGCTCGGCGGCGAATTCCGCCTAGAAAGCCGAGGCGCGCTTGACATTAAGGGGCTCGGGACCGTGCAGACCTGGTACCTCGCGGGGCCTGTCTAAGAATCGCCGCTGCCCGTTGCCGAAGAACTCGACGCTATGCCCTCTCCCCCCTGAGCAACCTTGGAGCGTCGCCAGCCTGGCCGGCCGCTTCGCTCACCAACGCCCGCTTCAGGCCGGGCAGACGGTCGACGATGCCCAGCCCGGCATCTCGCGCGGCGCGGCCGAGAACGGAAGCATTCGAAAAGATGCCATTCAAAGCGTCGAAGGCGGCGGCCGATGTCACGGAGTCGAAGCGGCGCCAGCGCTCGTAGCGTTCCAGCGCAGTACCGTCGCCGGGGTCGAGGCCAAGACGCATAGCCTCGGCAAGGCATTGGGTCAGCGCAGCGACATCGCGAAACGCAAGATTCAGACCTTGCCCAGCGAGCGGGTGGACGCTGCGCGCGGCGTCTCCGGCCAGCACAAAGCGGCGCGCGATCATGGAGCGGGCGATCTGAAACTCCAGCGGCCAGGAAGCGCGTGGACCGTCGAGCTGGAGAGCGCCGAGGCGATGGCCGAAGCGCTTCTCGATCTCAGCGAGGAAGCCCGCGTCGTCGAGCTTCAGGATGGCTTCGCCGCGCACGCGTTCCTCGGTCCAGGTGATGCAGGACCGCTGATCGCGCATGGGCAGGATCGCGAACGGTCCACCGGGCAGGAAATGCTGGACGGCGCGGCCGTTGTGCGGGCGCTCGTGATGCACCCGCGTGACGATGCCGATTTGCTCGTGCGACCAGCGCACGAGCTTGATGCCGGCCTGCGCGCGCAGAGGCGAACGGCGGCCATCGGTGGCTACCAGCAGACCTGCGCGAATCGGCTGGCCGGCCGCAAGCTC
>CADEFX010000340.1 GCA_902826715.1 uncultured Hyphomicrobiales bacterium | reverse complement strand
CGGTGAGCCCTCGGAAGTCTCTGCTCGGCCTTGTGTGGCGGTCACCTGATCAGCGATCGGCCCAGGAGTTTCAAAAGAAGCTGCCGGCATCGGTTGAGCCAGGGATAAAGGCTGCGTGACCATGGTGCGTTACCGATCGCACCGAGCATCGCGCTACGCGCGCCGCCGTGGCCCCGCCCGTGCTCGCCGATCATTCGGGTTGCCTCAGCCCCGAAGTGGATGCGGCCCCCGAGCGAGAGCACAAAACCGTCGTTGATTTCGTAGCCCTGCCCGCGCAACTCAGCGACCAACCGAGGTTCCTGGCGAGCATCGAGAATACGTAGGTCAGGCCAAAGCTGGCGGAGGCGCGCGATCGCCACGTACGAGCGGCATGCCGGGCACTCGCCGTCGTAGAGGAGAAAGTTTCCACGCATGGCGCCTCACGCCGACCCACAACGATGACAGCGAGGCGAGCTTACCGCTTGAAGACCGACCGGAGGATGGCGTTCTTCACTTGCGTGACGATCGACCGCGTAAAGGAGCGCGTGACATCGCGGGCGATCAACTCGCCCATGGATGCCCCTCCGCGCGGGCCGCGGCCAAAAATGACGTTGCCCCAACTGTTCTTGCGCGCCGCTTCGTCTTTGGCTTCGGCCTCATCGTTGGCTGCAGCTTCCGCGGTCTTTTTTTGCAGCACCTCGTAGGCCGACGTCCGGTCCTGTGTTTCCTCGTATTTGCCGTACACCGGACTGTTCTCGATCAGCTTGCGGCGCTCCTCCGCTGTGACCGGACCGATGCGGCCGGACGGCGGCCGGATCAGCGTGCGCTGGACCATCGACGGCTCGCCCTTGTCCTGCAGGACCGAGACCAGGGCTTCGCCAACCTTCAGCTCCTGTATGACACGCTCGATGTCGAGCTTCGGATTGGGCCGGAAGGTTTCGGCCGCCGCACGGATGCCCTTCTGCTCGAGCGGGGTGAAGGCGCGCAGCGCGTGTTGGACGCGATTGCCGAGCTGGGCGGAGACGGTGTTGGGCACGTCGCGCGGGTTCTGCGTGACGTAGTAGACGCCGACGCCCTTGGAGCGGATAAGGCGGGTGACGCGCTCGACCTGCTCCAGCAGGGCCTTGGGCGCTTCGCTGAACAGCAGATGCGCCTCGTCGAAGAAGAACACCAGCTTCGGCTTGTCGGGATCGCCGACCTCGGGAAGCTTGTCGAAGAGCTGCGACAGCATCCACAGCAGGAACGTCGCGTAGAGGCGCGGCGTGCGCATCAGCTTCTCGGCCGCGAGAATATTGATGACGCCACGACCGTCGTTGGCCGTGCGCATGAAATCCTTGATGTCGAGCGCGGGCTCGCCGAAGAAGTGATTGGCGCCCTGCTCCTCCAGCACCAGCAGCCGGCGCTGGATCGCGCCAGCCGACGTGGCGGAAACGTTGCCGTACTTGGTCTGGATCTCTTTGCCGCGCTGCCCGACGTCGGTGACGATGGCGCGCAGGTCCTTGAGGTCCAGCAGCAGCATATTCTCGTCCGCGGCGACACGGAACATGATGTTCAGCACGCCTTCCTGAACCTCATTGAGCTCCAGCAGGCGCGCGAGCAGCAGCGGCCCCATCTCCTGCACCGTGGCACGCACCGGATGGCCGTTCTCGCCGAACAAGTCCCAGAACACCGCTGGATAGGCGCGGTTCTCGTAATCGGTGAGACCGATGTCCTGCGCACGTTTGACCAGCGGCGGCTTGGGCTCGCCCTTGGTGGAAATACCCGAGAGATCGCCCTTGATGTCGGAGGCGAACACCGGGACGCCCGCATCGGCGAAGCCTTCGGCCAGCACCTGCAGCGTGACGGTCTTGCCGGTGCCGGTCGCACCCGTGATGAGACCGTGGCGGTTGGCCAGCCGGAGTGTCAGGTACTCGGGCTCGACGCTCTGTCCGATGTAGATCTTGCCTTCCTGCAGGACGGACGCCGTCTTGGCCATGCTTGTCTCCGGGCTCCAGAGGGGTACGCGACTCAACTGCATTCTGCCCCTGTTTGCACGGACTGGATGACAAAGCAATGGACGGTTGCATCGCCACTCTGACGAAAGTTGCGCAAAAATTGCCCTTGCGCGCTGGCCCACGACACACAACAAATCGGCAAGCTGTTACAAGGCGGTACGCACACGGACCAGAGCCATGACAGATATCACCGTAGCCGACGTGTTCGAGGCGGCAAGCCAGGAGCAGTGGCGCAAGCTCGTCGACAAGATGCTGAGAGGCGGCGACTTCGAAAAGCGGCTGGTCGCGCGCAGCCCCGATGGCGCCAGGATCGCACCGCTTTACACGCGGGCTGATGCGTTATCCGGTGCCGACATTGCCATACCGGGATCGGAGCCTTTCACACGCGGAACCCGGCAACAGCGGGAGACGCGGTGGGAGATCCGGCAACTGCATGCCGAGGCCGATCCGTCGAAAGCCAACGCTGCGATCCTCGAAGATCTCACCGGCGGCGTCGCAGCCATCACGCTCCGGATCGCTGCGCCGGGCTGGAGTGGCCTCGACTACACGCAGGCCGCGGTCGAGCAGGCGCTCGACGGTGTCATGCTCGGCATGTGCCCGGTCTATCTGCGTGCCGGCGAATACACGCCTGATGCGGCCGGCAGCCTGATGGCGGCCTGGCGGAAACGGGGTATCGCCGATGCCGACGCCACGGGCGGCTTCAACGCCGACCCGCTGGGCACACTGGCCCGCACGGGCGGCCTTTATCATTCCGTCCCTAAATCGCTCGACATCGCCGCGCACCTCGCCGCTGACGCCATGACGATGCCGGGCGTTACGGCGCTGCTGGCCGATGGGACCCTCTATCACGAAGGCGGCGCCACGGAGGGCCAGGAGCTTGCGTGCATCCTGGCGACCCTTGTCGCCTATCTCCGCGCCACCGAGGCGACCGGCGTCGCGCCTGCGGATGCATTGCCAAAAATTGCCGTCGCTCTTTCCGCCGATGCGGACCAGTTCCTCGGCATCGCCAAGCTCCGGGCTGCGCGCCGGCTGGTATGGCGCGTCGCGCAGGCGTGCGGCGCCGGCGCGGCTGCCTCACGCGTGACGTTCACCGCGGAAACCTCCCAACGCATGATGACCCAGCGCGATCCCTGGGTGAACATGCTGCGCACGACGATGGCGTGCGCGGCAGCCGGGCTCGGCGGGGCGGATGCCGTGACCGTGCTGCCGTTTACCTGGGCGATGGGACAGCCCGACGCGTTCGCGCGCCGCGTTGCCCGCAACACGCAACTCGTCCTGATGGAGGAAAGCGGGCTCGGCCGCGTCAGCGATCCCGCCGGCGGGAGCTGGGCCGTCGAGAAGATGACCGAGGATCTCGCGCAGCGCGACAGTGAGTTGAGCGACGAGGCGGGCCACGGGG
>CADEFX010000339.1 GCA_902826715.1 uncultured Hyphomicrobiales bacterium | reverse complement strand
CGTCTCGTGGCGCGCACCCTCGCCGCGTGCATCAAGGCAGACGAAGCCCCGCGTCGTCATGATGCTGTGGGCGTGGCCGTTGGCATGTCCGTTGAATGGCCGCTTCAGCGTTTCGATCGTCAGGTGTTGCGCGCGCCGCAAGCCCAGCTCCGGCAGCGTCAGCCGCCGCATGGCCAGCCGCTCGACCTTGAACGCGCCCGGCGTCTCCTGTGGATCGAGCCGCACCAGCACCGCCGGCTTGTGCAGGCGCACCAGCGCCGTGTGCTGCTCGCCGGACCGCGACAGACGTGCCACGTGCTGCTCGTTGAAGCCGCGCCCGAGGTCGAAATACAGTTTCGCCGTCTGCGTCAGCGCACCGCGCAGGCTGATGGCGTACCAGCCGCGCCGCAGAGGTTCCGTTGGCTTCAGAACGAAATGCGGATCGCCGCCGGTCGAGCGCAGCCCGCCCGCGTTCTCGCTGACGTCGTTGGTGGCAACGACCAGATCCCGGCGAAAGAGCTGCTGCGTGCGCATGTCGCGCGGTCCCCCCAAACCGCAGTCGCGTCAGGTGCGGGCACCGGCCGCTTGCGCGCGCGACTGACGCCCCTCGGCGTAGCCGTGCGAGATGAAGTGCTCCAGCAGCTTCTTGGGATCGCTGCCCTTCATCGCCTTCACCACATCGGCATACTGCTTGGCATAGTAATCGGCATCGAAGCCCTTGGCGTTGGGCAGGCGGCCCTCGAAATACCCGTAGTTGAGATAATGATCGCGGCCGGATTTGAATTTCTTCTGCCCGACGGCGTCTGCCACATCCTTATACGTTGATAGATACCAGGCCTCGTCGAAGTCCGCGAACGCCAGCAGCTCCTGCATCAGCGCCAGAAATCCCGTGCGGCTCATGGTCAGCGTTTCGTGGCCCTGTTCCCAGCCGTACACCTTCGCCATCTGCTTGAAGCGCCCGAAATGCGGCGGCACATACGCGTCCATCTCGCCCAATCACCCCGCTGTAAATAATTGCCGCTGAAAATCCGACTGTGCCCCATGCGCCATGCCCGCGCAAGAACCGAACTGCCTCTCCTGTGCATGATGATCGTGCCTTGATGCAACCGCCTCTCATGCCGCATAACGGCAACCTTCAGCCAACGGATCGCGGGGTCCATTATCTCGTGCTGCAGCGTGCGCTAGCGCCCATCGACAGCGCCATCCTCGGGCTCGCCTCGGTGCTGGCGCGCCCGCTCGGTGCTGAACTCGGCTTCGTGCCCGCACATCTCGTCGCCGAGCTGCGCGAGCGCATCGTGGGCGATGCGGCCCAATCCGCCGTCCACGATGCCGTCCACCGCGCGCAGCGTGACGCCCTCGCCTTCGTTCTGCAGCGCTACACCGGCGGTCTCCACCGCCGCTGGGCCGGCGACATCGCGGCCTTCGCCGCCTTCGCGCGCCACGCACAGGCCTTCATCGCCGCCGCGCCCGACGTCGATGCCCCGTCGTCCGCGTCCGCCCCGCGGCCCTCCTCCGACCTCGAGGAGGTCGTCACTGCCACCTTTCTCGACGACGTTTCCGACGCCTGCGGCCCTCCGCCCCGTGAGTTCGCCGCTGCGCTCTTCGCCCCAGGCGTCGAGCTTGGCTGGTTCGACGCGCTCGTCGTCTTCCTCGCCTGGGAGCTGAAAAGCAGCGATACCCTCCGCGTCGTCCTCTTCTCCCAGCCGTTGCGCACTGCCCGCGACCTCAAGGTCACCTCGCCGGAGCTGCTGTCGCGCCTCTACCAGCACGCCACCTACATTTCCAATCGCTTCGAGCGCACCGCCGCCGATGCCGGCGCCGAGGAAGACGCCTGGCACGCGCACGAGACCGAGCGAGCCCGCCGAGCCGCCGCCTGGACGGCCGAGCGCCATGCTCAGCTCGACGCCGCCGTCGCGATCATCGCGCCCATCACGGCCGTCTCGCGCGACGCCCTCACGGCGCTGGCCGCAGAGATTCCCGCTGGCCGCATCGGCACGCATCTCGCCATCGAGCAGCTCGAGGCCCAGGTCGAGGCCATGACGCGCCTGCCCGATCGCCTCATGCCCCTCGTGCGTGAGAGCGTGCCGCCGCCCGCGTTGGAAGCCGCCGTCACCGACCTCATCGCACGCGGCAGCGCCGCCCAGCTTGCCGGCCTGCTCGACATCGCCGCCGCCAATCGCATCGATGCCATCACCGGCGCCGGACCGGATGCGGCCCCCGCCTGCCTGGCCCTGGCGCATCAGCGGGCCGCCCTTGCCGCCCTGGAGGAGGTGCGCCTGCGCTACGCCCGCGCCGCACGCCTTTACGCGGATGCCGGCCAGCTTGCCTGGCCCATCGACGCCGATATGGGCTTCGCCTTCCTTGTCGACGCCGCTCGTGCGCTCGAAGCCCAAGGCCGCTGGTCGCAGGATCAGCCCGCGCTTCAGGACGCGCTCGCCCTGCTCGCCGACCTCGACCTGCACCACCGCCAGCAGGATCTCGCCGCCCGCGCCGAGTACACCGCCATCCTCGCCCGCGCACGCTTGCGCCGGGCGATCCTCGTCAAGGACGCTGCGCTCGCCCGCGACGGCATTGCGCTCGCCGATGACTGTCTCGCCGCCATGCCCGACGCGCTCGCCCGTAGCAGCCGCCGCGATCTTGGTGCCGCGCTGGTGGCCGCACACGTCTTCCTTTTCCAGCAGGCGACTGCCGTGGCCGAGCTCGACCGCGCACTTGCCGCGGCCGACGCCGCGCTCGCTTTCGCCGCGCCTGAAACCGATCCCGCGAGCTGGGCTGCGCTTCACAACGCGCGCACTACGGTCACGCTTTCTCTCGCGCGTCACGAGAAGCCGCCGCGGATGTTCGAGCTCGCGCAATTGACTCTCGACGGCTGCGCCGAAGCCCTGCGCATCTACGCACCCGACGCGAGCCCCGTACGCGTCGGCGAGCTGGAGGAGCGCACCGGTGATGCCTGCCTCATCCTCTGCACGCAGCCCGGCGCCGATGCCGTCGCCTGGGGCGAGCGTGCGCAACGTCACTTCGCCGCCGCGCAGATCTATTTTGCCGTCGCCACACACCGCCCGCACTGGACGCGCTTGCAGAGCCGGATCGGCGACGCCGAGTTGCGTCTGGCGCGCCTCGCTGATGATGCCGCCCGCATCGACGCTGGGCTTGCCGCCTACGAGGTCGCGTTGGCGGCCACGTCCCGCGAGGAGCATTCGGCTGAATGGGCCGCGATCCAGGAACGCATTGGCGACAACGCCGCCACGCTCACCGGCGTGCAGGAAGCCCGCGGCCTCGACATCGCCCTCGCCGCCTACACGGCTGCGGCCGAGGCGCATACCTTGCAGGATGCGCCCGCCGTCTGGGGCCGACTGCAGATGCGCATCGGCAGTATGCGCCAGCGCCGCGCCAAGGGCGAGGCCGCGCTGGCGGAGGCCGCGGCCGCGCGCGACGCTT
>CADEFX010000338.1 GCA_902826715.1 uncultured Hyphomicrobiales bacterium | reverse complement strand
TCCTTGCTGGCCAGCGGAACACGCGCTGCAACCTCGCCTGTCATAGGCCAAAAGACGTCGCCGAACTTGCCGGATCGGCCTTCGATCCGCTTGCCACCGATTAAATGATACAGATCCTTGGCCATGGCGGCGTCCTCGTGCTGTTTGGCTTGCTGGGCGTGTGCGCGCATCCTACGAGCGGCGTTTGCACCTTCCAAGGGACAAAGGAGTGGAATCTTGGGAGGCACGACGTTACCGCCTAGTGTACTCTCAGCACATGGATGGAGGCCGAGGTTCTGGCACCGTGAGCGCGAAGGACGATCTGCGGCGGTTGGCGTTCTGGGCCGATGCACTGACCGAGGAGGAGGCCACGCGTGCCCGCAAGGGCATCACTGAGCGGCACTATCCGGCCGGCAGCTATGTTTGTCATCGTGGCGACCAACTGAGCTCCTGGACGGGCGTCGTCACAGGCCTCGTCAAGATCAGCGCCATATCGCACCAAGGCAAAGCAATGACATTTGCCGGTATCGGCTCGGGCGGCTGGTTCGGCGAAGGCAGCGTGCTCAAGAACGAAAAGCGCAAGTACGATCTAGTGGCGCTGCGTGATACCAATCTCGCGTTGATGAACCGGGCGACGTTCATGTGGCTGTTCGAAACCAGCGTCGGGTTCAACCGCTACCTTGTGCATCAGCTCAATGAACGCATGGGGCAGTTCATTGCCACCATCGAGCACGACCGCATTCACGATCCGACGGCCCGGGTCGCACGTAATCTAGCCTGGCTTTTCAATCCGGTTTTGTATCCTAACGTCGGCAAACGTATGGAAATTACGCAGGAAGAGCTGGCACTGCTCGCGGGCCTATCCCGCCAGATTGCCAACAAGGCGCTGCAAACGTTGGAAGAGGCGGGACTGATCCAGGTCGATCGGGGCGGCATTACGGCTACCGACTTGGGCGCCCTTGCCAGTTACGACGGGTGAGCGCCGACAAGTGTCACAGAAAAGACGGCCGGGCGAGCCTTTTTGGCGCCCGTACTGCGCAATTCTACCTGACAACCACCTATAGTGTCTGTCAAGGCGCGGGTTGAGTGGGCCCGATGTTTTTCTGATACTATTTCCCCATGGCGCCGAGCGCGCCCAAGGTCACCAAGTGCGGCAAACGCACTACGTAAGACATGGCGGCAGAGAGTTAACGCCCTTGTAGCCGCGGATGAGGGAGGAGATCGGCCGAGTGAGCCTCGAACCTGCGCGTTTCGATACGATCCCGAAGCTACTGCTGCGGAACGCACAGCAGCAGGGCAGGCGGCCGGCTTTTCGCGAAAAGGAGTTTGGAATCTGGCAGTCTTGGACCTGGAAAGAGGCCCATGAGGAGATTCGGCTTTTTTCGCTTGGACTGAAGGCACTCGGCCTGAAGCGCGGCGACACCATTGCGATCATCGGCGACAACCGGCCCCATTTGTATTGGGCATTCGCGGCTGCTCAGTGCCTTGGAGCTATTCCCGTCCCGGTGTATCAGGACTCGGTCGCAGAGGAGATGGCCTACGTCCTGTCTCACGCCGAGGTGAAGTTCGCCGTTGCCGAAAACCAGGAGCAGGTCGACAAGATCATCTCGCTGAAGGATCAGGTGCCCTCCCTGATCGTCGTCATCTACGACGACGCGCGCGGCCTTAAGAGCTACGATCCAACCAATCTGCATGCGATTGAAGGCGTCCAATCGCTCGGACGCGACGCACTGAAGCGCGACCCGAGCGCCGGCGCTGAATGGCTCGCCGAGATAGACCGTGGGCAGGGCTCGGATGTCAGCGTCATCCTGTACACGTCGGGCACAACCGGCAAGCCCAAGGGGGTCATGCTCACGCACGAGAACGTCGTCGTATCGGGTCAGAACGCAAACATCTTCGATCGCTTCACTCCCGACGACACGATGATCGCATATCTGCCGATGGCCTGGGTGGGCGACCACATCTTCTCGTACGGGCAGGCCTATGCGGGAGCCCTGTGCATCGCTTGCCCGGAAAGCCCCGAAACCATCGTCGAGGACCGCCGCGAGATCGGCCCGACCTATTTCTTCGCCCCCCCACGGGTCTTCGAGAATCTCCTGACGCAGATCATGGTGCGCATGGAGGATGCCGGCCGCACCAAGAAAGCGATGTTCCACTACTTCCTGAAGGTGGCGCGCCGCGCCGGCGAGAAGATCCTCGATGGCAAGCCGGTGGGTACCGGAGATCGCGTCCTTTATGCGCTCGGCGATACGCTGGTGTACGCGCCGCTCCGCAACCGCATGGGCTTTTCCAACTTGCGCGTGGCCTACACCGCCGGCGAGGCTATCGGTCCCGAGCTTTTCAGCTTCTTCCGTTCGCTCGGCATCAACCTGAAACAGCTCTACGGCCAGACGGAAGCCAGCGTCTTTATTACCCTGCAGCCGGACGGGGAGGTCTACCCTGAGACAGTCGGCAAGCCCGGCCCGGACATCGACATTAAGATCGAGGACTCCGGCGAGGTTCTCTTCAAGAGCCCTGGCGTCTTCCTCAAGTATTTCAAGAATGACGAGGCGACCGCCGCCACCAAGACGCCCGACGGCTGGGTGCGCACGGGTGACGCCGGTTTCATCGATCAGCGCGGGCATCTGCGCATTATCGATCGCGCCAAGGATGTCGGCCGCCTGAACAACGGCACGCTGTTTGCGCCGAAGTACATCGAGAATCGCCTCAAGTTTTTCCCGGAGATCAAGGAGGCAGTGGCTTTCGGCCATGGCCGGGACTACGTCACGGCCCTTATCAATATCGACCTGACATCGGTCGGCAGCTGGGCCGAGCGCAACAACATCGTCTACGCCAGCTATCAGGAACTGGCCGCCCACCCTCAGGTCTATGACATGATCGAGCGGCGCGTGGATGAGCTGAACAAGGCGTTGGCCGCCGAGCCGATGGTGGCGGGATCACAGATGCAACGGTTTTTGATCCTGCATAAGGAGCTCGATGCTGACGACGGCGAACTGACGAGAACTCAAAAGGTGCGTCGCAGCTTCATTGCCGATCGCTACGCGCCGCTGATCAAAGCCCTGTATGACGGCTCTGAGCGATGTGTCATCGCTACGGAGGTCACATTCGAGGATGGACGCAAGGGTACGATAGAAGGCGACGTTCGCATCATCAGCTTGAAGACGTATTCGGCCGCGATAGCGCTCAAGGAGGCCGCTGAATGAAGGCCGACGTCGATCTGGACACCGCCACCGGAGGCGGCAAAAAGGCCGGCCCAGGTGGCGTTCTCCTGGCGGTGGATAACGTCTCGCTGTCATTTGGTGGCGTCAAAGCCATTTCCGATGTCTCGTTCGACGTCCGCAAGGGCGAGATTCGCGCGATCATTGGACCGAACGGGGCCGGCAAGACGTCGATGCTCAACGTCATCAATGGCTTCTATCATCCTCAGCAGGGAACCATCACCTTCAAGGACAAGCGCCGCCGCGACATGCGGCCGTATCTGGCTG
>CADEFX010000337.1 GCA_902826715.1 uncultured Hyphomicrobiales bacterium | reverse complement strand
GCTGAGTGTTCTGATCCACAGGGCCGTCCAAGCGTTTGCGTTTCAGAATCAGATAAGGTCCCGCCGCATGAGCGGGCCCAACCCACAAAATCCGGCGACCAACGGGCAAGACCTGTCCCCGCTCGCGCAGTGGGTGTTCGTTGGGTGCGTGGCGCTGATCGTGGCCGGCGGCATAGCCGTTCTCCTGCTGCTGTCGAGCCGCGCCGCCGATTCGCTCGTGCTGGCTATTCTCTCGATCCTGGCAATGGTCGGCACGTTTTTCCTTTTCGGGCTCACCGCCGGGCATATCAAGGTCGGGGATACGGCTGAGTTGTCGGCGCTGCTGCATGCCGCCGTCGAGCAGACCGGCCAGGGGTTCCAGATCGCCGCGCGCGACGGCAGTGTCGTCCACGCCAACAAGACGTTCTCGGCGATCGTCGGTGCTGGTCCCGATGGCGAGCCGCGCCCGCTTGCGGAGGCGTTCGCCGGCGAGCCGCTGGCCGCCGAGTGTCTGTTCCGCCTCATGCTGGCGTCCGATCGCGGGGAGACGCTCGAAGAGGAATTCCGTGTTCGCGACCCCGAGGCGCGTGCGCGCGCGGCGCGTTGGATCCGGCTCGGCGTCAAGCCGCTGAGGCTGCCGACGACGAGCGACGCCTACACGCTTTGGCATGTCAGCGATATTACCAACGAACGCGCCCGCGAGGCCGAAACCCTGCGCGAGCTCGAGACGGCGCTCACCTACTACGACACCATGCCGGTCGGCGTGGTGGCCGCGGGGCCCGGGGCAGGTGTGACCCACCTCAACGCCACCTTGCGCGAATGGCTCGGCCTTGACGCGGAAGCCATGCACGCGCGTGCCCTGACGCTGGGTGACGTGCTCGCAGAGCCGGGTGAGGCCCTGCTGCGGACAGCGGCGGCGCGTACCCCGGGCCAGGCCGTACGCTTCGATCTCGATTTGCTGCGCGCCGACGGCTCACGCGCGCCCGTCACCGTCATCGGCCAGACGGATGCACAAGGGTCCGGCCAGCTCACGGCGCTCGTGGTCAACCGCGGCACAGATGACGCCGGCGAAGATGAGGGCCGGGTCGCCGAGGTCAGCTTCGCGCGTTTCTTCCATGCCGCTCCGTTCGGCATCGCCACGCTCGACCGCGACGGTCGCATCCTCAGTGCCAACGGTGCGTTCGCGCGCATGTTTTTCGAGGATCACAAGGCAGCCGCGCGGACCATTGCCGACCTGTTCTCCGATCCGGGTGCCGAAGAGGCCCGGCGCGCCGTGTCGGAGACGATCCGGCAGGTGATGGACGGACGCGCCAGTGTCGAGCCCGTTGAGATCACGATCGGGCCGGAGCACCAGTTCACGCGCCGGCTCTACATGAGCCCCATTGCCCAGGCCCGCAAGCAGGGGGAAGCGGCGGTCATCTACGTCATCGATGCCACCGAGCAGAAGGCGCTCGAACTCAAATATGCGCAAAGCCAGAAGATGGAGGCCGTGGGCAAGCTCGCGGGCGGGATTGCGCACGACTTCAACAATGTGCTCACAGCTATCATCGGCTTCTCGGACCTGCTGCTGCAGACTCACCGCCCGACCGATCCCGCCTACAAGGACATCATGAACATCAAGCAGAACGCCAACCGGGCGGCGGGCCTTGTCCGCCAGCTGCTGGCGTTCTCGAGGCGGCAGACACTGCAGCCGGAGGTGCTTGATCTCAGCGAGGTGCTGACGGATTTCTCAGCATGGCTCAACCGGGCGCTGGGCGAGAAGGTCGAGCTCAAAATTCTGTCGGGCCGTGATTTGTGGCAGGTCAAGGCTGACAAGACGCAGCTTGACCAAGTTGTGTTGAACCTGGCGCTCAATGCCAAGGACGCGATGCCCGACGGCGGGCGCCTCACCATCCGCACGCGTAACATCAGCGAGCGCGAGAGCACGAAGCTGGTGGGCATGGGCGTGGCCGTCGGCGAATACGTCCTGATCGAGGTGGAGGACACGGGCTTCGGCATGCCGCCCGACGTGCTGGCCAAGATCTTCGAGCCCTTTTTCACCACCAAGGACGTCGGCAAGGGCACGGGCCTCGGCCTCTCGACCGTCTACGGCATCGTCAAGCAGACCGGCGGCTACATTCTGCCCGAGAGTGAGTTGGGCCAGGGCACAAACTTCCGCATCTATCTGCCGCGCCATGTGGCAGCTCCGCCGGTTGCCGAGGCCACGCCGCGGCCCGCCAAGAAACCCGAGCGCCCGCGCGATCTCACAGGGGCCGGCCGCGTCCTGCTGGTCGAGGACGAGGATTCGGTGCGCAACTTCGCCGTGCGCGCCCTGAAGCGCCAGGGTTACGAGGTCTTTGAGGCGTCCACGGGCCGCGAAGCCCTCGAAGTCCTGGACGCCCAGCAGAATCGTGTGGACATCGTCGTGTCCGACGTCGTGATGCCCGAGATGGATGGGCCCACGTTGCTCAAGGAGTTGCGCACGCTCAATCCCGACGTGAAGGTCATCTTCATCTCCGGCTATCCCGACGATGTCTTCAAGAAGAGCCTGGACCCGAACGAGCAATTTGCCTTCCTGGCCAAGCCCTTCACCCTGCCGCAACTCGCCGCCAAGGTGAAGGAGGAGCTGGCCCGCTGATCGCGGGCCGGCGTCTTTTCCACTGACCTTGGAACGTTCCGACCAAAGATAAATGCCCATTGCGGCATGAGAACAAATCGTGTACATTCAGGGTTAATTGCACCACCCTCCAACTCATGGAATAAGGGAATCGAGACATGGCGGCACCGCAGCTTCGAGTCGTTGAGAGGGATGAGATGGACAAGCAGAAGGCGCTCGAGGCCGCGCTCTCCCATATCGAAAAGAACTTCGGCAAGGGCTCGGTCATGCGGCTCGGTGCCAACGATCGCACCGTCGATGTGGATGCTGTCTCGACGGGATCTCTGGGGCTCGACATCGCACTGGGGATCGGAGGTCTTCCGCGCGGACGCGTTATCGAGATCTACGGCCCTGAATCCTCCGGCAAGACCACGTTGTCTCTGCAGGTTCTGGCTGAAGCCCAGAAGAAGGGCGGGATCTGCGCCTTTATAGACGCAGAGCACGCATTGGATACGGTTTACGCGAAAAAGCTCGGGGTCAAGGTCGAAGACCTGCTGATCTCTCAGCCCGATGATGGCGAGCAGGCGCTCGAGATCGCCGATACGCTGGTCCGCTCGGGGGCCGTCGATGTTCTGGTCGTCGACTCGGTTGCCGCATTGACGCCCAAGGCGGAGCTCGAGGGCGAGATGGGCGACATGCAGCCCGGCATGCAGGCCCGCCTGATGAGCAAGGCCCTGCGCAAGCTCACGGCCTCGATCTCCAAGTCCAAGTGCATGGTGATCTTCATCAATCAGATCCGTATGAAGATCGGCATCATGTTCGGCAATCCCGAGACCACCACCGGCGGCAATGCGTTGAAATTCTACGCCTCGGTACGTCTCGACATTCGCCGCATCGGCCAGATCAAGGACCGCGAGGAAATCGTGGGCAACC
>CADEFX010000336.1 GCA_902826715.1 uncultured Hyphomicrobiales bacterium | reverse complement strand
CCATCGTCGAACGTGAGAATGACCTCGCCCTCCCGCAGGAGGGTATGGTCATGATACTGCTGGTTGCCGAAGCGGGGCCCTTGCGTGCTATCGAGACTGATCGTGCGCGCCACGCCGAGGCCATCGCCGCGGCACGTGGGAGGCGTCTGCGCCTCGGTGCCGGACCAGCCGGCCAGTGCCAGCAGCACGCCGGCTGCTCCCCCGATCACTCCGGCGCGCATTCTGCCCGTTCCCCGTGACGTCCATTGCTGCAGAGCACGCCAATTCCCCGTAGTGCCCGATGGCGGGCGGGGCGGATACTAGAAACACATTGTGGCAGGACGCAATGCGGTTGCGTGTCACCAGGTTTTCCCGCTTTCAGCCGTGACTTAGGCGCGGAAAGGGCTGCCGGACTAGTCCCGGACATGCTAAGCGCCCTACACCGCGGCGCTGGCGAGCGTCCCATCGTCCCTAACTTTAGCCCCTGTCAGGTGTCCGATGCAGGAGCCGGCCGAAACCACACGGACCGAGGCGGACGCCGCCGTTGCCCAGCGCGTGGCTGAATTCGCGGCTGCCCTGGAGGCCCACAATCTCGACCGCGTTCGCGAACTGGCCACGGATCTGCGCGCGCCCGACCTCGCCGACGTCCTGGAGCTACTGGGTGCCGACGAGCGCGTGACGCTGATCCAGGCTTTGGGCACGAATTTCGACCCCGAGGTTCTGTCGGAGCTCGACGCCGGGGTCCGCGATCAGCTGTTCGAGACGCTGCCCAAGGATTTCCTGGCCCAGGCCGTCTCTCAGCTCGAGACCGACGATGCTGCCTACGTCCTCGAAGGCCTGGAGGAAGCCGAGAAACAGGATCTGCTCGCGCGCATGCCCGCGAGCGACCGCGTCGCGCTCGAACGCAATCTCGAATATCCCGAAGAGACCGCGGGCCGTCTCATGCAGACGGACTTCGTGGCCGTCCCGCCCTTCTGGACCGTGGGCCAGGTCATCGACCACATGCGCGAGACCGATGACCTGCCTGAAACCTTTTCCGACATCTTCGTGGTTGATCCCGCCTATCGCGTGCTCGGCAGCGTCGACCTGTCGCGGCTTCTGCGTACCAAGCGGCAGGTGGCGATTGAATCGATCATGGACCGCGACCGCCACGTCATCTCCGCCACCGCCGACCAGGAGGAGATCGCGCGCGAGTTCGAGCGCTACGATCTGAAGTCGGCAGCCGTTGCGGACGAGCACGGCCGTCTGGTCGGCGCGGTGACGGTCGATGACGTCGTCGAGGTCATCCAGGAGGAAACGGAGGAAGATTTGCGCCGCCTCGCCGGCGTCGGCGACGAGAGCCTTGCCGACTCGGTCATCAACACCGTGCGCAATCGCATCCAGTGGCTGGCTCTTAACCTGGTCACGGCCATGCTGTCGGCCTCCGTCATCAAGCTGTTCGACGCTTCCATCGAGCAGATGGTGGCGCTGGCCGTGCTCATGCCGATCGTCGCCTCCATGGGAGGCAATGCGGCGACGCAGACGATGGCCGTGGCGGTGCGCGCGCTTGCGACGCGCGAGCTTGGCCGCGTTAATGCCCGGCGCATCATTCTGCGTGAGGCCTCCGTCGGCCTGATCAATGGCGTCGTGCTCGCTGCCTTGCTGGCGCTCGTGGTCTATCTGGTGTTCGGTCGCGGCACGCTCGGCATCGTCATTGCCGCCGCCATGATCTTCAACCTGTTTGCCGCGGCATTGGCTGGCATCCTCATTCCCTTGGCGCTCGATCGGTTCGGCTTCGACCCCGCCGTTGCCTCCGGCGTGTTCGTCACGACCGTCACCGATATCGTCGGCTTCTTCGCCTTTCTTGGACTGGCGACGCTGTTTCTGCTGTGATGCGCGCTCAACTGGAGACGTCCGCATGATCGTTCGTGTCCGCCGCCTCGAGGCCAAGGACAAGGCCGCGTGGCTGCCGCTGTTCAAGGCCTACATCGCGTTCTACAAATCGAACGTGCCCGACGACGTGATCGAGATCACGTGGCAGCGGCTGCTATCGGGCCAGGAGGGGGTGCACATCGGCTTTGTCGCCGTCGATGACAAGGATACGCCGATCGGCATTGCACATGTCCTGTTTCACCGCTCGACGTGGTCGCCCACGTGGTACTGCTACCTGGAAGACTTGTTCGTCGATCCGACGCTGCGCGCCAAGGGCGTGGGCCGCAAGCTCATCGAAGCCGTCTACGAGGAGGCCGAGGCGCGCAAGTGCACACGCACCTATTGGATGACGCAGGAATTCAACTACCGCGCTCGCGGCCTTTACGACCAGATGGGGACGAAGTCGCCATTTGTGCAGTATCGGCGCTAGCCGCCGCGGGCGGCTTGCGATCGGGATAGCTGCGCGCCATGCCGTCGCGCACATCGTTCTGGATGCCGTACTGCGCGAAGGGATAGCGGAAACCATTCTTGGCCAGCGCCTCCATGCCCTGAATGGCCTTTTCGAGCTGGTCGGGCGGCAGGGCCATCAGCATCTCGTCGTCGAGCACGCCGCCGTAGCGCCGCTCGGCAAAGCAGGGGATTGAGAGCGACGGCTCGCGTTTCGTGAGCGCGCGGCCCCAGCTGTCGGCGCAGGCGCTTTCGCCAACCACGCCCCAGTCGAATTTCTTGTAGCCGGCCCACTGCAGCCCGTTGATGAAGTACATCATGGCGCCCGGCGTCGCGTAGAAGAGCGCGATATCCGGCGGGTCCAGCCGTCCCGAGGCCAGCGGCGCCACCGCCAGCGCCTCATACCTGCCATCGGGCACGCAGTGCATGGACGCCTGGTGCGCGCGCGCGCCGTCGAGGTCGGAGAACCACACGCCGACCATGTGCTGGCCCGACTGCCACTTGGGGTCTTTTGCCGAGCCGAGGCCCACCACGGCCCGGCACTGGGCACCGACGAGATCGTCCGATGTCACGCCCACCGTCCAACCCAGACGGGACGCCTGCGCCACCACTTGATCGAGTGTGTGCACCGCTTTAGGCCGGCGGATGCGTGGGATGGCCTCCATCTCCGCCGCGTGCTCGAACAGCTTCATGCCAAAGGGGATGGACCTGAGGCGCAGCAGGCGCTCCAGGTCGGCGGACAGCTTGGGCAGGTCGAGAGGCATGGGTCACCTCGGAGAGACACAACGGGGCAACTGTTGCGTGTCGCACCCCAGGCGTCAACGCGGTCGCGCGTATCGGGCTGGTTGTGTGCCCGCTCGATTGCACGGAACAAAGTAGTATTCGCAAAGTTAAGGCATAAATGTCCGTCCGCTGACGGGAGGACCATTGTGAATAAGCAGCTTCGCGACAGGCTTTTCGCCAACGACCGCCTTCTCAAAGCATTGACAACACTTCTCGCCATCCGAGATCCCGATTTACTCAAGGACTTGCGCGGCATTTTTCAGATCGCCGCTGCGCAAAACAACGATATCGGCAATGTCAGCCGGGACACGTGGGTCCATCTGGAAAAAGAACTGGACCTCATCGCCGATTTAGCAGGCGTTGATAGCGACTAACGTCGCAGAGGGTACAATCTCCACAAGTTTCGCGGCATGATGCACGCCTGAACACGGAGGAAAGATATGATTCAGCGCATCATGCTGCCC
>CADEFX010000335.1:1608-3658 GCA_902826715.1 uncultured Hyphomicrobiales bacterium | reverse complement strand
ACCGATGGCGACATGACCAGGCTGCCTTTGCGGGCCCGAATAGCCTTCGCTGCTCGCTGCGCGCGCAGGGTTGCGCCGTTTGTCAGGGCAGCCGGCGATCAGAAGCAAATAGCGCGCGTTAGAAAAGCCATTTGGTTTGCTGAGGCCGTTGGCGCTCGCCACGACAAGCTGCCCCTCTCGCACATCGATAGCAAGCTCGAACTCGCCCTCGCATTCGGAGAAGCTGGCCGGACCGCTGTCGAAGCCGCCAACACCGCCGCCTACGCGGCTCACGCCGCCGCGGAGAGCGCTCGCGAGGCTTTAGGCGACGGCCGCCATCCCGGTATAGCCGCTGATGAGCGTGCCGACGACGATGCCATCGCTGCACTCTATGCGGCTTATGCCGGCGATGCGGCCGCTGATGCGGGCGCCGACATTGTCATCCTGGCACAGACAGTCGACTACCGGAATCTCCTTTCCGCATCGAAGGACTGGACGGACGACACTCCCGTCGCACCTGAATTCTTCGGCGGGCTGTGGCCGGGCGAAAGGCCCTCATGGTCGAACCTCGACATTGAACTCTCGCTTCTGCGTGGCACAAGCGACGAGGAGATTGATGCACTAATCGATGCTCCGTGCCTCAGCGCAGACACACACGCCCTTGAGATCACCATCGAGGTCCCCGACGAGACGACGGACGACGAGATCGACGAGATCGTGTACGAGACCGTCCGCCACGCCAACGCGGTGCACCGTGCTGCAGGCGGTGGGATCCTCGTCCTCGACTCTGCGCAGGCTGAACAGCTCCAGGAGGCGGAACTGTGAGCCGCAAGATCACGATCCGGCTCCGGCCTGAGGACCTCTCGAAGCCCTACGTGCTGGAGGTCGTCTTCGACGCGCTCACCTCGCCGCAGGTGGTGGGCGACGAGCTCGACCTGTCGCTCGTGTCCTATCCTGGTGAAGCTGCCGTACCCTCGCCCGCTCCGGATCCACGCGCTGAGCAGATCGCGGTCGCGGCCGCGGAGCGGGCCGTGCGCGACGAGCGAGCCGAGTCTGAGACTGAAGTTGCGCCTGAGCCTGATCCGAGGGCGGCGGAACTCGAAGCTGCACGAGAGGTTCGAAGAGTGCTGACCCAGTGGGCCTGGCGCGGCATCCACATCACGAGCAAGGTCGTCGCCTTTGCAGCGAACCTCCGCCAGCTCGGAGGTCCACTTTAGGGGCCTCACTCAGCGCCGCCTCAGCTACTTCAAAGTACACACGAATAGCAGTACGTCTCGATCGCTTGTGGCTACTCTTGCCGCCATGACACGGAGAGGAGACGATGAAATGAACAAAGCATTCAGGTTACGTTGTCCGGCGTGTCACAAGGGAATCCGCTTTGTGCCATCAACAAGAGTGCCTAGTCGGCAACATCTATCGTGGAAGAAAGATCCTGGATGGTACGCCATCGTGGTGTCGTTATGCGCACTCTTTCTTGGTGGCTTTAGCCTATTTGTCTCCAAACGAGCAGTAAGAGCATCGTGTCAGCAACGATTGACAGAAAGGGCCATGAGCATCAACGAAAGCATTGCCGATCACAACATTTACGGACCATACGCAATATTGTGTGGAATGCCTGCACCCGACAACGCTGATGACAAGACGCTGAGACAATTTAACGGCAACTTGGTCCTGTTTTTTGGTCAGCTAAATCTTCTCCGCGAGGTCTACGAGAACCAAGATATCCTGGGTCCAACGATTGTCGCAGAATATGAGTCCTGGGCACGCAATGTTTTTGGCATGTGGATCAACAAGACGCCCGATGCGCGTAAAATGTGGGATCACGCCAGCGATTGCGATGATTTGTTTGGGCCCGCGTTTGATAAATGGGCCAAGAACCTATTTTCGCTCACGCCACTCGAAGAGTCTGCGCCAACCACAGGCACCTGACCGCCCCGGATTGCCAATCCTTGGCTCGTGATAGGCACGAGCAATCCCAAATTGGGCGCCCGCGCGAGGCGACCTGACTGCCCCGACGGCGCAGGCTCCGGCTCGAAGAAATTGGGGTCATCAGGAATTCGTGTGGGTAGCG
>CADEFX010000335.1:0-1598 GCA_902826715.1 uncultured Hyphomicrobiales bacterium | reverse complement strand
TCAACTTCACCTGAGGCGTTGCTAATCAGGCCGCCGAAAGTATATGTCAAGGACACAGGCACCAACGCAGGAAGAGGTGTATTCTCGGATGACGCGTTTGCAGCCGAAGAGGTAGTTGAAGTTTCTCCGGTAGTTCCTTGTTTGGGTCATCAGGAATTCGTGTGGGTAGCGGGTCGTAGGTCGAGGCCACCGCAGTGGAAGTAGATGGCGTTGCGGAAGCGCTCGCGGTTGCGGAAGCCGCAGGCCATGCGCTTCACCCGCTGGATCTTTGCGTTGACCGACTCGGCCCCTGCGTTGGTCGCGCCGAGGACGATGGCGTTGAGGATTCCCTCGAGGTGGTCGCGGACCATCCGGGCGACGCGACGCACCGGCTCGAGCCGCGAGCGCTGCGCCCAGGCGATCCAGGAGCGCCATGCTTTGCGCGCCCAGCCACGGGTCGTGTAGTTCCACAGGCACATCGCGTGCTCCTTGATGGCCCAGGCCCGCGCGGTTCGCAGGGCCACGCTCTTCAGGCGCTCGAAGAAGCTCCTGCTGGAGCGGTCCATGTGCTCGGGATTCTTCAGCCACGCGTAGCGCGTGCCGACCAGCGAGCGATCGCCCTCGCTGATCTGCTCGCGCTGCTCGACGCGCCGGACCTTGTCAACCGCGTCGCCCAGATGCTTCGCCACGTGGAACTTGTCGAAGCAGATCTTGCGCTCGGCCTGGTGCAGGTTCTCCTCGACGACGGCGATGTAGGGATCCCACATGTCCATGCACACGGCTTCGAGCCTCAGCAGGTCCGCGGGCTCGAGCTCGTCGAAGAAGCCCTGGAGGCTCTCCTTCCGTCGATCGTCGGCCACCCAGGCCACCTCGCCGCTGTCCAGGTCGGTGACGACGGTCACGTACTCGTGGCGCTTCTGGTACGACGTCTCGTCGATGCCGATGCGCTGGGGCTGGAGCGCCTTCCGGCGTGCGAGGCCACGCCGCACCGCGCGCTGCATGATCCCGTCGACCTGGTCCCACTTCAGGTCCATGAGCCTGGCCACGGCCTTGATGCTCGCCTCCTTCAGCCAGTCGATGACGAGCGCCTCCATCAGCGCCGTGAAGCCCGAGCCGGGCTCGGCCCAAGGGACATCGATCTGCCGCACGCCATGCGACGGACACTCCAGCCGCGGAACGTCGGCCACGAGAATCGTCTTGAACTGGCATGTGTCGAGGTGCCGCCACGACCGACGCCGGGTGTCGTAGCCCGGGCAGGTCTCGTCGCATTCCGGACAGCGCAGCCGCGCTCCAGCCTGCATCTCGATCAGCACCCGCACCTCCTCCTCCTTCGCCGCCAGCTCGACGCTCGCCACCTGCCACGGAGAACGGATACCCAGGATCGCTGCATAGAGTTCCTTGTCGCGCATCGCCCAAGGGTAGCCCACCGCCGCGGCCCGGCTCCGCCAGCCACTTCCAGGCGCTACGCCGCGCCGCGGCTGCTCCCCGCCAGATCCTTGCAGGTCACGTCAACCCACACGAAAGCCGGAAGCGCCAAAAAACATTCAGGAGGGCCTTTCCGATGAAGTTCGCAGTCCTTGCTTTGGCGAGTGTCGTCTCCATCGCGCTCGTTCCGCCCG
>CADEFX010000334.1 GCA_902826715.1 uncultured Hyphomicrobiales bacterium | reverse complement strand
GCCAAGATGCTGAAGGAGGGCGGCAACCTGCTGCTGCTCGACGAGCCGACCAACGATCTCGACACCGAAACGCTATCGGCGCTTGAATCGGCGCTGGAAGACTTCGCTGGCTGCGCCGTGGTCATCAGCCATGATCGCTTCTTCCTCGACCGCATGGCGACCCACATCCTCGCTTTCGAAGGCGACAGCCACGTCGAATGGTTCGAAGGCAACTTCGCCGACTACGAGGAGGACAAGAAGCGCCGCCTCGGCGACGCCTCCGTCGAACCTCACCGCATCAAGTTCAAGCGGTTCGAGCGATAGTGAGTGCGCGGTGCGCGTTGCGCCGCTTGTCCCCTACCCGGTAAGCAACGGTTTGATGAAAGCTCCGAAGGTCGCTCCGGCAGCGATCAGCGATGCCGCAATCAAGGCCATCTGCCACACGAGTTTGACAGGAAGCTCTTTCAGAAACTCGCCGAGCGCGATGTCGCCGCTGACGCCGCGGATCGGCCTACGTTCGCCCTTGCGCTCCGATACCGTGCGACACCACGCGGCAAGGCGATTGCGCAGCGGCCCCTCATTCAGGGCGGACGGCTCGATGTCCACGCGCTCGACGTACCAGTCGTACTTCTCCTCGAGCAGGCCTTCCTCTTTCAGCCCTCGTTCTGCAATGACGAGGATTGGGATGTCCAAGACATAGGACATTGCCGACTCGATTTGGTTCCACGGTGTCGTATAGCGCATTTTGCTGAGCGCCTGCTGATCTGCGGAATTGCGTTTCTCGACGCCCGTGGGAAAGAACGTGCGCTCGGATGCGACAACGACCACGCCGGAGCATTCCCTGAGCACTTGCGCAATGCCCTTGAGCGGATTGCCGGTCGGATAGTCCGTCACGTTCATGACGCGCGGCTCGAGGCCGTTCTGCTTGACGAGCTCGATCAAGCCTTCAAGAAATTGTTTTTGGGCCGGCGTATACGGCCGGCCCATGCTGATGAAAATGCTTTTGCGCGGCATGCTGTGATATCGCAGATCCCCAAGGAGTATCATCAACCTGGAGACCGCTGAAATGCAAGGCAGGTCACACCAGCCGGTTAGTAGAACACTGCCGTTGCCTTAGCCCGGGCCCGTCCACAAGCACCAGACCGCAAGCAGCGGCGTGCTCGTCGATCGCATGGCGTGCACGACGTTGGGGTGATTGTAGACCACGCCGCCGAGCCCGGGCTCGTGCCACGGCTTCGCGTCCTGCCGCCAGAAGCCCGGCGACAGCACCGCATACAACTCCTCCGGCGGGTGGCGATGGTCGGGATAGGTGACGTGCGGCGCCAACAGGCTGACGCCGATGCGCACGTCACCGCGCACCTCCAGTCCGCCTTCGCCAACGATGGTCGCGTTCGTGTGCCCGTCGGCGAAATTGCCAGGCACGTCCTCCGCGCCGGGACGGCGCTGCCAGCACAACTCAGGCTCGATGGCACCAAGGGCATTGGCGAGGGCCGCAGTCGGCCCCGCCGATGATGTGGCCGTCTCGAGTGCCCCACGTAAGTGTGTCCATGCGCGAGGCGGCTCTTTTCTATGCGGCGTATGCTGGGCCTGGCCCGTTTCCAGCGCCTTGAATATGCGCCCGCATGCCGCTTCAGCGGGCTCGCCGGCCTTTACGCGTGCAGCGATCGTATCGTGCGCGGCATCAATGAAGGTCTGCAGGTGCGTGGTGCGGGCGGGCATTGCCGTTCTCCGTGGAAAGGTTGCGCCCTCTAAGCCTCTCTCACTGGCCGCACACCTGCAAGTCCTTGCCGGCCCAAAATGGCATCGGTATGGGATGCGCACCGGCATCGGCAAGCGAACCTCTTCCACTTTGCCGAGCCTGCCTTCTGCCACCCACCAGCGGTGCTCGCCGCCGCATTCCTTGCATCGGACGATCAGCTCGTGGCGCGGCAGTCTCGAGAACGTACGCTCGTCGGCAAGCACGCCTGAGCTCACATCATGGCCGGTGTTGGGGCACGTAACCACGATCATCGAACTCATACCGGTTTCTCCCTTCGTCTCGGGACCATGCATACGCGCGAAAATGTGATCGTCAACTGCACCGATGTGCTGCGCAAAACAGGGTGAGGAACGGCTTTTCTTGTCAGCGTGCATTGGGTTTGTGTCGCTCGCGTCGGCAAGTGCTCGAAGCCACATTTCGCAGTCGCGACAAAAAAACCGCCCTGTTGAGGGCGGTTCAATTCCGGTCAAGCGCTGCACGCGGTGCTAGCGAGAGTCGACGGCCTTACTGTCGACAATCTGCGTGCCGTCCCAAATCGTCGGATTTCCCTCGCTCATGGCATAGAGATGAGAGCCGCCGCAGTGCGGACAGCGCTCCACGCTCATGCGTACCGGCCGGAAACGACGCAGCGCCTCGGCACCACCAACGATCGGCACACCGACCGGATGCCGTGTACTCCTGCACGTAAACACCATGATGAGCTGCATGCCACGCTATCCTCTGGACAGTCGCGGCAACAACGTTCGACATCGCCGGCCGTTCCTTGCCTACCCTGCGGTGCCTACGTCGCCCGCCGCCGCCGCGCCCCCTCATGGCCGTCGCCGGCAGTCTCATCGTGTCTCTGGCGATCTTCCAGCTCGTCCAGGCGAGGGGCAGCCCCTCTCCCCGCGTGGGTCCATGCGGAGCATGGCTACGCCATGACGAGAGGGAGAAAACTACTTCCGCTCCAGCAGCTCGATCGACACGCCCTCCGGCCCGCGCAGGAACGCGATACGCACGCCGGGGCGGATGTCGTTCGGCTCCATGGTGAACTCGGCACCCTTTTTCTTGAGATCGGCGACGATGGCGTCGATGCCCGTGACCTTCAGCCCGAAATGATCGAGTCCCTGATAGGGCGTCTGCGGCGGCGCGCCGATCTTGTCGCCGGGCTTCACCTCGGCGATGAAGATGTCGCCACCGCCGATCTTCATGTCGATGCGCGCCGCGCCGTTCGGCATCGTCGAGCGGATGATCTCGGCACCGAACATGCGCTCGTAGAACGCCGCCGTCTTTTCCGGATCGGGGCTGCGCAGGTGGATATGGTCCCAGGTGAACTTCGGCACGTATCGCTCCCGTGGTTGTGATGATTGGTCGGCAGCTTAAGCCGCTATGTCCCTTGGCGCCAAGACAAACCGGCCCCTGGTCAAGGCGTCATCGCGTCGGGCACTGCATCGATGCCCGGCCGGTACGGCTTGACATCGACGAGCGGCGTGCCGTCGAGGCAGTCGATGGCATCGATGTCGATGCGGCCCGCGTCAGCGTCGACCTTGAGGATGCGCACAACCGACAGTGCGATCGGATTGGGCCGCACCGGCGAGCGCAACGAGAACGTGCCGTGCGTCTTGCCGCTCTGCCGCGGCGACTGCACCAGAAGATCGCGCCGCGCCTTGTGCATCCAGTAGAGCACGATGGCGTGCGAGAAACCTTCGAGCCCCTGCAGGCCCGGTCGAAACGCCGCATCGAGCTCGACATGCGCCGTCCCGCCGCGCGAGCGTGCTTCGTTCGGATTCTTCGGCGCGTCCTTGCGCGACGTCCACGGCGTCCGCACGCGCCCGATAAAAACGAGCCGCGCGTCACCCGCGGCCTGCGCCGGATCGTTCGCAAGCGCAATCTCGCCGGGGCGGATGCTGGATGTGGTCATGACCGCAGTCTAGCCGACCGCGACACGATCCATCACCCCCTTCTCGAAA
>CADEFX010000333.1 GCA_902826715.1 uncultured Hyphomicrobiales bacterium | reverse complement strand
CTTCGCGTTGACTGGCATGCCGCAAACCCTAGCCGGCAGCGTCGAGGTCACGACGCTGGAAGGCGTAAAGCAGACGATCGCACTCGGCCCGGTTGCATCGCAGGAAGCGATCAAGCAGCTCGGCACCAATGGCGGCGGCTTCTTCAATGCCAACGCCGCACATCCATTCGAAAACCCAAATGCATGGTCGAACGTGCTCTCGATCTGGAGCATGCTGTTGATCCCCACGGCGCTTACTTTCACCTTCGGACGCATGGTCGGCGACCGGCGTCAGGGCATCGCGCTGCTCGTTGCCATGTATGCTTTGCTCATCACGGCAACTGCCATTGTCTATTGGGCGGAAACATCCGGGAATCCACTGCTTGCCAAGGCTGGCGTCGACATGACGGCCGGCAACATGGAGGGCAAAGAGGTCCGCTTTGGACAGGCGCTCTCCGCGCTGTATGTCGTTGCAACCACGGGGCTGTCCTGCGGCGCCGTCAACACCATGCACAGTTCGCTGATGCCGCTCGGCGGGCTAGTGCCGTTGTTCCTGATTCAGCTCGGCGAGATTCTGCCCGGTGGGGTCGGCTCTGGTCTTTACGGCATGATTGTGATCGCGATCCTGACCGTGTTCATCGCCGGACTGATGGTCGGGCGCACGCCGGAATATCTCGGCAAGAAGATCGAAGCCCGCGAGATGAAGCTCGCGATGCTCGCTTTGCTGATCCTGCCGCTGGCGATCCTCGGTTTCTCGGCGGCTGCGGCCATGCTGCCGAACGCGCTCGCAAGCCTCGCCAATGCCGGTCCGCGCGGGCTGTCCGAGATCCTCTACGCCTATTCGTCGGCCGCAGGAAATAACGGGTCAGCGTTCTCGGGCCTCTCGGCGAACACACCCTGGTACAACACCACCCTTGGCATCGCGATGCTGTTTGGCCGCTTCGCTTACGTGATGCCGGTGATGGCAATTGCAGGTGCGATTGCTGCCAAGAAGAAGGTGCCGGCGTCCTCTGGCACCTTCCCGACGCACGGGCCGCTGTTCGTCGGCCTACTTATCGGCGCGATCCTGATCCTCGGCGGCCTGCAGTATTTCCCCGCGCTCGCCCTCGGGCCGATCGTCGAACACTTCCTGATGCATGCCGGCAAGATGTTCTGAAGGAGCCATCCATGACCATTAAAGCTATACCGCTCCTCGATGCCGGCATCCTACGCCAATCGGCACTCGACGCCTTCTCGAAGCTCGCGCCGCGCAAGCTCGCGCTCAATCCGGTGATGTTCGTCACCGCCGTCGTCGCGCTGCTCGTCACGCTGTTGTTCGTACGTGATCTCATGACCGGCCGTGGCGGGCTCCTCTTCTCGGGCCAGATCGCGGCCTGGCTGTGGTTCACCGTGCTCTTCGCCAATTTTGCCGAAGCCATCGCAGAAGGGCGTGGCAAGGCGCATGCCGATGCGCTGCGGTCAACCCGCAGCGAAACGCAGGCCAAGCTCCTGCTGCACCCCGATGATCCCAAGGACGATCTCTGGGAGCCCAAGGCTGCCGATCTGCTCGAACTCGGTGACGTGGTGCTGGTCGAGGTGGGTGACACGATCCCAGCCGACGGCGAAGTGGTCGAAGGCATCGCGTCCGTGAACGAGTCTGCCGTCACTGGCGAGTCCGCCCCCGTCATCCGCGAGAGCGGCGGCGATCGTTCGGCGGTGACGGGCGGCACCGTGGTCATCTCCGACTGGATCAAGGTGCGCGTAACCGCCGAGCCCGGCTCCTCGTTCCTCGACAAGATGATCTCACTGGTCGAAGGTGCACAGCGGCAGAAGACTCCCAATGAGCTGGCGCTATCTATTCTGCTCTCTGGCATGACGCTGATCTTCCTGATCTCGGTCGCGACGCTGTGGGGTCTCGCAGGCTATTCGGGGACGGCCCTTTCGATCACGGTGCTGGTGGCACTGCTGGTAACTCTCATCCCGACCACGATCGGCGGGCTCCTGTCGGCAATCGGCATCGCCGGCATGGATCGTCTGATCCGCTTCAACGTGATGGCGACATCGGGCCGCGCGGTGGAAGCAGCGGGCGATGTCGATACTTTACTGCTCGACAAGACTGGAACCATCACCTACGGCAACCGCCTCGCGACGGCCTTCATACCTGTTCCTGACGCCACGGATCGGGAGGTGGCCGCTGCCGCCCTGCTGTCCTCGCTCTCCGATGAGACTCCGGAGGGCCGCTCGATCGTCGCATTGGCCAAGGGGCAATACGGCCAGAGCGAGCCGCGACTTGCGGAAATAAAGGCGACCTTCATCCCGTTTTCGGCTCAGACGCGGATCTCAGGCGTCGATGTCGATGGTCGAGGCATCCGCAAGGGTGCGGTCGACGCTGTTCTCAAATCACTCGGCATGACGATGGCGAGCGCGCCAGCCGCGTTCCGGGCAGAGGTCGAAGGCATCTCCCGATCAGGCGGGACGCCACTCGCGGTGATCGACACCCAGAAGCTTCTCGGCGTGATCCACCTCAAGGATGTCGTAAAGCCAGGCATCAAGGAGCGGTTTGCCGCTCTGCGCGCCATGGGCATCAAGACGGTGATGGTGACTGGCGACAACCCGGTGACGGCGGCGGCCATCGCATCGGAGGCGGGCGTCGACGACTACATCGCGGAGGCAACGCCGCAGGACAAGCTCGCCTACATCAAGGCCGAACAAGCCAAGGGACGTCTCATCGCTATGTGCGGCGACGGCACCAACGATGCTCCGGCTCTGGCTCAGGCCGACGTCGGAGTTGCCATGCAGTCGGGCACGCAGGCTGCGCGCGAGGCCGGCAACATGGTCGATCTCGACAGCAATCCGACCAAGCTCATCGAGGTGACAGAGATCGGCAAGCAGCTACTGATGACGCGCGGCTCGCTGACCACGTTCTCGATTGCCAACGATGTGGCAAAGTACTTCGCGATCATTCCGGCACTTTTCCTCGCGACCTACCCAGAGCTTGGCGCGCTCAACATCATGGGCCTTGCGACACCGGAAAGCGCTATTCTGTCGGCGGTCATATTCAACGCCCTCGTCATCGTCGCCCTGATCCCGCTGGCGTTGAAGGGCATCTCCTATCGTCCCATCGGGGCCGCTGCCCTGCTGCGCCGCAACCTCCTCGTGTACGGGCTCGGCGGTCTCCTCGTACCCTTCGTCGGGATCAAGCTGATCGACCTTGCTGTCTCGGCCCTGCGGCTCGCCTGAAGGAGAACCATCATGATCTCGCACCTCCGTCCCGCGCTCGTGATGCTGGCCCTGTTCACGCTGCTCACGGGTCTGATCCATCCACTTGCCATCACCGCCTTGGCGCAGGTGGTTCTCCCCTCAGGTGCCAACGGCAGCCTCGTGGTGCGCGCCAACCAGATGGTCGGATCAGACCTGATCGGCCAAACCTTCACGGCGGACCGGTATTTCTGGCCAAGACCATCAGCCGCCGGCGAAAAAGGCTATGATGCCGCCAACTCGTCGGGATCGAATCTCGGACCGCTGTCAAAGAAGCTCATTGACCGGGTCAAGAGCGACGTGGTGGCCTTGCGCAAGGCGGGTGCCGGGACGATCCCGGCTGATGCGGTTACGACTTCGGCCAGCGGCCTCGACCCTCACATCTCACCGGCCTATGCCGCGCTGCAGATCGCCCGGGTCGCGGCAGCCCGAAATTTGCCCGAGGCGCGGGTTCGAGCCCTGGTCGGGGCTGCCGTCGAGCGTCCAGTGCTGGGTTTCCTCGGA
>CADEFX010000332.1 GCA_902826715.1 uncultured Hyphomicrobiales bacterium | reverse complement strand
GGGCGGTAGGCCGATGCGCGGGCATTTCAATGGCAAGATCGAGCGGCCGATGATACTCGACCGTGTGCTCTCGCCCGTCGCCGTTGCACAAGCCGCCGACGGGACGAACACGCAAGGGATCGTGGCAAGTTGGGACTTCTCGCAGGACATGTCGTCGGCTCGTGTCGTCGACACGGGTCCGCATGGTCTCCACGGCACGCTGGTCAACCTGCCGGCGCGTGCGATGACGGGCGCCAAATGGACCGGCCGCGAGATGTGCTTCCGGCATGCGCCAGAGGAATATGCGGCGATCCACTTTCACGACGATGATCTGCACGACTGCGGCTGGCAGACGGATTTTTCCTGGCAGGTGCCAGAGGACACGCGATCGGGGGTCTATGCGGTGCGGCTGACCTGCGGCGACGCCCAGGAGAATGTGCCGTTCTTCGTCCCACCGCCGAAAGGCCGGCGTACGTCCGACCTGTGTGTTCTGATGTCTACTTATACCTACACCGTCTACCACAACCATGGACGCCCGGAGGCGGGCAGCCCGAAATGGATGAAGATGTGGAGCGATCAGGTGGCGGCCTGGGGCGCCTATCCCCACAACCCTGGCGTCAATCGCGAATTCGGGCTGTCGACCTACAACTTCCATAGCGACGGCAGCGGCATCTGCCACGCGTCATGGCTCCGGCCGATGCTGACAATGCGCTGCGGGTTCATCACTTATCCGGACGAGGCCATTCGCGGGTCGGGCCTGCGGCATTTTCCGGCCGATACCCATCTCATCGCCTGGCTGGAGGCGAAGGGATACAGCTACGACGTCATCACGGATGAAGAGCTGGATGTGGAGGGGCAAGATCTCATCAAGCCCTATCGCACCGTCATGACAGGCAGCCATCCCGAATATCACACGGGGGCCATGTTGGACGCCTTGCAGGCGTATCGCGATAGCGGCGGCCGGCTCGTCTACCTCGGCGGCAACGGATTTTACTGGAAAGTGGCGCGGCACAAGGAAGCGGCGGCGGCCATCGAGATTCGGCGCGGTGAAGGCGGCATTCGCGCGTGGGCGGCCGAGCCCGGCGAGTATTACAATGCCTTCGATGGCGAGTACGGCGGGTTGTGGCGGCGCAATGGGCGCCCTCCGCAGAGTTTGGTTGGTGTGGGTTTCACTGCTCAAGGAAATTTTGTCGGATCCTACTATCGCCCCCGGGAGGACGCCCTGGCCTCACGCGCGGCGTGGATCCTGGATGGTATTGCCGACGAGAAGATCGGCGATTTCGGCCTCTCGGGCCATGGCGCGGCGGGCTTCGAACTCGATCGAGCCGATCATCGGCTTGGCACGCCAAGACACGCGGTCGTGATTGCGCAATCCGAAGGTCACAAACCAGAGGCGCCCTGGGTGTTGGTGCCGGAGGAGCAGCTCACGCACCTGATGACCTGGGCGCACGAGCCGCCATCCAAGCTGATTCGGGCCGACATGACGTTCTTCGAGACGCCCGGCAACGGCGCGGTGTTTTCGACGGGCTCGATCACGTTCTGCGGCTCGCTGCCCTTCAACAATTTTGAGAACAACTGTTCGCAGGTTCTCAAGAACGTGCTGGATCGATTTCTAGATCCTGGGGTCAAGTTTCCCGTGCCCTGACGAGTATGTACGCGCTCAGTGAACGTACTCAGCGCTGCTGAGGGCCGATCCCAGCGGTCTTGTGTCCTCGATGCCTAGCCCACGCACGGCGACCCGCCGACACTTGCCGAACCTGAAGCGGCCATCGAGCTGGGCGTGTGCCTCGGCGGAAATGAGGATCTGGCCGCCGCGCGCCAAGCCCTCGAGACGGGCGGCGAGGTTTACGGTATCGCCCCACACGTCGTAGGCGACCTTGTGCACGCCGATGACGCCGGCCGTCACGGCGCCGGCTGCGATCCCGATGCGCAGGGTGACATCGATGCCGAAAGCCTCGCCCACAACCCGAGCCACGGCCTGCATGTCCAAAGCCAAGCGGGCCAGCCGCTCGCAGTGATCAGGTTGCGGATGGGGGACGCCGGCAACCGCCATGTAACCGTCACCGATGGTCTTGATCTTCTCGACGCCGTGGCACATCGCCAACGCATCGAATTCGCGGGTCAGATGGTCCAGGAGGGCCACGGTGCGGGCGTTGCCAAGCCGCTTGGCGATGGCGACGAAGCCCTGGATGTCGGCGAAGAGGACGGAGGCGTCGGCGAAGTGATCGGCAATCGAGGTTTCCGGAGCTGCCATTAGACGGGCGATCACGAAATCCGGTAGAATTTTGCGGAGCAGAGCCTGGCTCTCGGCGTTGGCCCGCTCGGCGAGCATGAGCCGGTCCTGGATGTCTGGCATGTGAGCGATGGGCTGCATGGCCTGCCTGTTGAGCTTGTGTCTTGCCCGTTGGTCGCGGCCGGCTCACATCCGGTTCAAAGTCCCTTCGCTCTTTTTCCTTGAGTAACAGCGCGCTCGTCGCAGAACCGGCTACAACGTGCGGATTTGCCATGTATGGGGCGGTTAACAATCTCGTTTTTGGCAGCCTGAGCCCCTAGCTTGCCTTGTCATGGCAACTCAGAGGAGGTGGCACATGAAGGACGCCCGGTATCGCAGGCACCGTCTGGCCAATCATGTTCTCCATCCGGAGACGCTTATGCTGGGTTACGGCTACGACCCGCTGCTGTCGGAGGGGGCGGTGAAGCCGCCAGTATTCCTGACCTCGACCTTCGTTTTCCGGTCGGCGGAGGAGGGGCGGGACTTCTTCGACTATACAGCGGGGCGCCGCGAGCCGCCCAAGGGTTCCGATCCCGGCCTCGTCTACTCGCGCTTCAATCATCCCAACAGCGAAATCGTCGAGGATCGCCTTGCGATCTACGAGGGCGCAGAAGCCTGCATCCTGTTCTCGTCGGGCATGTCAGCGATCGCCACAACGATCCTGTCGTTTGTCCGGCCGGGCGACGTCATCCTTCATTCCCAGCCCCTATACGGGGGCACCGAGACGCTGATCTCGCGGACACTGAGGCCGTATGGCGTAGCCGCTGTCGGTTTTGCCAACGGTGTGCACGAACCGAGCTTGCGTGCTGCCGCCGCGAAGGCGGAACCGCTGGGGCGGCTGTCCCTCATCATGATCGAGACGCCGTCCAATCCCCTCAACACGCTGGTCGATATCAAGCTCGTGCGCCGCATCGCGGAGGAGGTCGCATCGAAGCATGGGCATCGGCCGATCATTGTTTGCGACAACACGCTGCTTGGCCCGGTTTTCCAGCACCCGCTGGAACTCGGGGCAGATGTCTCGGTCTATTCGCTGACCAAGTATGTCGGCGGCCATTCCGATCTCATTGCCGGCGCCACGATGGGCAGCGATGTGCTGATGCGGCCCATCAAGCAGTTGCGCGGCGCCATCGGCACGCAACTCGATCCGCATTCCTGCTGGATGCTGGGACGATCGCTGGAAACGTTGGCCTTGCGCATGGAGCGTGCCGACAGCAATGCCAAGGTCGTAGCTGAATTCCTGCGCGACCATCCCAAAGTGGCGAAAGTCCACTATCTGCCGTTCCTGGCGCACGACTCACCCGAGTATCGCGTGTTCAAGAGGCAATCCACGGGCCCGGGGTAGACGTTGTCGTTTGATGTGAAAGGCGGAGTGGGCGAGGCGTTCGAATGCGTCAACCGCTTGAATGTGATCAAGAGGGCCGGGAGGCTGGGGGGGACGGAATTGCTGGACGTGCATCGTGGAAGGACGAAGCACTGAGGGAAGTCGGCTGATGT
>CADEFX010000331.1 GCA_902826715.1 uncultured Hyphomicrobiales bacterium | reverse complement strand
CCCATCGTGCTTCGATCTAGAGCCAGGATCGTTTCGGGTTGGATCACCCTGCCTCACCCGAAGCCTCTCGGCCGAAACGTGAATCCGGCTCTATCTCATTAGTTCAGAGTGCGATTGGCGCCCTAGCGCGCACATGAGTCGCAGTGTACGTGTTGAAAGTATGGTGGGCGCGGAGGCGAGTAGTTTTCCCCTGATTTTTCGTGCGGCGACGGAACTTTGGCCGCTGACGAACGGCTTGCGTGCAACCCGGCCATTCCGGCACATTGTTAGACCCGCTTCCCCGCTGATCATCACCTTCCTGGGATGGACCATTTGACCACTCCTCGTTCGCTTCGCGTTGCCGTCGATGTCGGCGGAACCTTCACCGACTTGCAGGTTCTCGACGAGCGGACAGGGCAGACGTTTGCCGCAAAGACGCCAACGACGACGGCAGACCCCTCGGAAGGCCTGATTACGGGGTTGCGCGAGGCGGGCGCCCGGTTCGGGTTCGCGGCCGCCGACGTGTCCGCGTTGATGCACGGCACGACGATCGGGACGAACGCAGTTTTGCAGCGCAAACTGCCGAGGGGCGGGCTTATCACAACATTCGGCTTCGAGGACGTGCTCGAGATCGGCCGGCATTTTCGCCGCGATGTCTACGCCAACCGCGCCGAGCCACGGGCGCTGTTGATCCCGCGGGCCCTGAGGCTGGGCGTGCGAGAGCGCACGCGCGCCAACGGAGAGATCGAGGCTGTCCTGGATACGAGGCATCTCGCCGAGATCGTTGCCAGGTTCAGGGCAGGCGATGTAAGGGCAGTGGCCGTGTGCCTGCTTCATGCCTACGCCAACGGGAGGCACGAGACTGAGATCGGCGCCTATCTGGCCAAGCATGCGCCCGAGATGGATGTGGCACTCTCCCATGAAGTGAGCCCGGAGATCCGAGAGTTCGAGCGCTCGTCGACGACGGTGCTCAATGCACTGCTGATGCCGGTGGTGCGCGGTTATCTGGAGCGGCTGCGTGCGCGGCTGGCAGAAGCCGGGTTCAAGGCGCCCGTGTATCTGGTGCAGTCGAACGGCGGGGTGACAAGTCCCGAAACGGCGGCACTGCAGCCGGCGCGCCTGCTCCTGTCAGGCCCCAGTGGCGGCGCGCTGGCGGCCGAAACGCTATCGGCGCGGCTGGAGATGCCGAATCTGGTGGCCGTCGACATGGGCGGCACAAGCTATGACGTGTCGATCGTGCATGCCGGACGAACGCGGCAGATCACGGAAGGGAAAGTGGACGGCTTGCCGGTGCGGCTGCCGATGATCGACATTCGCACGATTGGTGCGGGTGGCGGCTCCATCGCGCGCGTCGAAAGCAGCGGGCGGCTGAGGGTCGGGCCGGCGAGTGCCGGCGCGCGGCCAGGACCCGTGTGCTATCGGCGCGGCGGCACCGAGCCCACGGTAACGGATGCGAACGTGACGCTCGGACGGATCGATCCGACTTTCTTCCTCGGCGGCTCGATGGACCTCGATGCGGAGGGAGCGCGGGTGGCGATTGGCGAGAAGGTCGCACAACTTCTGGGAGTGATGGCGGAGACCGCAGCAGAAGGCATCAGCGAGGTCGCCGTTTCGCAAATGGCGGGGGCCATCCGGTTATCGCTATTCGAGAAGGGCCTGGACCCTGAGGATTTTACACTGCTGTCGTTCGGCGGAGCGAGCGGATTGCACGCTTGCGAGACGGCCGAGGAGATCGGCATCGACCGCGTGATCTTCCCGTGCGATCCGGGAACGTTGAGCGCCTGGGGTATGCTGTACTCAGACGTGGTGCACAGCCTGACGCGGTCTCGGCTGATGCGGGCCGATGCGGCTGCACCGCCGGTGCTGGAGGAATTGTGCGCGTCACTGATGAGCGAAGCGCGGGCGGTGCTGGAGAGAGACGGCGTGGGCAAGGACGCGCAGTTCTTCCCGTTGTTTCTCGACATGCGCTACCCGGGGCAGGCCTACGAGATCCAGGTACCGCTCGACGCACCGTCCGATCTGCTATCAGCCGTTGCGCGATTTCACGATCTGCACATGGCACAGTATGCGCACGCGGAACGGCATGTAGTTCCGGAAATCGTGGCAGTACGTCTGGCGGCGACAGGTCGGCTCCAGAAACCAGTACAGCGGCCGTTCAAGGGCAGTGAGGGCGGCAAGGCCAAGGGCATGCGGGCGGTGTTCGCCGCCGGCGGCTGGCAGGACACACCGGTCTGGGATCGCGCGGCGATCGGGACAGAAAGTAAGCTGGAGGGCCCTCTTATCGTCGAGGAAGAACATGCGACTCACGCGATACCTAAGGGATGGACGTTGCGCGTGACCGCCACTGGAGACCTGGTCGCCAACCGCACAGCGAGGGCCGCATCATGAAGCCACTCGATGCCGTCCAACTCGAGGTGATCCGGAACGCGCTGGTGGCCGCAGCGGAAGAGATGGGTGTCACTATCTGGCGCACCAGCCGCTCGTCGGTGGTGCGTGACCTGCTCGACTATTCGACCTGCATGTTTGATGCGGACGGGCTGAGCGTGGCGCAGGCCACGTGCATTCCCGTGCACCTCAACTCGATGTCGAGCTGCCTGACCGACATCATCGAGAAGCACATTCCGCTCTCCGAATGGCAGGACGGCGATATCATTATCACCAACGACCCCTATGCCGGCGGCCAGCACCTCAACGACGTGTTGACGTTCAAGCCTACATTCGTGGATGGCGAACTGGTCGGCATTGCCGGCGTGCTGGTGCATCACCTCGACGTCGGCGGCGGGGCGCCGGGGAGCTACTACGCCGCGGCGACGGAGATCTACCAGGAAGGCTTCCGCATCCCGCCCATGAAGCTCGACGAAGCCGGGCTGCGCAACAAGCAGGTGATCGAGCTGTTCCTGCGCAACACGCGCGAGCCTGTCAACGTCGGCGGCGACTTTGCCTCGCAACTGGCGGCGCTTGATATCGGCGTGGCAGGTCTGACGCGGATCGCGAGGCGCTACGGCGCGACGCGGCTGCGGGAAGCGTGCCGCGGAATTCGCGCGCAGTCCGAGGCGGCGATGCGCGAGGCCATCCGGGCAGTGCCTAACGGGGTCTATGCGTTCGAGGACTTCGTCGACGACGACGGGATCGATTGCGAGACGAAGCTGCGGATTGCGGTACGGCTGACGGTGGCCAGCGATGAGATCGAGATCGATTTCGCGGGCTCAAGCCCGCAGGCGGCGGGACCCGTGAACTGCACGTTTAACATGACGCAGTCCGGCGTGTTCTGCGGTGTGCTGATGGCGATCGGCAGCGAGATTCCGGCCAACGCCGGATGCTACGTGCCGGTCAGGATCACGGCGCCGGAGGGATTGTGCGTGACGGCGCGCACGCCGGCACCGGTGGCCAATCGCATGGCAACGGGCCATCGCATTGTCACGACGGTGCTCGGGGCGTTCGCTCAGGCGCTGCCGGGACGGATACCGGCGGCGTACTACGGTGTGAGCTACGCCTACGCCACCAACCTGTTCAACGCCGACGGCACGCGGCAGGTGTACTTCGACCTAACGTGCGGCGGCTGGGGCGCGCATCCGAGAGAGGACGGCGCCAACGGGTTTTCCTGCGGCCTGCACAACATCGCCAACGCGCCGGTCGAGATGCTGGAGAACACGTATCCGGTGACGTTCGTGCGCTACAGCCTGGCGCCGGACACGGGCGGTGCGGGACGCCTGCGCGGCGGGTGCGGGCTCGATCGCGCGTTCCGCATCGATGCGCCGGAGGGCACGTTTGCCGGC
>CADEFX010000330.1 GCA_902826715.1 uncultured Hyphomicrobiales bacterium | reverse complement strand
TATCTTGCCCTTCTCGTCTTCCCGATCGTACTGCGCCCACATCGATGCGCCGGCCGATCGCCGGTGGTCTGTGGGAGGAGTTGAAGCGGGAAGGTCTCATTCGCCAGGATGTGCCGGTGCCGGGAGAGGTCTGAGCAGAATGGTGCCCCACTACGACAAAGCGTAGCCGACCAGCAGAAAGCCTGCGCCTATCAGAAAAGTCAGCATTGCAAACTGCGCAACGCGGGTGGGATCGGGTCCACGACTGACCCGGTTTGGCTGATCGGCCTCGTTGGTTAGGGTGAGGCGGGCTGCTGGATGGGCCTCGTCACCGGAAGTGTGGGGCATTGTCTCGTCCCTCCCTTGCGAGAAACCAGCCGGCCTGCCACAGGGCTGCTCGAGCCAAAAGCCGTTAGCGGACGTACATGGTTAGCGCGGCGCCTATGAAAACGGCATGCATGGTGATGAAGATGGCTAAAGGGAAGACCATGTCTTTCACGGGGGTAGCTCCTGTGCGGCGGTCGTGGACTGAAAACGCCCGTCGGGAAGAGCCGTTCCCGAAAATCTGCGTGCCGGACTGTCGTGGCGAAAAGCCGCGGAAAATGCCCGTCCCGCCTTTGCTTCGCTCGGATAAAATGCCGCCACATCCGGCACTTCTGCGCGGTGGCGCACGATCGGTAGCCGGTTCCCTAGGAAACAGCCGTCGGCGCACCACGCGGTTAGGCTGGCCCAATTCCTAATCTTTCTGCCGGGAGATCGGCCTTGTCGAACGCTGCCGACTATTCCATGCCGCTTGAAGGAACGGGCGCCGGCGGATCGGTGCTCAAAGGTCTCGTCACGGCCCTGTCGGCTGTTTTCTCGACCTACTTCTTCATTGCTTGCGGCTCGCTCTATTGGCTGACGGCAGGCGCTGGCGCCATTGTCTCGGTGGTTGTTCCGCGCTCGTTGATCGAGCGCTTCCCGTTGGCTTGGCTCGCAGTCTCGTCTGCCCTGATGGCAGCGATGACGCAGACGATCCCGAATTTCTTTCCCGACTACACCAATCCGAAGGAGATCCTTCTCGAGGTTCTGCTTTGGCTCTCGATCGGGCTCTTCGCCCGCGTGTATCTCATCTACACGGACCACCCCGATACGTTCGAAGGCCTGAAGCAGTCGATTGCCAGCCGCCCGCTTGAGCGCCGGCTGTCGACGATATTGAACCACCCCATCGACGCCATCTTCACCCGCACCTGGGTGGGCAACACACTCGCCATCCTGCCGCTCACCATCCTTCTGTTCGCGCCGCCAACCGTGAACTACTTCGTGATCGCGGCGTACGGCGTTGCACTCCTGCTCATCCAGTTTCCGCACGAGCTGATCGATCATACGAATATCCACACGCGCGTGTTCTCGCCGAAAATCGGCGCCTCTCCGCGCGCGAAGCTTTTGCTGAAGGGCTTGCAGTTCTATTTCGACTATGTGCTATCGCTTTTGGCCTTGCGCCCGCCCTACTATTACCGCGTCCAGCACGTGTACATTCATCATGCCGAAGATAATGGTCCTGCCGACTCGCAGTCGACCATGATCTACGACCGTGCAAGCTATCTCGACTTTTGCCGCCACGCGTTCAGGCAGGGGCTGGACCTCGTGTCCGGCTACACCGTGTATCGCTACTTGAAGGCCAAGGGCAAACAGCGGCAGATCCGCGAATTGGTGCACGGGATGGCCATTTGGTATGCGCTGCTTATCGTCGTTGCCCTGTTCAATCCCATCGCTGCCGCCATTCTGTTTGCATCCCGCTTCCTGGGCGGAAACCTGCAATCCCTCGTGGCCTTCTGGCAGCACGGCCTTGTCGACCCTGACGAGGCGCACGAGCCCCACGGCCATTCTGTGGACTATGCCGGTCCCGAGCATGGAAATCTCGGCAACGATTATCACGTCGAGCATCATCATCGCCCGGGCCGGCATTGGAGCGCCTACTACGAGGTCTTCGCCAAGCAGGTCGAGTCGGCGGGCGGGCACCCCGCCGTCGTCATGCAGAAAGAGGTCTTCGGCCCGCTGGCATTCGTGGCGGCGCTTTGGCGGCACGACTTTGCCTCTGTCGCCGCGTCGGCCAAACTCGCGCAAGGCGGTGAAAGCCGTGACGAGCTGGCGCGCCTGGTGCACGAGCGGACCCGGCCGATGGGCGCTGTCGCGCGGACCGGCCGGTCTGCGCGCATCGATGACATCATGGGGCGCACCATGGCCTACGTTCTTCCGACGGCCTTCCGCGTGTAGGTCACCTGCCACGCCTGGTGCATTGGCGATTTCCATTGCAATGTCGCTTGCGCCCGACAATCCTGGCTCCCCATTGACCGACCTTTTCCATCACGCGGGTAACATGCGATGCCGGCAGCTCCTGCTGTTTTAGACCGGATCCGCAAATTTCACGCGGACCTGACCGAGATCCGGCGCGATATTCACGCCAATCCCGAACTCGGCATGGAGGAGCATCGCACCGCGGAGTTGGTGGCGAAGCAACTCGAGGCCTGGGGCATCGAGGTGCACCGCGGGATCGGTGGCACCGGGGTGGTTGGTGTCCTGCGGTCCGGCAATGGCCCGGGAAGCATCGGACTGAGGGCGGACATGGACGCTCTGCCGATCGAAGAGGTCAACACCGTGCCTTATCGCAGCCGCAACGCGGGCCGTATGCATGCCTGCGGACACGACGGTCACACGACCATGCTGCTCGGCGCTGCGCGCTATCTGGCCGAGACACGTGCCTTCAACGGCACCGTCAATTTCATTTTTCAGCCCGGCGAGGAGGGGATGGGCGGCGCGCTTGCCATGCTCCAGGATGGCCTGTTTCAGCGCTTTCCCTGCGACTCGATCTACGGCATGCACAACCGTCCCGGCGCGCCGGTCGGCCACTTCTCGATCACGCCGGGAGCGGCGATGGCGGGTGGTGCGTTCTTCGATATCACCGTGACGGGTCGGGGCGCTCACGGCGCACGCCCTGAGGCATCGATCGATCCGGTGCTGGCGGCCTGCTACATCGGTACTGCCCTGCAGTCGGTCGTGTCCCGCAATGTGCCGCCATCGGACATGGCCGTTCTGAGCGTCACGCGTATCGAAGCAGGTGACGCCTACAATGTGATCCCGCACAGCGCGAAAATGTCGGGCACGGTGCGCACGATGAAGCGTGAGACCATGTCGCTTGTCGAGGAGGGGCTTGGGCGCGTGGCCACCAACGTGGCGACGGGGCTCGGCGCCGCGGCCGCCGTGGATTTCCGTCTCATTTTCGCGCCTCTGATCAACAGCCGCGACGCAACCGTGGACATCGCCGACGCGGCCGCGGAGCTTGTGGGAGAGGAGCGCGTCGATCGCCACAAGGCGCCGGCCTCCGCCTCCGAGGATTTCAGCTTCATGCTCGAGCAGGTGCCGGGTGCCTACATCAATCTCGGCAATGGCGAAACCAGCGCGCCGGTCCACAATCACCGCTTCGATTTCAACGATGAGACGACACCGTTCGGCGCCGCGTTGTTTGCGCGCCTCGTCGAACGCAAGCTCATGCGCGATCCTGGCGCCGCCTAGCATCCCAATCCACATTCTCCGTGTCATCCTCGGACTTGTTCCGAGGATACATCGTGCCGCGAGTCCGGAAAGTGAAGTTCGTGGTGCCGCACCACATGCCAACGCCCCTTCGAGTTTGAGGAGAGCTGGGTTCTCGCGACCCTCGGAACAAGTCCGAGGGCAGGCAAGCGCGAGGACGACACTTTTGGGAGTGGCGCGGCCCATCCACACTCTCCGTGTCATCCTCGGACTTGGTCCGAGGACCCATAA
>CADEFX010000329.1 GCA_902826715.1 uncultured Hyphomicrobiales bacterium | reverse complement strand
TGGCGCGAGCGACGGGACTTGAACCCGCGGCCTCCGGCGTGACAGGCCGGCGCTCTAACCAACTGAGCTACGCCCGCAAATAGCAAAAGCGTGCTGGCCGGAACCCTCCTGGCGAGCGCGCTGTCACGAGCGTCGGAATACGGGTTCGGTCCGGCGAAGTCAAGGGAAGGCGACGCCATCTCCGAGCCGCCCATTTTCACCCGCGTGGCCGGCGCTGTCGCGGTCAAGCGGGCGCCAGCAACGAGCCGGCTGTCGGTTTGATCGGCTCGGATCGCGTGAAGCTCGCCTCTCGCAGGGGCGAGGGCGATATGTCGAACTGCTCCGCCAGCAGCCCCTTTCGGATATCGCACAGATTGACCGTCGGATTGAGATCGCGCCCGTCACACAGATCGCAGTCGTTGAGCCCCGGCCGATCGCTATCGCCATGAGCTTCGCCGCGCCTTCGGCCGTCCAACGCACGCCATGATCGCGTTACGGTCCTGCGCGACGCTGCCGGGCATTTTCCCGCGTGCCAGACAGTCGATGTCATGCGCGTGCGCCCGCAAAGCGCGGTGCGATAATGCATCGTCGCGCAGCGGCGTGATTGTAATGGGCTGTGTATCATCAGAGTATCTGCAGAGTATCTGCAGAGTATCTGCGGCGGAGGTCCGCCGACGGCCGGCTTCCGACGGACGCTTGGCCAGCGCGCTTGCGGCGGCGAACACACCAAAAATCCGGTCATATCCTCAAGTAAGGTTACTATTCGCCATTTTCGCCACTTTCCAAACGCATTCGGCAGAATTCATGCCCATGCCCCGTCTCACTAACCGGGCATCATGACTGCCAGCCCCACTGGCAGTGTGGAAGGCAGGGCGGAGCACCCCCGCAACGCCCTGCTTTTTCCTTTTTTATTGGGAACCGCACCTCGCCGGTGATGGCCGATTAACGGTCTTCTCGCGTCGCCCTGACGGGCCGCGGCAGAAAGGAATACATCGTCCTGACGTGCATCGCGCGATGCTGACAGGAACGATCATGCTGAGAATAGGTCTCGCTACGTGTGCCTTCATAGCAGGGCTATCCGCCAGCGCACTCGCGGGCGGCGAGATCATACATTCCGGCATGGGCGCGCGCGAGCGGGCCGTCGCGACGAACGTGGGTCACCGCTGCCGCCGCGACTGCGATCATCGGCGTGCTCGCGTGTACGACGATGAGCGGTACTATCGGTCGTACGGTCACAGACGGTACGACTATTATCAGCCGCCGGTTTATCATCTGCGCCGGCATTACGACCCGGGTGTCGTGTATTACGGTCCTGGTGGCATCTTTCGGCCCTTTCCACCCGTGGTGGTGCACGAGGTCCCGCCACCGTCGCCGCCGGTCTTCTACTACACCTACACGCGCGAGCCGTATTACCGTCGCATCTGGTAGCGGCATAACAGCATAGTCGGAGGATCACATGCGGAAACTTTATGCGCTGCTCATCTCGGTTTCTGCGATCGGCCTCACGCCGGGCGCGGCCCAGGCCGACGGCTGGCATCATCATCATCATGCCGAACCGCCTTGCCCCTACATCTACACCTGGCATCTGCCGCGCAAGGCTTATGCCGACTGGGTTGACTTCAACCTGTTCAGAGGCAGCTGGAAGGAGCGGCACCGGGTCGTGCGCCGCGATCGCCACGGCGTGGTGGTTAAGGTGGTGCGCCCCGCGGCGCGCTACGGCTGCGTGTAGGGCGGGAAGGCCGGGCGAACCTCACGGGCGCGGCAGCCGGCCGGGCACCACGCGCACTTTGCGCGGGGCCGCCATCCAGATGGCCGCTCCCGAGATGATGCAGCAGGCAATAGCAAGTCCGAACGCGAGCCTGTAGCTGCCCGTGATGTCGTGGATGACGCCCGCAATCCATGGACCGGCCGCCCCGCCCATGATCAGCGCGATCGAAATCGTGCCGAATATGGTGCCATAGTGCGGGCCTTCGAAAATCTCGGCGACGATAGGTCCCATCACCGACGTCAAGGCGTAGCCAAGAAATCCCTGCGACAGAACCATCACGTAGAGGAGCGCATGCGACGGCGTGTGCTCGAGCGCGATGAGCGCGGCGTAGCAAACGGCAAAACCCGCGCACCCTGCCGTCCATATCCATTCGCGGCCGATCCGGTCGGACAGCGCGCCAAGGCCGATCTGTCCCGGAATGCCGGCGGCGCTCACGATTCCGAGCGACCAGGCCGACACCAGCGGCGTGAAGCCGACCTCGATGAGATATTTCGTTTGATGAACCTGTACTGCGTACCAGGCGACAAGCGCGCAGAAAAATCCGAGCACGATCCACCAGAAGCGTGCCGTTCTCAGCGCCCGTGCCAGGGTCCATTCGGTGGCGACCCAGGCCGGATCGACAACGTTCGACGTGCGGCGCCTGTTGCCCGCTCCCGCCTTCTCGGATGCGCCGTCCGGCAGCAGGCCGACGTCCTCCGGTCTCCGTCGCACCAGCAGCGTCAAAGGTCCGACGACGAACAGCACAAGCAGGCCCATGGCCCAGCACGAGGCACGCCAGCCGTCGCGACCGATGATCGTTTGCAACCAGGGCAGCAGAGCAATCGCGCCGACGCCGGCTCCAGAGAATGCGATGCCGATGGCCAGCGCGCGGCGCCGTACGAACCAGCTCGGCAAGTAAAGCGACTGGACCGTGTAGGTCATCAGGTTGGCCCCGCCGCCAACCAGAACGCCGAGCGTCGCATAAAGGTGCCACGGCTTCTCGATCAGTGGCGCCGTGAGAAGGCCGAGGCTCGTCAGGACCACGCCGCTGCCGATGACGATGCGCGGGCCGTGACTGTCCATGAGCCGGCCGACCATCGGGCTGATGACAGCCGAGAAGAGGAAGCCGAACGAGAAGGCGCCGGCAGCAAGGCCGCGATCCCACCCGAATTCGCCGATCAGCGGCGGCAACAGCAGCGAGAACGCCGTACGCGCGGTCACGGCGATGGCCATCGTCACGAACGCGATGCCGATGATGATCCATCCATAATAGAACGGCAGGCGCGACGACCAGTGCTGCGGCACGGTATTCACTCCATTGATCTTCAGGGGGCCGTGTCGATGGCGTTATGCGGTGGCTCTCCGCGCCCGATCCGTCCGATGTTGTCCGCGATCAGGCTGGAACGCGCCTCGATCATGCCGTCCGTCCAGCCCGATACGTGCGCTGTCATGATGACGTTCTCAAGCTCGTGAAAGGGACGCGTCGCCGGCAGGGCCGGACCCACCTCGGACGGGTAGCGATACCACACGTCGAGCGCCGCCCCGGCAATGCGTCCGGTTGCAAGCGCGTCGTAGAGGGCTGTTTCGTCGAAAATCTCCGCGCGTGCAACATTGATCGCGAACGCCGACGGTTTCAGCAACCGCATCCGGCGGTCATCCATCAGGTGTCGCGTGGCAGCCGAGAGCGACAGCGTGACCGCGAGATAGTCGGCCTGGCGCAGCACATCGTCGAGATGCTCCGGACCTCCGATGAAAGCGACGCCCGGCGGCACATCCGATTGCGCCTGCCGCCGCATGGCGCACACACGCATGTCGAATGCAGCAGCACGGCGCGCAAGTGCCAGTCCGATGTGCCCGAACCCGAGAATGCCGAGCGTCTTGCCCGCCAGCTCCGGCCATACTGGCGGCGCCGGAGCGTCGAGCGCCCACTGGCTTTCCCACCGCCCCTGGCGCAGGCTGGCATCGAGGCGCCGGCACGCCCGCGTGAGCGCGATCATGGCGACGATGCAATACTCTGCCATCCCGTCTCCGTGTCCAGACCCAGTGGCCCGTTACCTGCAGG
>CADEFX010000328.1 GCA_902826715.1 uncultured Hyphomicrobiales bacterium | reverse complement strand
TCCCAACCTGCGGTGAATAGATCATGACCTACGATGTCGTCGCCACCATTTCCCAAGTTGCGTCGCTTCTTATGTTCATCGGCATGTTCATCGCGGTCCTCGCTTATGCGTTGAGACCGTCCAACGGAACAAGTTTTGAGCGTGCGCAGCGCGCGGCCCTTGAGCTTGAGCGTTCACCAACCGAGAAATCCCCGTCATGACGAAGACCACACGTGACATCGACAGCGTCACCGGCGTGGAGACAACCGGCCATGAATGGGACGGCATCAAGGAGCTCAATAAGCCATTGCCGAAGTGGTGGCTGCTCACGTTCTACGCCACCATCGTCTGGGCGGTCGGCTACTGGATTGTGTATCCAGCATGGCCGACCATAAACGGGTACACCCACGGCATACTTAACTATAGCCAGCGCGAGATTGTTAGCCAGGAAGTCGTTGAGGCGCGGGCGAGCCAGGGGCAGTACCGCAAGAAGTTGGAGGGGACACCGCTCGACGCCGTAAGGCTCGATGACGATCTTTATCGCTTTGCCATGGCTGCGGGTGCCGCCGCCTTTCAGAATAACTGCGCCGCATGCCATGGCCGTGGCGCCCAGGGGCTAACAGGCTATCCCAATCTCAACGATGACGACTGGTTGTGGGGTGGGCGACTGGAAGACATCCACAAGACGATCTCCGTTGGCATCCGTAGCGATCATAAAGAGTCCCGAACCTCGCAGATGCCGCGCTTTGGCATCGATAAGTTACTGCCCGATGTCGATATCAACGATGTGGTCGATTTCGTCTTATCGCTCTCGGGCAAACCGACCAGTGCGGCCGCGGTCGCACGGGGCAGCAAGACCTACACTGACCAGTGCGTGTCATGCCATAGAGCCGACGGCAAAGGGAACATCGAACTGGGCGCCCCCAATCTCGCTGATCCGATCTGGCTTTATGGAGACAGCCGCCACGCCGTGCGCGAAAGCATTAGCACGGGCAGGGGCGCAATGATGCCGGCTTGGTCTGGCCGTCTCGATCCCGCAACCGTTAAGGCGTTGGCCATCTATGTCCACAGCCTTGGTGGCGGGAAGTAGCTGCGCAAGTTTGCGCCAAATCAACGCCGGAAGAGCGGAGGTCGACGATGCTGACGTGTTGCCAACCGCTCGGTTCCTACGCCGTAACGCACATGGACGCTCATATCACGCCGGCAGCAAAGCCGGAGACGCCGCTCGCGCCGATCCAGGACGTCAGCGCCGTCAATAAGACCGAGGCCCGCCAGCTCTATGCGGAGAGGCAAAAAATCTACGCAAAACTGGCTCACGGGTTCTTTCGAAACTTGAAGTGGGTCATGATGACAGTAGCCTTGGCGGTCTACTACGGCTTGCCGTGGCTTCGCTGGGATCGAGGGCCCGATCTCCCTGATCAAGCCGTCCTCCTCGATGTTACCCACAATCGCTTCTTCTTCTTTTTCCTCGAGATCTGGCCACAGGAGTTTTATTTCGTTACCGGACTTTTGGTCCTCGCCGCTCTCAGCCTCTTCCTCGTAACCTCCGTAGCCGGGAGGGTGTGGTGCGGTTACGCGTGTCCCCAGACTGTCTGGACCGACCTCATGATCGTGGTCGAACGGTTCTGGCAGGGCGATCGAAACGCCCGCATTCGCCTGGACAAGGAGCCGTGGGGTTTGTCGAAGCTCGTCCGTAAAACCATGACCCATATTTCATGGTTGGCAATCGGAGCGATGACCGGCGGCGCCATGGTGTTCTATTTTCGCGACGCCCCCACCTTGGCCGCCGAACTTCTCACCGGCGCTGCACCAACCGTCGCCTACCTATTCTTGGGCATTTTCACCGCCACGACCTACGTGCTCGGCGGCATCGCGCGGGAACAAGTCTGCATCTACATGTGCCCCTGGCCGCGCATTCAGGGCGCAATGGTGGACCACGAAACGCTTCTTATCACCTATCGGTCTCCCCGGGGGGAACCTCGCGGCCCGCACAAGAAGGGGCAGTCTTGGGACAACAGGGGCGATTGCATCGATTGCAAGGCGTGTATCGCCGTGTGCCCGATGGGCATCGACATCCGCGACGGATCGCAGCTTGAATGCATTCAGTGCGCGCTGTGCATCGACGCGTGCAACGACATCATGGCCAAGATCAACCGACCGCCCAACCTGATCGCCTACGATACCATTGCGCGCCAGGATGCGGTCGCCAAAGGTCGGACCTGCGGCGTACAAATAGTGCGCCCCAGGACGCTGCTCTACGCCGGGATGATCGCGTTGGTCGGCGGCATCATGCTGGTGGCTGTGCTTTTCCGCACCACGCTCGACGTCAATGTTCTGCATGAGCGGGCCCCAGCGTTTGTGCTCCTATCGGATGGCGGCATTCGCAACGCCTATGTCGTAAAGATCCTCAACAAACGCCACGAACCGCGCGTGTTCCGCCTCGACCTCGCAGGGTTGGCGGACGCCAGCCTGTCCATCGCCGGGGGTGTTGATGCGCAAAGGGTGCGCGTCAATACGGACAATCTGCGCGAACTGAGAGTGTTTGTGACCCTGCCCGCTAGCGCGGCGGCGGCACTGCGTAAAACCGCTCCTACGCCCTTCTCATTCGTCGTGACGGATATCGCCTCCGACACCGTCAGCACGCGCACCACACACTTTCAAAAATAGGTACCTAAAAATGCTGACACCATCGCCGCCCCGGCACCCGCAACCCATCCCCCACCGCCAAATGGCTGGATGGCACGTCCTTGCCTGCATGGTCGCGTTTTTCGCGGTCGTGATCTCTGTCAATGGTGCAATGATCTACTCCGCGCTCTTAACCTATTCCGGAGTTGTCTCCACCGAGCCCTATCGCAAGGGCCTGCACTACAATGACCGCGTGCGGGCCGATGAAATCCAGCAGCGCATCGGCTGGAAAGATAACCTTACGATTGAGCGCAATGGCCAGGTTCAGCTGGCCATCATCAACGCCGATGGCGCCCCGGTGAACGGGCTTGATGTGCGTCTCGTTATCGGACGGCCCACCACCAATCGGCATGATGTGGTCATCGCGCTCGCGAGCACCCCAGCCGGTCAATATGCCGCTCGAACCAAAGCCCTCTCCCAGGGGCACTGGATTGCGTCCGTTGAGGCTCGGACTTCTCAAGCCGATCGTGAGCCTGTTTACCGCGCGCGGAGGCGCATATGGATCGCACCATAAGTCATCAGGTTGAGGCGGATCGATCCGCCGCGTTTGCCATCACCACACTGGCCGTGGCAAACATGCACTGCGGCGGATGTATGCGGAAGGTGGAATCCACGCTTGCGGCCGTGCCAGGCGTCATCAGCGCCCGCGCCAATCTATCCGCGAAGCGCGTGAGCGCAATTCACACACCGGGCAAGGCCGAGGCGTTTGAACTCATTGATGCGCTGGATGAAGCCGGGTTTGTCGCGGCCAAGCTTGCGCTGGCAAACACGTCCGAGCGCGATACCGCCGATCAAGACCTACTCCGGCGGATCGGAGTCGCGGGATTCGCGGCGGCCAATATCATGTTGCTATCGGTCTCGGTCTGGGCAAGCCGGGGAGGGGACATGTCGCCCTCGGTACAATCGCTCTTTCACTGGTTGTCCGCGCTCATCGGCCTGCCGGCAATCGCTTATGCGGGTGTGCCCTTCTTCCGCTCGGCTGCACAGGCGCTCCAGTCACGCCGCGTGAACATGGATCTGCCCATTTCGCTCGGCGTGACGCTCGCGACGCTGATGAGCGGCTATCAAACTGTGCGTGGCACGGAACAGGTTTACTTCGATGCTGCGGTGACGTTGCTGTTCTTCCT
>CADEFX010000327.1 GCA_902826715.1 uncultured Hyphomicrobiales bacterium | reverse complement strand
GAGGTCGAACATTTACAGTAGGCCGTCGCGAGAACCCAGGTCATCGAGAACGTGCACGAGATGGCGGCCGACATCGTCGAGCGGACGCGTGGCGGTCTCGACCACGTGATCCACCACGTCCACGACAACACTCGCGGCCGAGGTGGCGGGATCGGTCGACGCCGTGGCTGATGCGCCCGGAAGGCCCGTGTGCAGCTCGATATTGTACTCGGTGTAACGGCCGTTGGTGAAGAGCTCGTCCAGTTCGCTTATCACATTGAGCACGGGAAAGGTCAGTCGGCCTGCCGACGCCAGCACGTCATGCGCCGTTCCCGCAAGATCATCCGTCACATCCAGCAACCGGCCCGGTAAGGCGAGCACATCGTGCACGGTGTCATTCACGGCGTGCATCACGCCGCCGACCGTGCCGAGCAAGGGATCGGTGATGCCGCCGACGAGGCCGGTCAGCGCGGCGACGATATCTTCGACAGAGTCGAGCAACGGGCCTGTCGTGTCGCCGACGGCATCGAGCAGGTCTGGAATGGCGACATCGACAACGCCGGGGATGAGGCCACCGGTTGTGTCGCCGGGCGAGGACTGCTCCGACACGGCCCCGACGGATATCGATTGAGAACCGTCCTCGGCTTGCCCTGCTGCCATGGAATCGAGATCGACCACGGAGCCGTCGAACTGGCCGAGCTTGAGAGATTGGGCGAACACGTCGTCAAGGATGGTCGCCGGGCTCGAGCGCGGTTCTTCCGCAGGGCTGACGGTGCCGTCCAGCGCTGCGAGCGCGTCGAGCGGCGGCATCGCCATAGCGGCCGATTGATCAGACGATCTCAGATCCAGGCTTTCAGAGGCCCTCGCCTGCGCGCCGATGAACTGCTCGGCCGCGAGCACCTGCGCGAGGAAGAACGACCACGTCAGAAAATTCCAAAGCGCCCGCTCCTTGTGCGGTGGCGCCTGCACCAGCGTGCGGTGCGTGATATCGCGCCCCTCGGCTCTGCGGCTACGCGCTACGTATGCTTGCTGCGCTTGCATCGGCAAACTCCACGCACATTCACAATGAACCCGTCGTCACGCGTCTCCAGCATCGCCGCCCGAGTGCCCGAAATCGAATGCCGGAACGTCGAACAAATCCGTCGACGTTGTCAGAAGATCGAGCGTGGCGTCGATGGCCGGAAGGATTTCCGCATCGAGCGCGAGAGACACGTGGGCATCATAGATAGGGCTGTCGACGGCATCGGCGGGCGCGGAGAAATCCTGTCCATGAAGGGAAAGGTGATCGGCACCGTTGAGAAGGGCGGCGCGTATCAGGCTGCCGACATCGAGCATCTCGCCGTGCCCATTGCCTGTTTCAATGGCCGCGGCGGTATCCACATGACCGTTCGCGTCGCGCGCAAATGCGGTCGCGGGCTCGTCGGTCTCCTTTTCCGGGGCAGGACTCATGGCGGCTCCTCCCCTCTACAGTGCCCATTGCGTCTGCAAATTTCGTGAATCGCGAGCCACCAATTGCCGTCGCGGATTTAAACGCCCGTTAGCCGGCCTATCTCCAATTTTCACTAAATCGGAGACGAGCGCCCCGCCCCGCAGCGGGGCGCTCGATGCGATCCCAGTCCGTACCGCGTGAGCTCCGGGCCTGGGTCCGCCGCACACGATCAGGTCAGGATGCCGTCGCAGAGGACGTTGTCGAGAACGTCAAGGTTGCCGAGCAGGCAAGAAGGCGCGCCGCCAAGCAAACCCATATCGCCTAGGGCATCAGTGTTCAGATCGGCTGCCAAATGCCCCAGCCCTTCGCCTCCGGCAACGACATTGAGCAATGCTCCGCTGTTGCCGGTTTCTCCGTCCAGATTGACGTCGATCAAGCCGGATCCGACGGAGACAGAACCGCCGAGCAAAGCGTCGACATTGAGATTGCCGAGAAGACTGCCCGCATCGAAACCACTGCAATCATTGTGAACATCGTCTGTGTCGTTGACCGGCGAGTGTAGAGCCGGTTCGCCGTAGACCAGCGGAGTGTCCTTGGCTGTTTGCAGAGAGTCGTTGCCACCCTGCGGAGTGTCGTTGCCACCCTGTGCGGAGTCGTCGCCGTGATCGCTGCTCATCGCTCTGTCCTTTTGATTCGAGGTCGATGCTTGATACCAAGGACAATGCACTCGCCCCGGCTTTGGTCGAACTGGCCGATGCGACAGTAGGTCGGCGAGGAACTAAGACCACCCGATGCGGGCGCAAGACGATTGCCGAGCGTTAACCCTGGTTGACGAGGCTGATTGCCAGCCCTGGGTAGGGCGTGGACTGATGGTCCTGGGAGAGGGGGACGGAGGAGCTTACCCCGCGCTTTCGTTTCCTTTGGGGGCCGGTCTCCGCCGCATCTGATCGGCCCTCCTCCTTCTCCCCTCAGGCATGGTGAATCAGCTTTTCTCCGAAGCGATCCGCCGCCGCACCTCCGGGAAGACCTTGCGGCCCAGCAACTCGATCACGCCGAGAATGTCGTCCTGCTTCATGCCGGGCCAGCTGACGCGCATGGCGACGTGCGTGATGCCGGCGCGGTGCTGCTGCAGCAGCGCTTCGGCCACCTGCTCAGGCGTACCCACGCCGAAGCGATCCGTGCCAAGCTGCTTTAGCTGATCCTCGGGGCGAGCGGTCTTGTCGAAGCTGAGACCGGTCAGACCCCACGATGCGTACGCTTCGTATTTGGACAGCAGGAACGGTGCTGCCTGACGCAGGGCCTTTTCCTCATCAGTGGCGCATGCGACCTCCAGCAGGCGGACAATGTGCTGGGTGGGCGGTTTCGCGGCGGCCGCGCGTGCGGCTTTGTAAGTCGTGACTTCCTTGACGATCTCGTCAACTCTCGGAAGCGGGGCCACGCACCAGCCGTCGCCGATCTTGGCGGCGCGTTGAATTGCGGCCTCGACCTGAGCGGCAATCAGAATGGGCGGGGAGGGCTGCTGCACGGGACGCGGACGGATCGTCACTTTCTCAAGCTGCCAATGCCGGCCTTGATGCGTCACGCCATCCTCGGTCCACAGCCGGCGGATGATTTCGACACCCTCTGCCGTGCGGCTTACGCGCTCCTTGATGGGCACGCGGAAAATGTCGAATTCTTCCTGCCGGTAGCCGAGGCCGACCCCGAACAGAAACTTGCCGCCGGAAAGGACATCGAGGAAAGCGCCAAGCTCGGCCATGTCCACCGGATTGTGAAACGGCAGAAGGACGATGTTGGTGCCGATGAACATGCCCTCGGCCTCGGCGGCGAGGCTCTGCATCAGCCCCATGAGGGGGAAGTAATGGAAGCCGTCGGTCGCGTGGTGCTCGCCGCTCCAGATCGAATCGTAGCCGAGCTGACGCATCAGCCGCACCTGCTCCACCGTTTCCGCGTAGCGGCGGCGGGGATCCTCGTCGGCCGGGTGCTGCGAGTTGAGGTGGACGCCGAGTTTCATGACCGTCTTTCCATTGCTGAGTTGGAGCGTGAAGGCAAGCCTAGGTTCGGGTGAGAGGCTGGGCTTCTTCGCCGAAGCGCTGGATGCGCGCGCAGGTCTCGTCAAGCGATTCCGTGCCCAACTGCAGCGACACGTGACTGATGCCAAGGCCAGTAAGCACCGCCGTGTCCTGTGCCATGTCCGCCGCCGAGCCCGTGAAGATGCGGCGCGATCCGTCGGTCGCCTTCTGTGCCTCCCACGACACCGGCCATTGCACTGTCAGGGCCACATCGATGGTGGCGGGATCGCGGCCGGACTTCTCAGCCATAGCGTGCAGGTCGCCGATAGCGGCCTTCAGTCTCGCCGGCGTGTCGAGCCGTCGCGCGGGATTGTTGGTG
>CADEFX010000326.1 GCA_902826715.1 uncultured Hyphomicrobiales bacterium | reverse complement strand
GGCGGCTGGGCCGGCCCGACGACATGCCGGGCATCGTGGCATTCCTCGCCAGCGACGATGCAGCCTACATCACGGGGCAGGTGATCAGCGTATCGGGCGGCCTCACCATGAACGGGTGACGGCCGCCGCCGCGTGCTAAGTTCGGGCAAAAGGACGCCGGGAGGAGATATGAGCGATACCAACCTCGCCAAGCTCAATTGCGCCGAGATCGTCATCAAGACGATGGTGGCCAACGGCATGGACACGCTCTACTGCCTGCCGGGCGTGCAGAACGACGATTTCTTCGACGCCATGGCGCGGCTCGGCGGCTTGAAGCCGGTGCATACGCGGCATGAGCAGGCCACGGCCTACATGGCGCTCGGCGCGGCGCTGGCGACGGGCAAGCCGCAGGCCTATTGCGTGGTGCCGGGACCGGGGTTTCTCAATACGACGACGCCGCTGGCGACGGCGCAGTCATTGTGCGTGCCGGTGCTGGCCATCAGCGGGCAGATCTTCGAGCAGCACATCGGCAAGGGCATCGGCTTCCTGCACGAGGTGCCCGACCAGCTCGGCATCATGAAAACACTGACGAAGTGGGCCGCGCACATCGACGGGCCGGAGGATGCGGGGGGCAAGATTCGCGAGGCGTTCTCGCAACTCATGAGCGGCGTGCCGCAGCCGGTCGGGATCGAGTGCGGCTGGAACATGTGGCGGCGCAGCGCCGACGTGGCTTTCGACGATGAGCCGGTGCGGCGGTTGACGCCGGCCATCGACGAGGATGCCATCGAGGCGGCGGCGAAGCTGCTGGGCAAGGCCAAGGCGCCGCTCATCATCGTCGGCGGCGGGGCGCAGGACGCGAGCGCGGAGGTGCGCGCCATCGCCGAAATGCTGCAGGCGCCGGTGGTGGCTTATCGCACGGGGCTCGGGGTGCTGGACGACCGGCATGAGCTGAGCCATCGGATGCCGACGGGATATCGCCTCTGGAAAGATGCCGATGTGGTGCTGGGCGTCGGCACACGGCTGCAACAGCAGCTCGACTGGGGCAGCGACGATGCGCTGAAGGTGGTGCACCTCGACATCGACCCGGCGCGCATCGGGCGCATCCGCAAGGCGGACGTGGCCGTCGTGGCCGATGCGGCGGAGGGCCTGCGGGCGCTGACAGGGCGCCTGGAAAAGCACAACACCAAGCGCGCCAGCAGATCGGCGGACATGAAGGCGCTGAAAGCCGCGCTGGCGGAAGAGGTGAACGCGCTGGCGCCTCAGAAGACCTGGATCGATGCCATCCGGGCGGAGCTACCGGAGGATGGCATCCTGGTGGAGGAACTGACACAAGTCAGTTACGCGAGCCGGCTGCTGTTTCCGGTGTATGGGTCGCGCACCTATCTGACGACGGGATATCAAGGCACGCTCGGCTGGGGATTGCCGACCGCGCTCGGGGCCAAGGCTGCAATGCCCGGACGCACGGTGGTGTCGGTCAGCGGCGACGGCGGCTTCATGTTCGGCGTGCAGGAGCTGGCGACCGCGGTGCGGCACAACATCGGCGTGGTGGCGCTAGTGTTCACCGACGATGCCTACGGCAACGTGCGGCGCCTGCAGCACGACAACTACGAGGGGCGCGTGATCGCGAGCGATCTCAAGAACCCGGACTTCGTGAAGCTCGGCGCGAGCTTCGGCATTCGCTCCGTACGGGCAAAGACACCCAAAGCGCTGCGCAAGGAGATGGCGGCGGCCATCAAGGGCAGCGAGCCCGCACTGATCGAAATTCCAGTCGGCACATTCCCCGACCCGTGGAAGCATTTCATGCGGCCGAAGGCGCGCGGCTGATCCCAGGAGTCCTCGACGACCATGTATCCGCTTCTCGCCGGTCTGCGCATCGTGGACATCACGACGATCGTGCTCGGCCCCTTCGCGACGCAAATTCTGGCTGATCTCGGCGCCGAGGTGATCAAGATCGAGACCATCGAAGGCGATATGAACCGGGCCGTACCGCCGCAGGGCGCGCCGGGCATCGGCCCGACCTTCGCCAACAACAATCGCAACAAGCGGTCGCTGTCGGTCGATCTCAAGCATGAGGACGGCAAGGAGCTGCTGCGCCGGATCATCAAGACGTCCGATGCGCTGGTGCACAACATGCGTCAGCAGGCGCTGGACCGGCTCGGGTTCGGATGGGAGGAGGTGCACGCGCTCAATCCGAAGCTCATCTACTGTGCGGCGCTCGGCTACGGCAGCGATGGCCCCTATGCGGGCAAGCCCGCCTACGACGACATCATCCAGGCGGCGAGCGGCCTGGCGGGCCTCAACCGCATGCGCGACGGCGAGCCTGCCTATCATGCGACCGTGACGGCCGACAAAGTCGCGGCACTGTGCACGGTCTATGCCGTGCTGGCAGCGCTGCTGCATCGCGAGCGCACCGGTGGCCAGGGCCAGCTCGTGGAAATGCCGATGTTCGAGGCGATGGCGGGCTTCTCGCTCAACGAGCACCTGATGGGCGCAACGTTCGCTGACAACGCCAAGACGGGCTATCACCGCGCCCTGTCGCGCAACCGCAAGCCGTATAAGACTGCCGATGGCTGGGTGGCCGTGCTGCCCTATACCGCAGTGCAGTGGAGCCGGGTGCTCAAGGTGGTCGGCCGCGAGGACGTGACGGCGGCGCCATGGTTCAACGACAACGCGGAGCGCAGCAAGAAATCGGACGAGCTGTACGCGATACTCGCAAGCTCACTCGGCACCCGCACATCGAAGGAATGGCTGGTAATTTTCGAGGGCGAGGATGTGCCGTGCGGGCCCATCAACGATACCGATGAGCTGCTCGACGATCCCCATCTCGCAGCCGTGGGATTCTTCGACACGATGTTTACGGAGCCGACGCCTGTGCGGCGCACACTGAGGCAACCCGTGCTGTATCGCGGCATGACGCGCGAGGCGGACCGGTTCGCACCGCAGCTTGGCGCCGACACGCGTACGCTAATGACGGAACTTGGCTATTCGGATGCGGACATGAAACGCATGACAGCGGCGCGCATCGTGAACGGCCCGGAACCGGCGTCCTAAAGCAAATGTGATGGCGGATGCGCAGCACCGTGTCGTAGGCTGGACGCATTGTCCGGGTAATCCGCAACCCAGGAACATTGTGGGACGGCGCGCGTCAAAACGCCGCCGACCCAGGGGCGGCCCTCTATCGCACGCGAGGACAAGACTTCCCGATGCCCAAGCTCAACGTCAACGGCAAGACCATCGACGTTAAAGCTGATCCCGACACGCCCTTGCTCTGGGCTCTCCGCGAGCAAGTCGGGCTGACAGGCACCAAGTATGGATGCGGTGTCGGGCAATGCGGCGCTTGCGCTGTGCACATCAACGGGGAAGTGCAACGCTCCTGCGTCATGCCGATTTCGAGCCTGAAGGCGACGGACAAGATCATGACCATCGAGGGCCTGTCGGCCGACAGTTCGCATCCGGTGCAACGCGCCTGGGTCACGCTCGACGTTCCGCAGTGCGGCTACTGTCAGTCCGGGCAGATCCTCACTGCGGTGGCGCTGCTGAAGAGCAAGCCCAAACCGACGAATGCCGATATCGACGACGCCATGCTCAATATCTGCCGCTGCGGCACCCACCAGCGCATCCGGGCCGCTATCCACCTTGCTGCCGGCAACAGCAGCGCCTCGATCGACGGCAAGAAGATCTGAGGGGGCGACATGCTCAAAACCGCACCATTGAGCCGGCGCAGCTTCCTCGTCGGTACGGCCGCCGCAGGCGGCGGACTGTCGCTGGGCTTCCACATTCCGCCCGGCATTCCGGATGCAGCCGCGCAGACAGCCGCCGCTAC
>CADEFX010000325.1 GCA_902826715.1 uncultured Hyphomicrobiales bacterium | reverse complement strand
CACCGGTTGCTTCGCCCGGCGCCGTACGAACCAGGACCCGCAAAACAGCCCTCCACATTACGTGAGGTGCCGACATGCCAATGGCCGATATATCTGAGCGGATTCGAAGTATTTCCTGATCGTAGTCGTAGCGCACATCAGCCGTGAGTTGGTTCAATTGCCGCCGCCGTTCTGGGGCAGCCATGGCCGTATTCCTGATGAGCGAGCGAGCCACTGCCAGTTTCGGATGCATACATCGCTCCACGTCTATGCCGCGCGGAACTTAGCAGGAATAACGCAGACCAGCGATGAGCGCGCGGCCAGTTCAATGGCTCGGCGCCATCACACCGAGCGATGCTGCTGATGGGAAGATTGGTCAGCGCGTCGATTTGATCGTGAAGGCTAGTGTCGTGGCGACTGCCGCCCGTCTGTCGGGTTTTGTCCCCGCTTTGATATGGTCCACGACGTCTCGCAGGAGGCTATCGAGTTGAGCGATGCTTTCATTCATGGAATGTTTCCCGACAAGCCATCACCTCGTTGGCCTCGCGCCGCCTCACAGATCCAGAAGGCGCAGCCGATCCAGAATCCGGCGACAGGTTTGTAACCACTGCTTTTTGGTCATGTGTGTTGCAGCTTCCCACCGGCTTTCGCAATCGGTGAGCTCCTTGGCGTCTCTGAAAGTGAGCGCGCTGTCGGAAGGCGGTTCGCCCCGCGGCTTTGCCGGCGCCGGCAGGACTTGAGATAATGCCGGCTCGGCAACCAGACTCATGGCCAGCAGCAGGATGATCACTCGCATGGACTGCCTTGCGGCTTGGAGTGCGGCGCTCCGAAGACCGGCAGACGCACGGCAGCACCGGGTCCGGACACAACGATCGCCCGCACCCGTGCTGCCGTCTGACGCGCTGCTACATCATCCCGCCCATGCCGCCACCGCCGTGGTCGTGGCCGGCATGTCCGTCGGCGGCCTTTGGCGCCTCGGCGACACCGGCTTCTGTCGTGATCATCAGGCCGGCGATGGAGGCGGCATCCTGGAGCGCGATGCGCACGACCTTGGCTGGGTCGATAATCCCCTTCTCGATCATGTCGCCGTACTCGTCGCCCTGCGCGTCGTAGCCGAACGCGCCTGAGCGCTCGTCCATGACTTTGCCGACCACGATCGAGCCCTCGACGCCGGCGTTCTCCGCGATCTGCCGGATCGGGGCCTGCAGCGCCCGGCGCACGATGTTGATGCCGGCGTCCTGATCCTCGTTGTCGCCCTTCACCGTGATCGCCTTGGACGCTTTCAGCAGCATCACGCCGCCGCCCGGCACGATGCCTTCCTCGACGGCTGCGCGCGTGGCGTTGAGCGCGTCATCGACGCGGTCCTTGCGCTCCTTGACTTCCACCTCGGTGGCGCCGCCAACCTTGATCACCGCAACGCCGCCGGCAAGCTTCGCCAGCCGCTCCTGCAGCTTCTCCTTGTCGTAGTCGGACGTTGTCTCTTCGATCTGCGCTTTGATCTGGTTGACCCGGGCCTCGATCTCTTTCTTTTTGCCCGAGCCGTCGATCACCGTCGTATTCTCCTTGGTGATGGAGACGCGCTTGGCCTTGCCCAGCATGTCGAGCGTCACCGATTCGAGCTTGATGCCGAGGTCCTCGCTGATCACCTGGCCATGCGTGAGCACGCCGATGTCCTCCAGCATGGCCTTGCGGCGATCGCCGAAGCCCGGGGCCTTTACGGCCGCGACCTTCAGGCCACCGCGCAGCTTGTTGACGACCAGCGTGGCGAGCGCCTCACCCTCGACCTCTTCGGCGATGATGAGCAGCGGTTTGCCGGCCTGTACGACGGCTTCGAGCACCGGCAGCAGCGCCTGCAGGCTCGCGAGCTTCTTCTCGTGGATGAGGATGTAGGGCTCTTCCAGCTCGACGGTCATCTTCTCGGCATTGGTAACGAAGTAGGGCGAGAGGTAGCCGCGATCGAACTGCATGCCCTCCACGACTTCCAGTTCGCTATCGAGGCCCTTGGCCTCCTCGACCGTGATGACGCCCTCGTTGCCGACCTTCTGCATGGCCTTGGCGATCATCTGGCCGATGGCCTTTTCGCCATTGGCCGCAACGGTGCCGACCTGCGCGATCTCGGAGGCGTCCTTGACCTTCTTCGATTTCTTCTGGATCTCCTCGACCACCTGGGCCACCGCTTTCTCGATGCCCCGTTTCAGGTCCATCGGATTCATGCCGGCGGCGACTGACTTCATGCCCTCGCGCAGGATCGCGTGAGCCAGGACGGTGGCCGTAGTCGTGCCATCTCCGGCCATGTCGTTGGTCTTCTGGGCGACCTCGCGCACCATCTGTGCGCCCATGTTCTCGAACTTGTCGTCGAGCTCGATCTCCTTGGCGACGGTCACGCCGTCCTTGGTCGTGCGCGGGGCGCCGAAGCTCTTGTCGATGATGACATTGCGGCCCTTGGGCCCGAGCGTCACCTTCACGGCGTTGGCAAGTGTATCGACGCCGCGCATCATGCGGTCACGCGCGTCGGCGGAAAATCTTACGGACTTGGCGGCCATGATCTGGCTCCTGTCAGAATCAGTTCAAAAACGAAAGGCAAAAAGGTGAGTTGGGCGTATCCAGCTTACTTTTCGAGCACGCCCATGATGTCGCTCTCCTTCATGATGAGGAGATCCTTGGCGTCGATCTTGACCTCGGTGCCCGACCACTTGCCGAACAGCACCTTGTCCCCCTTCTTCAGATCGATGGGGATCAGCTTGCCGGCTTCGTCGCGGCCACCCGGGCCCACGGCAATGACCTCGCCCTCTTGCGGCTTCTCTCCCGCAGTATCGGGGATGAGAATACCGCCAGCCGTTTTGGTTTCCGTGTCCGCGCGTTTGATCACCACGCGATCGTGGAGAGGACGAAACTTCATTGTTGTGATGCTCCAATAGCGTCAGGCGCCACGCAGTGCGGGCGCCTCAAAGTCTGTTTCGGTGTGGAAGTTCGGGATTGGCACTCATTGCTGGCGAGTGCCAATGCGTGCTCTTAGGTAGGCTCAAGCATGCCGAAAGTCAAGAAATACCGCGCGACGAAGCGTCAGCGCTGCCAGCTCCGGCATGAGTCATAAGCCGGTCAGCGCATGACAGCCGCTGCAGGATCTATCGTTTCTTTCCGCCGGGATTGCCTTTGCTCATGCCGGGTGCCGGCGCGAAAGGCGACGCGGCTGCCGCCGTCGGCTTCGTCTTGATGGCTTTCGGCTTTCGTTTCTCGCGATTGCCACGTTGATTGTTGCCTTTTGCCACGTCGGTCTCTCCTCTGTGCTAGCATTTAGGTTGTTCGCCGTCTCGCGACAGCCTTGCAAAATCTTCCAGCAGACTGGCAACGAGTTTTTGCCGCCGGGGATCCCGGCCCTGGGTCGTGTCCAGGAACAGCTTCAGCAGATAGCGTGCCCGCTCGGCGGCTTCTGTCCACGTTGCCGCCGGTGCGGTGGCAAGCCGATCCTCGAGGTCTTCCTGACGTTGCCGCAGGGCCGCCTCGTTCTCCTCGACCTCGGCCAGGAGGCGACGCAGATCGGTAGCATGCTGCGCGGCCATGCCTCGGTCCCGATCAAGAACGACTGGTGGCTCCATCTACGTCACCCCTTTCAAGGACGAGACATCCCGCGCCTCGGCTGCCTCGAGATCTTGCGGATCGATCGTTACGATTTGTCTCGACCGGCCGCCGTTCGCGGACAGGACAATAGCGGTCGATACGCGCCGGTAGGCGAGAAAGGACAAGCCGGCGATGGGCTCCTCGGTCGTTTCGATCGTGTAGCTGCCGGCAGCAAGCTCTCCGTCGACGCCATTCAACGAAAACGGCCGCACAAACGTGACCGCTCGGGATGTCACGCGCTCGT
>CADEFX010000324.1 GCA_902826715.1 uncultured Hyphomicrobiales bacterium | reverse complement strand
GCTGGGATGGCCGCCGGGCACCAGCTTGATGGCCATGTCGGTGACGATGTCCCAGCTCTTGCCGAGGTCGCGCGTGATGCCTGCGGCGTCCGCGTCGGGTCCGCCGAACACCTGGCAGAACCCGCGCTCCATCTCGAGCAGCTTAAGCTCGCCCGTATAGCCGCGCTTGGCCGCCAGCGCCGCCTCGATGCCGGCCACGGTGACGGCGCCCGCGTGGTACTCGCGCGACACGCTGGTGTCCGCCGCCTTGGTGACGCCGCCGATGGAGGTTGCCGTCAGCACGAGGGCATGCGCCGCCTGGCGCGCGTCGAGGCCGAGCAGCCGCACGGCCGCGCCGGTCGCGGCGAATGCAGCGCCCATGCAGCCGTGATGCCCGCGAAAGTCGAAACGCGGAATGATCGCCTCGCCCATGCGTCCGGCTGCCTCGTATCCAAGCACGATGGCGGCGAGCACATCCTTGCCCGATGCGCCGGTTCTCTCCGCGATGGCGAGCGACGTTGCGGTCAGCGGCGTACCCGCATGCACGATGTTGCGAAGGTCGCTGTCGTCGGAGGCCCCGGCGTCGCCCATCAGCGCATTGGCGCGCGCGGCTCCAACGACCGGGAGCTTGATGGCCGGTTCAAACCAAAGGGTCGCATCAGGGCGCCCGCCACGCTCGACCTCGATGTCGCGAATGGTCTTCGCGGACGCGATGTGACGGCCGCAGGCAGCACTGGCGAGCGTGCTGGCCACGATCATCGCGGCCAAATCGGTCGTCTGCTTCGGGAGATCCTCGGTGCGCGTGGACACGAGGAATTCGGCAAGGGTCTCGGCGGTGGTCATCAGGCGTCCCGGGCTGTCGTTGTTGGCCGGCGTAGTTAGACAGTCCGTTCGTCCGGACACAAGCGTCACGGTTGCGCTGTCACGCCTGCGATTGCACAGCCTTAGACGATGTCCGCCAGCCGCGTATCGAGCGACAGCACCAGGCACCAGTGTGGCTCGAAGTCGGCGCCGAGCGGCCACACGTTGTCCTTAAAGGCTTCCAGCAGCTTTTCCTCATAGCGCTTGAACCACGCCGCCTGGCAGATCACGAACTTGGTCGCCGCCACGATCGTCTCGCGGTCGATGATGCACAGCACGACCATCTCGGGATGCCGCTGCAGGTAGTCCTGGACGGCAATCATCAGCGTCGGGTAGCCCGGATGCAGCATGTCGTCGAGTACGATGACGCCGCCCTCGCCCAGCACGGTTGTCGCCAGTTCCAGATCGCGCGTCAGCGCATGCCGCGAGTGCTCTCCGTCGACATGAAACAGGCGCACGCGCGCTCCGCCGAGCTTCGCCAGCAGGTCCTCCGGTTTCATCGTGCGGCTGTCCGCCCGCCAGGTGATGCGCTTTGCCTCCGGCACGCCGTGTTTGGCGCAATTGGCTTCGAAGCGGTCGATGACCTGCGGGTTGGGCCAGTCGAACAGATCGATACCGAGTGCCTTTTCACCGTCCGCCAGCGCATGGGCCAGCGCAATGAAGAACCGGCCTTCGAACGTGCCGATCTCCGCCACGGGGCCCTTGACCCCAAGGTCGGTCTGAAGCCGCAAAAGCCCGCAGCACACCGCCGCCGCAAAGCGAGACGACATGCCCACGACCTTGGCGTAGCCGGTGTCGAGATACTCATCGACGGCGGCAATTCCCGATTTGACGCTCTCCGCGCTCATGCCTGTCACGCTGCCTTCATGCTCTGCGAGGAATCGTGTGCTTGTCCTACCGCCTAACCTGGGCCGCGGCGAGACGCCAATCCGTTTGAGCCGCGCTCGCTCGTCGCTGTGGTGCCTGCTACCCTGGCGTCTGCGGGTCCGAGTCGTGCCGGGTCATGGAGGGCACGACGGATGCCGAGGGGGAGAACCGCTATGCTCGCACGTTTAATTTTGCTGCTCCTGCAGGTCGCGGTTGGTTGGTTTGCCGCACCGCATATCTTGCGCTATCTGCCGAAATTCGGCGGCGCCGTTGACATCTTCATCTATGCCATAGTGGTAGCGTTGCTGGTGACGGTCGTAGGGTTTTCCGGCTCGCTGGTTCTGCAGGGTGTGGGCACCCCCACCAGCGGCACGCTCACTTCAGCCCTCATCTTCGCGCTGATCTTCGCTGCCCTCACGCTTGTCGAACCCGTGACCGCGTTTGTCTCGAGCATCAGCCCAGGCATGCGCCGCGAGGTCTATCCGCTGATCGGCGCTGTTCTGGGCTACTTCATCAAGCGCTGATCGGGACGGCAACGTAAAAGAGCCGCCGATGGTTGCGGCGGCTCTTCGTGTCTGTCGGTATTTTCTACTCAAATCCGTCTGAAGGGGGGAATGCTGAACGCGGAATGTTTGGTCAGATCATTCCGAACACGACTGCCGCCAGGAACGCAAAGGACATGATCGCGGCAAGCACGTTCAGCCTCATCTTCAGTTCCATCGTGCCTCCTTCACCGGCGTTGTCCGGTGGGTGGGTTGACGCATACACACGCGCCGATGAACGAACCTTAAGGTTGGACGGTTCCTTCTGCCAAGCGAAAAAGTTATTGCATCGCAAAAATCAGGCTACGTTTTACTTGTATTGTCATTTATAAAGTGTGGCATTCCAGCCGCAAGTGAGTGCGTCTGGCGGGCCACTAAGAGTAGATTGGAGATATATTTGGAGGATCGACCCGGTAAATTTGATGAAACACCAGATTTGTTTCGGGATTTGCAGGCATCATAGTTGATCCAGCTTATTGTATTTGTATCTCCGGGTTGCATTCTCCATGTATTCGTCCAGTCGCTGAGGTTTGGCCGGCAAATTCAAACCTGTCCGGGCAAGAATTTACCAAATTATCGTCGGAGTGGCGCAGCTCGAAGCAACATCGGCCCCGTCCTCGACGCTCGACACTTTTTCTTCCTTGGCCTATCCCCTAGGTTGGGTCCGGAAGGGGTCGAGCAATGCAAAAGTTCAAGGCACTCGTGCTGGCGAAGGGCGAAAAGGCCCCAACCGCCGTGTGGTCTGACCTGGGCGAAGCCGATCTCATGGATGGTGATGTCACCGTCCGCGTCTCTCATTCCACCATCAATTACAAGGACGGCCTCGCCATCACCGGCAAGGCCCCGGTCGTGCGCCGCTGGCCCATGATCCCGGGCATCGATTTCGTGGGCAAGGTCACGCAGTCCGGCCATGCCGGTTTCCAGCCCGGCGACGACGTCATCCTGAACGGCTGGGGGGTGGGCGAGACCCATCTGGGCGGGTATGCGCAACTGGCCCGCGTGAAAGGCGACTGGCTCATCAAGAAACCAGCGGCCCTGGCCCCGGCCCAGACCATGGCCATCGGTACGGCCGGCTACACCGCCATGCTGGCCGTCCTGGCGCTGGAAAAGCACGACGTGACGCCGGCCAGCGGCCCGGTGCTGGTGACGGGCGCCGCCGGTGGCGTCGGCAGCGTCGCCGTCTCGCTTCTGTCCAAGCTCGGCTACCAGGTCATCGCCTCCACCGGCCGTCCCGAGGAAGAGAGCTATCTGAAATCCCTCGGCGCCAGCGACGTCATCAACCGCTCCGAGTTGTCGGGCGCAGCGCGGCCGCTCGCCAAAGAGCGCTGGGCCGGCGCCATCGATTCCGTCGGCAGCACCACGCTCGCCAACGCCATCAGCGCCACGAGATATGGTGGCTGCGTCGCCGCCTGCGGCCTTGCCCAAGGCATGGACCTGCCCGGTTCCGTCGCGCCCTTCATCCTGCGCGGCATCACCCTCGCCGGTATCGACAGCGTCATGGCGCCTCTGCCCAAGCGCAGCGAAGCCTGGGCGCGCCTCGCCGCCGACCTCGACCGCACCAAGCTCGACGCCCTCACCGTCACCCGCCCTCTCG
>CADEFX010000323.1 GCA_902826715.1 uncultured Hyphomicrobiales bacterium | reverse complement strand
CTGCCGCATAACGCACGAACGTTCCTTCGAGCAGTCCGCCCGCCACGGCCACCGTCCATTTGTTGATGCGCGCTGCCTTGGCCGTCTCTTCATCCGATACGGGCTTGGGGGGGATGGGCTGGGCCCGCCGCGGCACCAGCGCCTTGTTCGATACCGCCTGTGCCAGGACAACCGGCTCGCCTCGCTCCGGCGGTGCTGCCGTCGCCATCGACGTCATACACGCGAAAAAAGCAACGCCAAGCCACACCACAAACAAACGCACGCTGTGTCCCCCAATGCTGCTTACGCTTTCAAAACGTACGCGCTGCAACAATAAGCCAATTGCTCCGTACAACACGCATTATGGGTCACATTGTGTTCATCCGGCGGCAGGAGCAAGCTCGTTTTACGCGCCTAGAGCGACCGGCGCGCCTTGATTGCGGCCGCCAGCGTTCCCTCGTCCAGATAATCGAGTTCGCCGCCGACCGGCACGCCCTGCTGCAGGACCGACACCTTGACGCCGCTCGGCGCAAGCTGCTCGCGCAGGTAGTGCGCCGTCGATTGCCCCTCCACCGTTGCGTTCAGCGCCAACAATACCTCCACAACCTCCGGCGGCCGCGCACGTTCGATGAGACGGGGAATGTTCAGCTGGTCGGGGCCAATGCCGTCCAACGGCGACAATTGTCCGCCCAGCACGTGGTATCGCGCATTAACGACGCCGGCCCGTTCAAGGGCCCACAAATCGCCGACGTCCTCCACCACCACAATCATCGACCGGTCGCGCCGCTCGTCCTCGCAGATCGTGCATGGCGAAATTGTGTCGATGTTGCCACACAGATCGCAGGTCACGATCCTTTCGGCGGCCACATTCAGCGCCTCCGTCAGCGGCAGCAGGAGATCGTTGCGCCGCTTGATGAGGCTCAACGCCGCCTTGCGCGCCGACCGTGAGCCCAGGCCCGGCAAACGCGCCAAGATTTGGATTAGGCGCTCGATTTCAGGCCCGGCAGCTTTGCGAGACATGCAGTTCCTCGACCTGGTTCAACATCGATTGTCGAACGCCGCGACTTTTCTGTGCTTCGAGCACATCGGCGGCATTTCCACAACGAGACACAAAAAAATAGAATCCTGCCCCACAATATCCGCGATTTCATCGCAAATGCTCTAATGTGGGCGTAGTAGGCGGGGGTATTCAACGTCCAATGGGGATTGGCAAACAATTGCACCGGATGCGAAGGCAGCTCGTGAGAACCAGCTGCTTGGTTGTCTGTGTCTGCATGTTGGCGGGTGCCCTCTTCCTCCTCTCCTCGTTAACGCAAGTTTCGGTTCAGCGTTCGACAGTCTTCGGCCAGATCTGGGGCGCCGCCGACGCCGACGCCGGTAAAAGGCGCCAAAAAAGGGACTCGGATGACTGGGAGCCGCCGAAGGTCAGGCTGCCCGTCAAGCCCAATACCCAGCCCGCTACGAGGACCGACAAGAAAAGTAAGGAAGAGGTCAAGGCGGACGACGATGATGATGACACCGCCGGCGCCAAGAAGGGCGAAAGAACGCGGCCAGCGTCGGCGGGGGCGGACGCCGACGATACTCCTGACGTCCCGTCGACCTTGCAGGGCGTCTTGAGCCGGTGGCTCGCTCCGACCAAGCCAATCGTAACCACGACGCCCACGCCAGCCGTTCCAACCACCAAGGTCACCACTGGTGCCACGAACCGAGCGCAGGACATGACGGGGCAGGGCAAGCCCACAGGACAATCTCTCTCCCAGACCATAAAGGCAAGCACAGCCCAAGCTTGGTCGGAGAAGACAACCATCGCACCGGCCGCCGGCAATACAAATCCGATCCTGCAGAATAAGAATACGGACAATAGCAAAACCACCAAGCGCCGGACCAGGGAAGAGGAGCGGGAGCGCGAAAGGTTGCAAGCCGCTGCCGAAGCCGCAACCAGGGCAGCAGCGGAAGCGACGGCCAAGGCAGCAGCCGCAGCCGCGGCATCTGCCAAATCCGCTGACGGGGCAGGCAAGGACGCGCCGCGCCGCCCGTTGGCTGGCGACCTGGGACTCAGAGTACCCCTTGTCAATCAGGCGCACATTCTCGCCCGCAATCTCAGCGCGCAGGCGCTGAAGAACGCGACCGACCTCGGCCTGAAGGTCAAGAACAGCCGTAGCTTCGACGTGATTGGCACCACCGTCACTCAGCTCGTGGTGCCACCTCACCTCGACATCGTGCAGGCGCGAGCGGCGCTGCAGCAGGCTGCCCCCGACTCCACGATCAGCTTCAACCAGCAGTACCGCCTCTATCCTCAGGCCAAGGGAGAGAGTTCACAGGTCTCTCACGAGCCGGCCAAATCAACCGGCGGTTGCACGCCGGATCGCTGCTATGGCGCTCAGACCATCGGCTGGCATGGTGAGCACGGCGTCTGCGCCCGCGATCTGAAAATCGGCGTCATCGACACCGGCATCGATGGCTCACACCCGGCCCTGAGCCACGATCCCGGACGCATCAGCTATGGCGTCATCGGGCCGGAGAAGCGCGCACCTGGCAACGATCTGCACGGAACGGGCGTCTTGGCCCTGCTGGCCGGCGATCCCAAGAGCAGCACGCCCGGCCTCGTCCCGCGCGCCAAATTCTTTGTCGCGGATATCTTCTTCGCCGACGAGAAAGGCTTGCCTGTCTCCACCACCATGCATCTGCTCGAAGCCCTTGACTGGATGGAGCGCATGCAGGTGCAGATCATCAACCTCAGCCTCTCGGGGCCAAGCGACGATCTCGTCAAGACCGCGATCGCGAAGATGAGCCAGACGCGGCGCGTCGACGGCGTCACACGCCCCGGCGTCGTTTTCATTGCTGCTGCCGGCAACGGTGGCCCAGGTGCACCGCCGAGCTACCCTGCCGCCTATTCGGAAGTGGTCGCTGTCACCGCCATCAGCAAGGATCTGCGCGGCTACCGCCGCGCCAACCAGGGCGACTATATCGACATCGCCGCGCCTGGTGTCGACATCTGGACAGCCCTTCCGAACGGCCGCCAGGGCTTCCAGACCGGCACGTCCTTTGCCACGCCCTATGTGACTGCGGTCGTCGCCTCGGTCTATCGCACCTTGCCGCGTACGCGCACCAAGACTGCCGTTCTGCAGCATTTGCCTGTGCGGGATCTCGGCATACCCGGACCGGACCGAGTCTACGGACGTGGCCTCCTCAACGCGCCCGCATCGTGCGATCCGAGCAAGACGCCTGTGGCCAACCGCCGTGTGCCGTCCGTGCTGACGACCAAAGTGAGCGCCAACTAATCCGCTGGAAAGGGAAGCCCGCTCCGGGCACACCCTGGGTGCGGGATCCAGGGCAGGCCGCAGAGCGGGCTCGCTACAAGGGGGAAATGAGAGGGCGATTCCCCCCTGTCTTGATCGCAGTCACGCCGACCCGGTTTGCGGGGACGTCGAGGCGGCGCAGCGTCGATCAACGGTTTCGGCTCGCGCCGAATCCTGTTTCCACTCATCAGATGAGTTGACCCTCTCCACGGGCACCACCCCGCCCGTGCGGGAACGCAACATCCCGGTAGAGTGCGGCGCTTGACTCGAGCGCACGCCGGAGAACTATCCCCGCTCCGCCATTGCCGGTTACTGCTTCTCGCGTGGCCACCCTTGCTCGATCAGCGCGCGCTCGCGCGTGATCTCCAGGGCGTCGCCCACCATCACGTTGCCTACCGCCTCTTCGACGGCGCCCGCCGGCCCTTCCGACGGCCTGATGTCCCCCACTTTCGATGCGTTGCGCACGGGCGCGGCGCCGTCCATCTCCACGCCCCAATTGCCGTTGCCCTCGCTGCAAGCGTAGCCGACGAACGCCCGCGCATTGTCGAGCCCCAGGTTGTACGCGCGGAGAAAACGCCCGCGCTTGGGC
>CADEFX010000322.1 GCA_902826715.1 uncultured Hyphomicrobiales bacterium | reverse complement strand
CACTTCCAGGGCTGGGGTGACCAGCCGGACCGCCAGCGCGCCAGGGCGGTTCAATTGGCAGGGGACGCCGTTGATCTGGCCAGAACCGATGCCAATGTCCTTTGGCAGTCGGCGTTTGCCATATGGACGTTCGAGCGGGACGGGGTGCGGGCGCTGGACCTCTTCCACCGCTCCCTGCATATCAATCCGAACTCGGCCATCGCACTGGGCATGGCGGGATGGGTCGAGGCGGCCAATGGCAATCCTGTGGAAGGCCGCAAACTGCTGGAACGATCACAGCGTCTCAGCCCGCGTTATCCCCGCGGCTGGTTCGTATCGACGGGAATGGCCATAGCTTGCCTCGCCGACTCGAAATTCCAGGAGGCTGTCACCTGGGCCGAGAAGGCGCTCGCCGAAAACCCGCGATTCGGGGTGGCCCTTCGCGTCCTCGCCGTTGCACTTGTGAATGACGGGCAACTTGATCGCGCAAAAAAGATGGTACAAGAGGCGCTGAAGCTGGAGCCGCATCTGACGCTCTCAGGCTTGCGCACCCGGATACCGCTCAGGCACGCACCGATCCTCGACCTCTACAGGGAATCGCTGAAAAAAGCCGGCCTACCGGAATGATCCGGTCGTCGGCTGTATAGCGCGGCACCCGATCGAGCGCCCCCGACCAGTCGCTTTGTGCCTTAAATCAAACGGTTCTGAAGGTGAAATCAAGGCGTTCTCACAGCACCAGCGGGCGCATCCGGTCAGTCTCCTCATAGCGCAGTTCCTGGGTCTCATGGCTGGCCAATTCCAGCTATGACCTGCAGGAATTGTGCCTTTTCCAGGAGGCCACAGCATGCCCAATCTCGATCTTCAGCCTGGTATCGTTTTCCATAGGACAGTCGTTGTCGATGAGGGCTTTACTGGCCTGGCCCTCTCCCAAACCATTGTTGGTCTCGCCGACATGCCGCCGGTGCTCTCCACCGCCTTCATGGTGGGCTTGATCGAATGCACCTGTATCGACGGACTACGTCCTTACCTGCTGGACGGCGAGCATACGGTCGGGACCCTGATCGATGTGAGCCACATGGCAGCCACGCCCGTCGGCATGAGGGTGACCGCCGAAGTGCGGCTGGTCGCGGTCGTCGGGCGGAAGCTCCGCTTCCTGGTTGGCTGTCACGACGAGCGTGAGGTCATCGGCAAGGGCAACCACGAGCGCACGCTCATCCGTCCCGCCGGCTTCATGCACCGGGCAGAAAGCAAACGTGCTGCTGCAGTCTAGGCAGCTACCTTTCTTTAAAAGTCTTGATGAGGTTTGCGCAGCAGCGAGGTCTGTTCAGGGTCAAAACACGGACCTGATGCCGGTCGCTCGCGAATGTGCGGATAGTGCCAAGAGCTGCCGTGAGCATGTGCAGCTGCGATCGAGCACAGAGCCAATATCAGATTTGCCGACGTCCTCGCTGGCGGGCCATGTCACCAAGACGCGCTCGCAGTTCGGAAGCCTGGAAGCCATCTGCCGACGGTGTCAGCTTCTCCGCCGACAAGGTGCAGCGCATGACCAAGATGCTGGAGCAATTCGCATTCGACGCGGTCTACGGCGCCTTTTCGGCCGGGGGCAGATCGACGGAAACGGCAAGCAGGTGGTGGCGGCGTCGGTCTCGCGCTACGTCTCGCGGATCAGCGAAATATAGCTAGGTTGCATCTCCGCCGACGCCCACAATGAGGTCGTCAGGCGTTCGGCGCCGTGTCGGCAGGCTACCGCTAGTATCTGCATCCGGCACACCGCATCGCCGAGAACGAGTTTTCATGTGCCGTTGGCCTGCCCCTGACGTTGACGCACAGCAGGTCAAGTTTGACGGCTTGGCGGATGGGTTGGTGGTCGGATCATTCTTGAACTGAACCTGCCTGCCGAATGATCGGTCAAGGCGTCGGTGTCTCCGAAGCCAATCACTTCTATGAGAAGCGCGAGCTTGTCTCGGTTGCCAACTTCGGCGCCTGAGCCTGCTCAACAGTGACTCATTGCCTCTTGCGGGCGCTGCGATCTTCGCAAGGCTATCATCCATTATGATCGCGCATGGCATCCGGGTGTGCTGTTAGTGTAGCCTGGCCGATCCTGATCGGCGGACGGCCGAATCCGAGGCGAGGAAGCGTATTCCGGAATGAGTGCCACAATCGCCGCAGGCGGTCTTTTCAGCATGACCGGCCGCCAATGGCTCATCCTGCTGATGGTCCAGCTCTCCAATCTACTGTTCGGCATGACCATCACTCTCGCCAATCTGGTGCTGCCGCAGGTGCGCGGCGCACTGTCGGCGACGCAGGATGAGATCTCCTGGGTGATCACCCTGAACCTCGTGGCGACGGCCGTCGCCACGCCGATGACGGCGTGGCTCGCCAACAGGCTCGGCTGGCGCAATATGATGTTCTTCACGGTGCTGGGCTTTACCGTGTCCTCATTCCTATGCGGCATTGCCAACAGCCTCGAGACACTCATATTCGCCCGTGTCGCACAAGGTCTGTTCGGCGCGCCGATCATGCCGATGGGGCAAGCCATCCTGCTCGGCACGTTTCCGCCGCACTTGCAGGCAACGGCCCTGGTCATGTGGGGAGTGGGTGCGGTGTTCGGCCCTGTCCTCGGTCCGATTCTGGGAAGTGTGGCAACGGAAGCCTATAACTGGCGCGCAGCCTTCTACATGATCGTGCCGCCTGGCATCTGTGCGCTTGTGTGCATCTGGTTCGCGCTCAAGGACTACACACAGCGCAAGAAAGTGAGCTTCGACTGGGTCGGCTTTATCGCCCTTTCCATCGCACTCGTGTCAGCGCAACTGATCTTCGACCGCGGTCAACGGCTGGATTGGTTTGAGTCGCGCGAAATCCTGCTGTGCGCGTTCGTCGGCGCGTTGGCGCTGTGGATTTTCATCGTTCACTGCCTGACAGCCAATCAGCCGTTTCTGAACCCGCGTCTTCTTCTTGACCGGAATTTCGCCGTCGGCATCATGATCGCCTTCGTCATGGGCATGCTGAACTTCACGGCGCTCGTCTTATTTCCAAGCTTGCTACATGACTTGCGCGGCTATCCCGATAGCGTGATCGGCCAGCTCATCGCGGCGCGAGGCATCGGCAATTGGATCGCGTTCTTGTTCATTGCCAAGCTGACGCGCGTTGCTCCGCGACTTTCCATCGCAACCGGACTGGCTATTCAGGCTGTCGGCGCATTTTGGATGGCGCAGTTCGACATCAATCTCACCGAGTTCGATGTGTTCTGGAGCAATCTTCTGATGGGGCTCGGCCAAAGCGTCACGTTCACGCCAATGACTGTGGTAGCCTTCAGCACTCTGCCAAGGCATCAAATCACGGAAGGCTCGGCCGTGTTTACTATGATGCGCAACTTCGGGTCCAGCCTCTTCATCTCACTCGCCGTGCTGATCCTGGTCCGGTCCACCAGCATTAATTACGCCCGCATGACGGAGTTCATCACGCCCTATCGCGAGGCGCTGGTGTTTCCCAGTCTGCCGGCGTCATGGAGTACGGAGACGACAACCGGGCTGCTGCGATTGTCCAACGAAATCCAGCGCCAATCGGCGATGATTGGCTATGTCAACGCCTTCTACCTGATGGCAATCACGGCTGCCCTCTCGGCGCCGCTCGCCTGCCTGCTGCGTGAAGCACGCAAGAGAGAGCCTTGAGAATGCTCTGACTCACCGTCTTCAAGAGCCTCGCGGCCGCTCCGCGAGTTCGATCATCAGTCCGATGGCAATATCGGCGCCCTACGCCCGCAACTCTCGGGAAGCCTTCCTTTGCCGTGCTGTCTCCCGGTGCGCCGCGGGCTACGCCATCGCGGTCACGGGCAGCTGAACTGGGTTTCAAGATCGGCACCTACCCGACCGGCATGCTCTCGCCTGCAACGGCCGGCTTGAAGGCGGGCCTCGCCGCCTTGGTTGCCGGTGAGGCA
>CADEFX010000321.1 GCA_902826715.1 uncultured Hyphomicrobiales bacterium | reverse complement strand
ACGGGTTCACCGTCGTGCCGATGGTCGAGGGCGCGCGCTGCACGCCACACTCGGTCTCCGCCCACATGCTCTACGAGAACTCGGATCCGTACATCCTCTACGAGCCGGGTGGCCATCTTGATGTCACTGCCGCTCGCTATCTCGCGCTCGATGATCACCGCGTTCGCGTCGAGGGCTCAAAGTGGGTGCCCGGTACTTATACCGTCAAGCTCGAAGGTGCGCGCCTTTCCGGCTACCAGACCTCGATCATGGCCGTATTGCGCGATGCGCGCTACGTCAGCAATGCACAGGCCTGGATCGAAAAACTGACTGTTTTTCTCGAGGATCAGATTAAAGCGCGCATGGGGCTTGCGCAGTCGGCTTACGCCCTGGAGTTCCGTCTCATCGGCGTCAATTCTGCCCTCGGCGCGATGGAAAACCGTCACGCAACGCCTGTCGAAGTGGGCGTTCTCGGACTCGTTACCGCTGAGACCGCCGAGATGGCGGCCGAGATCGGTAAGCTGATCAATCCATATGTGCTGCACTATCCGCTGACGGAGGACGAGGAGCTACCGACGTTTGCGTTTCCCTATTCGCCGGCACAATCAGAACGCGGCGCTGTCTATGAGTTCGCACTGAACCACGTCCTGCAGCTCGACGAGCCAATGCAGGCGTTCCGGCTCGAAGTCAGCGAGGTGGGCCGCCGTGCCTAGGCTTGAGGAGATGGTCGTCAAGGTGCGCTCGAAGAACGCCGGACCATTCTGGGTGACGATTGACGTCTTCTGCGGAACCCTGGAGGTGTTCGAGACGGTGCGACGCCTGCTTCAGACCGAGGCAGCCGCTAGGCTCTTCAATCAACCGACCCAGCTCGTCAGGCGTTTCGATATGCCCGAACTCGCCGTCATCAAGCTCTGCTTTCCACGCCCCGTGGTGCAGGGCTCGCAAGCTGATCGCGATATGCACGGCGCACAATGGGCGGTACTGCTTGCCGAATTGGAGATCGGGGCATAGATCGGGCTGCGCGCCCGTGCGCTGTTCAGCCCGCCTTGGCTTTGAGTTCGTCGAGTTGCAATCTCGCGCCCGCTATCATGCATGAGAGATCCGATGTCAGCATGACCATGTCGAAGCCGCGCTTCACGGCGCCCGCAGCAAAGGCTGCACTGGCACAGTGCATGACTGCCTTGATGCCGTGCTTGTGTGCAGTCTCCAGGATCCTGTCGCAGGTGGCGAGATGGACGGGGTCAGGATTGTCGCCGCGCGGTGCCATGCCCAGCGCGAAAGACAGGTCTGCCGGCCCTATGTAGACGGCGTCGAGGCCCGGCGTGGCGCAAATGGCGTCGAGGTTGGCGAGTCCTTCTTTCGTCTCGATCATGGCCATGACAACGATCTCATCATTGGCGTGGGCCACGTAGTCGGGTCCACCGTAATGAAGAGCACGCACCGGACCGGAAGATCGCATGCCTATCGGCGGGTAACGGCACGCCGCCACTGCCATTGCGGCTTCAGCTGCCGTGTTGACCAGCGGAACGACAATGCCGTAGGCGCCGAGGTCCAGCGCTTTCATGATGGTCGCCGGCTCGTTCCAGGCTACGCGCACGACGGGAACCGTCTCGGTTTGCGAGATTGCCTGGAGCATCGGCCAGACATCCCGCATCTCAGCAGTGCCATGTTGAAGGTCGACGCACAGGGCATCGAACCCTTGGCGTGCCATGATCTCGGCGGTGAACCCGTGCGACACGGACAGCCAGCCAAGCGTTACATATTGTCCTGCGTGCCACATTTGCTTGATTTTATTCGGCCGCATACCCGTATCCCCTCTTCTCAGTACTCAGTCTACGTTCAAGCGTAAGCAACTTGAGCAAGCGTAACCGCCCAAAAAGGCGCCCGTGATCCGGCACTGTAATCGGACATCCGTTCGAACCGATCAGTTCTCCTATGTTAGCCGTTAGTCCAATTTCACCGTAAGCGCATCGATGTTGGTGCGGCAGCTTTACATTGACAAACAGACTTGCGCTCGAAGTCGCAGGTACGGAGAATTAGTGCCACTATCAGACATGGGGTGAGGACAAAGAGAATCTGCGGTCCCGACCCGGCCGTGTCCGCCATCGGGATTGGTGATCCACCGTGCACTCAATACCCCAGCTCAAGGCGCACCGGTTGCAACAGCCCACCACCCGACCGCAGCCTGCGAATGTTGGCGGCGATCTCCGTCGCGAGTTGGCGGACCGTCGGTCGTCGAGCCACGTGTGGGAGCAGGGTCACCTTGGGATGTAGCCACAGCGGGCTTTCGGGCGGCAATGGCTCCGGCCAAAGCGCATCGAGTGCGACGTGCTCTAGCTGACCTGAATCAAGGGCGGCGATGAGGTCAGCGTCAACGACATGCCTACCCCGTCCTACATTCACCAGCATGGCGCCCATTGGCAGCATGGCAAGGGTGCGGGCGCACAAAATCCCTTCGGTCTCTTTGGTCAGCGGCAGCAAGCAGACGAGAATGTCGGTCTGGTTGAGAAACGGCTCGAGCTGGTCCGGACCATGAAAGACGGGCACCTCGGCGCCAACGCGCGGCGAACGTACCCAGGCAGACACCGCGAAGCCCAACGATTGCAGGGCGAGCGCGGGCGCCTTTGCCATCATGCCAAAGCCGAGGAAGCCGACGCGGCGCTCTTCGGGGCGCTTGATCGGCACGCGCAGCCACTCCTTCCGCGCCTGTGCCGCCTGATACTTCGGCATCTCGCGATGCAGGCGAAGCACGTGCATCACAACGTACTCGGTCATCATGGGATCGCCGCCCGGCGGTTCAATCTTGCCGAGCGGTACCTTGGGCAATTTCGGGTGAGCTACGATGTCGTCCACGCCGGCTGCGCGGCTGAACATGGCCTTCAGATTGGGAAATGCCGGAAGGACATTGAAGTCCGGATGCATGAAGGCGAGATAGTCGATCTGAGCGGCGTCGCCCGACGCCGGCCAGAATCGGATCTCAAGATCAGGCAACAGGTCGCTGAACGTGGCGCGCCACGAGGCCGCGTCGCCGATGCGTCTGTCGAGCTCGATGATGAGCAGTGCCATGAATACAACCCTGATGTCATCCCTTATGCTGGAGCATCAGTCTAAACCGCCGGAAGGAGTATGGGCAGTGCGGAGATCGCTGGCGGCCGTTCCGAATGGCCTGCATGGTGCGCGCAGCGGCTGTCTTCGCCCCGTCAAACTTGGGCTATCACCGCGATCGACACCTTCATGCCGGGGACGCGGACCGGCATCTTGGCCCCTTGTCGGGCCGGCGGATCGGATGGGAACCATATCTGCCACTCGTCGTTCATGGCCGCGAAATCCTCTTCATCGGCGACAATTAACGCCGCGCTGACTGCCTGAAATCAGACACGTGAATTCCGTCGCCGCACCGGTGTCTGTCGCACACCCGCGCCTATTCCGTGCAGGGGACGGCGATCATCTGGCCGACGCTCGGGAAATACTTCTTGCATTCGGCAGACGCGGGCGTGGTCACCGGCTTCTGGGCGACAGCCGATACATCGCTCTCGGCGGTCTTGATCTTCACCGGGGCCGGGGTCGCTGGCGTGGGCTGGCTGGTGGCGCCCTTGTCGGCATTCTCAGCGTTCTCGAGCTTGCCCTTCTGCGCCGCCGCCTTGGCCGCAAACGCCTTGGCCTTGGCCGCGAAAGACGAAACGCTCTCGCAGCTGACGAGCTCGGGCGACTCGCCGGAGATGGCCTTCCAAGACCCGTTGGCCTCGGCCCACTCCTTCTTGCCGTAGAACCAATCGCCATCCTTGAACGTGAACTGCTTCGTTCCCGACCAGCACTGACTCTGGCCATCAAACCATACCTGGCTTGCGGGATCGAATTGGCGGCCTTCACCGTCGGCGAACTTCACCAGCGGCACAACCGTCTTTACGACCCTGTGCGGCAACGCTTGCTTGACAGCTCTCTC
>CADEFX010000320.1 GCA_902826715.1 uncultured Hyphomicrobiales bacterium | reverse complement strand
TGGTGCAGAGCTACGGTTGGCGCGTCGTGTTCTGGGCACGGCTGCCACTTGTGCTGGGTGGCTTGGCATTGGCTTGGCTCATTCCAGCAATGCCGCGCGTCTCGACCCAGCGGCGCTATGACTGGACCGGAGCGTTATTGCTCGTCGCTTGGCTCGGCGCGCTTCTGCTGGCCGCGGCGCGACCTGAGATGGAGTACGCCGCCGCGGCGACGGGCGCCCTTCTGGTCGGCGGGCTCATCTGCTTTGCAGCGTTTCTGGTCCACGAATCTCGGCATGCGGATCCGATCATCAGGCCATCTCTGTTCCAGGATCGAGCCTTCCTGGCGCTTAACCTCGCCAGCATCGCGGTCAACCTCGCCGGCTTCGCCGTGATGCTGCTGGTGCCATTCCATTTAGCGGGCTCGTCGGGGCTCGCACCGGCGTTGGGCGGTTTGGTCCTCGGCTGCAACGCTACGGGGGTCATTGTCGGATCGTTGGCGGCCGGAAAACTCGCGGCGCGTTTCGGGCAGACGCCCATTGCCTACCTTGGTACTGCGATCTCCATCGTGGGACTGTCGCTCGTGGCGAGCTGGACGGCCCACCCGGGACCTGTGCACATGGCCGCGTGCCTCGGCTTGCAAGGCCTCGGGCTCGGATTGTTTCAAGTCGCGTACTCGGACAGAGTTCTCGCGACGCTGCCGCAGTCGGATCGTGGTGTTGCCGGTAGCCTGACGCTGGTCACACGAACGCTTGGCGTTATCGGCGCGGCATCGGGGTTAACTGCGCTGAACCATGCCCTCGCCACGTCTGCAGCGAGCGCCGGGAAAACGGACGCTGTGCTCGTCGGCTTCCAGCAGACATTCGCGATGGTTGCGTGTGGGCTTGGGCTCGGATTGTGTCTCATCGTCACCATGGCGGCGATTAGCCGATGGCGCAAACCGGCGTAGCCTCGGTGTTCAGAGGGGAAGCCTCAGCTGCTCACCCAAGTGCGGTTCGCGGATTTGGCGGCCTAACCAAGGGGAGCGTTCGTACTGCTGCGCAAGCGTTAGTCGCGCCGCGATGCGCTGATCAGTGCTGAACAGCCGACGGACGAGGTTTGGGCAATTGCACTCCTGGCTGCGATGCAACAGTACGATGTGATCGGGCAATTGGCGGGCGCGGTCGAGAAGTTTGCGGATCGCAGCTAGGGCCTGGAGGTTGGACAGGTGACCGCGGCCGCCTGTGATGCGCCGCTTCAGGAACCATGGACGGCCACTGTCGGCTTGCATCTGGGGGTCGTAGTTACTCTCCAGCGCGATGCAATCGAGGTTACGGAAGCGGTCAAAGAAGTACGAAGGCACATGGCCAAGGTCCGTGGCGTAGCCGATACGATAGCCGAATCCATCGACCACGAAACCATGCGAGCCGAGGTGGTCATGAGCGAAGCTTATAGGGTCACAGGTGATACCGTGGATTGGCGAAAAGGCTGCGTCATTGAAAGGGCGTATATGGGGGACCAGCTCGGGGGATCCCGCAGTCAGTCCGTCGACCTTGTTGGCGTGACAATAGATGGGGATTTTTAGGCGGCATAAAGTCGAGACCCAACTGGGGGAAAAGTGGTCGGAATCGAGGTGAGTAAGGCAAAGGGCAGCTATATCGTTTGGGTGGACTCCGGTGCCCTCGAGGCGTCTGGCGAACGTGCGCGGGCCTATGCCTGCGTCGATGAGCAAGAGACCGGCTGGCGAGCGAAGCATCGCTGTGTTTCCAGCCGAGCCGCTGGCAAGGATGCAGAGTTCAAGAGACATTGGCGCAAACGATCTTATCGTGGGGGAGAGCCTGTGTCCTTCAAGGTCACGTCAATACGGCGACATAAGGGTGCAAAACTCGGTACATACCTCGATGTGGTGCACGGCGTCGGGGCAGCTGCAGCGCGTGCCTTGCTTCTTCCCATCTACGCTTACGACGACATCAAGGAGCGCGCGCACTTAACGTCACCACCACCGCGCAGTACTTCATCCTCCAGGCATTGCCATCAAGGACGAAGACCTGGCCGAGGAGGGGCTCCGATAGCTGTTCACTTGGTCAGTTGGCCAAAGGTGCACTTGACCGGTATTATGGCGCAAACGCCACAAGCCGCGTAACCGGCTCTGGCGCTGCACATCCGCGCGGAAGCCAGCCATGCTGAGGGGCATGGGCTGCACGTGTGCTATTCATGCCCCAGATTCCAAAACTGGGGGATCACAACGGTGCTTGAACGTCTCGCAAAGCTGGTGCGGCGGGTTTGGTGGCTCGATTGGCTTGGCAAGTCGATCGAGGCTTACACATCTCTCATCCAGCAATATCCGCTTATCGATGTCATTTTGCGGCTGGGCATAGCCGCCATGGCATTCGCGTGGACGTATTTCCAGCAGTCCTGGCTTCCAATGGCGCTCATTGCGGCCGGATTTGCTTACGTTCTCTTGCGGCAGCTCCCGGGGCCGCTGCGTGTCGAACAGGAAGCAAAAAGGGGGTTGCCCACAGAAGAGACCGACAAAGTGTTCTTTCGCGCCGCCGTTTCACAATCCCCACCAATAGGGACGCATCCAGCAGACGTTGAGAACAAGCTTAAGGCCATCGTCCAGACTTTGGCGTTCATTCGCGACCAAGCACCGATCGCCAAGCTGATGAAGGAGTTGATCCTTACATGGACGCACGTAGCCAGAAGCGGGGACCGCACCGAGTTCGCGCAGAAAGTGGAATCCGTCGAGAAAATGCTGATCTCATTCTATCAAAACAACATGGGGCAAGGGCAAAGGGTGCGTGAGTACGACCACGTAGGCGATGTCATTTCGGCCGTTCCTCACAGAGATGATCTAGAGTTTCTAACAACGCGCTTCGCAGAGGCAATGCGGCAGACGGATAACGTGCTCTTGCTCGAATCTCCCGCAAAAGACTGGCGAGAATGGATGAACCGATGGTGCGCTTGGCGAGAGGACGCTGAAAACCGCCTGATCCAATTGAAGCGGTGATGCAGTTTGCTCGCACTGCGGCTCGCTCGACGCCTACGACTGCCGCCGTGGCAACGGTGCGCCCCGTTTCCGCTGCCGCGAGTGCGGCAAGGATTTCAGCATCACGTCGGGCACGCTGTTCGCCAGCCACAAGCTGCCCTTGCGCGGCTACCTCGCGGCGGTCGCGATCTTCTGCAACGAGGTGAAGGGCAAGAGCATGCTGGCCATGAGCCGCGATCTCGGCCTGTCCTACAAGTCGGCTTTCGTTTTGGCGCACAAGCTCCGCGAGGCCATGTCCGAGGAAATGAAGGGCCGCCGCATCGGTGACGATCGCCCCGAGGCTGAAATCGACGGAGCCGCGTTCGGCGGATACGTGAAGCCCGCCAACCTTCGCGAGGATCGCGTTGACCGCCGCCTCGCCAAGAACCAGTCCGGCAAGCGCAAGTTCGTCGTTGTGATCCGCGAGAAGGGCGGCGAGACGCTTCCGGGCGTGTTCAAGACGGAAGGCGATGCACTGTCATGGATCAGGAGCCGCGTCGAGCCCGGCACCATCCTCCATGCCGATGAAGCTCCGGCATGGAATGACCTGCATGCTCGTTTCCAGATGATGAGGATCAATCACGATCAGGCTTACAGCCTCGACGGCGCCTGCACGAATATGGCCGAAAGCTTCTTTAGCCGCCTGCGTCGCGGCGAGATGGGCCACCATCACCATATCGCTGGCGCCTACTTGCTGCGCTACGCGCAAGAGGCAGCATGGCGCGAAGACAACCGTCGCACGTCAAACGGCGAGCAAGTGGAGCGCGTCACGAAGCTAGCTCTTGGGCGCAAGAAGTCGGTGGACTTCTCCGGCTACTGGCAGCGTCACATTAAAGCATGATCGGTTGGAAAACCGACTGACGCGGCAAAGCGGCCTTGACTCTGACGCTACCTAAATCGATTTTGGGGGGTGGACGATTCGTCGTCCACAAATGAGCGAGCCGACACGTGTTGACGCACG
>CADEFX010000319.1 GCA_902826715.1 uncultured Hyphomicrobiales bacterium | reverse complement strand
TGCGACCCAAAACACATAGAAGAACGCCACGATCAAAACGATGATCGGCATGACGAGGCGGAAAAACATGTATGCGACCAACGGTGCCTGCCCCCGCAGGCCCGCCATCTTCAGCTTGCCTTTGATCTCCTCAGACTCGAAGGCGCTGCGCAGATTGAGCTTATCGACGATCTGCTGCATGAACCCTTTGTTGACGTGCCGCAGCCGTGTTGTGCCAGCGTCCTTGGCGAAATCAGCCATGCGCGCCGCCCGCATCTTGTCGCGCTCGGTCGCCATGACGCGCATGCGCTGCTGCGTGCGGTCACGCGCCAACAGTGGCAGCGTGAGAGTCAACACAGTCGCGAACGTTGCTACGGCCGCGAGCACCGTGACCACCAACTGTGGCCGCATGATCATTTCGACGAAGTCAAGCACGACTTACCTCTCGTGGCCGAATGGCCATCAGTACTTGAAATTGATCATCTTGCGCATGACCAGAAGTCCGACCGTCATCCACGAGCCCGCGATCAGGAGCAGGAATTGGCCCATTTTGGTCGTCCATAGCAGCGCGATGTAATTCGGTGTTGTGATGTAGACCATCGTCATGACGATGAAGGGCAACGCGCCGAGCACGGCGGCCGACGCCTTGGCCTCTGCCGACAGCGCTTTTACCTTGGCTTGCAGGCGGCGACGATCGCGCAACACACCTGAAAGATTACCGAGGGCCTCGGAGAGATTACCGCCAGCCTGCTGCTGAATGCCAATGACAATGGAAAAGAACTTCACTTCCGGGAGCGGCATACGCGCCATCATGCGATCAAAGCATTCTGCCAAGGGAATGCCGACGCGTTGCTGCTCGACGATCTCCTGAAACTCCTCACGAATTGGTGACGGGCTCTCACGCCCGATGATGCCTAAGCATTCGTTCAAGGGTAGGCCCGATTTGACGCCGCGCACGATGACGTCAATAGAGTTGGCAAACTCGGCGACAAACTTGGCCTGGCGCCGCTTTGCCATTTGGGCTACCGCGAGTCGCGGTAGCCCAAATGCGCCAGCGAAGGCTGCCAAGACCGATACGATCGGATGGATGCCGGGTAGCGCGAAATACACCACCGCGCCGATGAACAGGCCCGACACGCCGCTCGCAATCCAGAAGCTTTGAGGCGTTATCTCGAGGCCTGCCCTTTCGAGCCTGAGGCGCAGGGTAACTTTTTCCTTCTGCTTCTGGCGGCTCTCCATTTCCTTGAGAGAATCGGCCACCTGCTTGCGGCGGTTCTGCCCCAAATCCGTCTGCCCGCGACTCTGTGTGCGCGCTCCTTTTGATTCCGACAGCTCCTGAAGGCGCTTCTCGGCGGCATCACCTGACAGCAAGGATGAAACGACAAAATAAATAGCGGCGCCGGCCGAAATCGCCACCAGCAGGCCAAGGCCGATCTGCATCAATTCGGTATCAAGCATTGGTCTCTCCGAGCGTGTTGCCCATCGAGTCTCGCACTTCAGAACTGGCCAATGCCGTGCTTAAGCGCTCCGTTTCGCCGTAGTACTCGGCGCGCTCCCAGAACCGCGGCCGGGCAATACCTGTCGAACGATGCCGGCCGATCAGCTTGCCTTGCGCGTCCTCGCCGGTGATCTCGTAGACGATCAGATTTTGCAGGGTGACGACCTCACCCTCCATCCCAACGACCTCGGTGACGTGCGTCACCTTGCGCGAGCCATCCCTGAGCCGCGACGCCTGAATGATGATGTCGATGGATCCCGTGATCATTTCGCGGATGGTCCGCGGGGGCAACGAGAAGCCACCCATCATGATCATCGATTCCAAGCGGCTGATGGCTTCGCGAGGGCTGTTGGAGTGCAGTGTACCCATGGAGCCGTCGTGGCCCGTATTCATGGCCTGCAGCAGATCAAAGGCCTCGGGTCCGCGGACCTCGCCAACAATGATACGTTCCGGACGCATACGCAGACAGTTACGGACGAGATCACGCATTGTGATCTCACCCTCGCCTTCGAGATTTGGTGGGCGCGTTTCCAAACGGACGACATGGGGCTGCTGGAGTTGCAGCTCCGCCGAATCTTCACATGTGATGATGCGTTCGTCGTGATCGATGGCGGCGGTGAGGCAATTCAAAAGCGTCGTTTTGCCCGAACCGGTACCACCAGAGATCAAAATGTTGCAGCGAACCCGACCAATCACTTCGAGGATGGACTTGGCGGCGGGCGTGATCGACCCGTACTTAACGAGCTGCTCGAGCCTGAGGCGGTCCTTCTTGAACTTGCGGATGGTGAGGGTAGGTCCATCGATGGCCAGCGGCGGAGCGATCACGTTGACGCGGCTGCCGTCAGGCAAACGCGCATCGCATATCGGCGAGCTTTCATCCACGCGCCGGCCGACCTGACTGACTATACGCTGACAGATGTTCATAAGCTGGGCGTTGTCGGCGAAGCGCACGCCGGTCTTCTGCATCTTGCCATCGACCTCGATGAAGGTCGTACCGGCGCCGTTCACCATGATGTCTGCAATGTCGTCGCGGGCAAGCAGCGGCTCGAGAGGGCCGTACCCTAAAACATCGTTGCATATGTCCTCAAGCAGCTCTTCCTGCTCGGCAATGGACATCACAACGTTCTTGAGCTGAATGATCTCCCCGACGATGTCGCGGATCTCGTCGCGCGCCGCCGCGGCCTCAAGCTTCGCGAGCTGCGTGAGGTCGATCGTGTCGATCAGGGCGTTGAAGACGGTCGTCTTGACATCGTAGTACTCTTCCGAATGGCGCCGCTGCATCTCCACAGGCTCCGGCCGCGGGGTCGCTGGCGCCGGGATGGCGGCCGTGGCGCGAGCCTCTACCACCTTGGCCGACGTCGGCTTGCTGGCCTGCTGCGCGATTGCGGCCTGCGCAACCGCCGGATCATTCGTACGCCTGCCAAACATGCATTCGACTCCTAGCGCTTGATCTTCAGTCTCTGGAGAATTGGGGTCAGCGCCGACTTCTTCTCGACTTTCTGCTCCTTGCGGCCGGTCAGGAGCAGGCTGATATCGCGGAACTGCTGAACGGACTTGGCCTTCGCGGACAGTTCCTCGATCATTTGCCCATTGTTGGCCGCCTGACCGAAGGTCTCGCTATCGAACTCGATGATTGCCGATGCCTTGATATCGAGCGCGGTCTCGAACTCCTTGACGGGAATTTCCGGGCGCTTGGGCATGTTGAGCATGTTGATGACAAGATGCGGTGGCCGATCGTTGTGCCGGGTCTGCTTCAGCAGATCGACGACGTTCTTGGCGTTGCGCAGATTAGCGAGGTCCGGGGCCGCCGTTATGATGATCTCGTCGGCCTGCAGCAGTATTCGCTTCGACCACGCGGTCCACAGATGCGGAAGGTCGAGCGCCACGTGCGGAACGTTCTGACGCACGACATCGAGGACGACATCGCAGGCGTCGGGAGAGAAGTCGTAGTCGCGATCGAGCGCGCCGGGAGCTGCAAACAAGCTGAGATGCTCCGAGCACTTTGTCAGCAGGCGATCGAGCAGAACCTCGTCCAGACGTTCCGGCGTAGCGAGCGCGTCGGCGATGCCCTGCACCGGATCCTGATTGAAGTCGAGGCCGGCGGTGCCAAATGCAAGATCCAGATCCGCGATGACGACGCTGGAGCGTAGCAGCTCGGAAATGCACCAGGAGACGTTGTGGCAAACCGTGCTCGATCCGACGCCGCCCTTGGCACCCATGAACGCGAGGATGTGGCCCACAGGATCCGATTGCGGATCGTTGTACAGGTTCGAGATACTCTCCATGAGCTGAAGAGGAGAGACCGGAGCGATCAGGTATTCGCTCACACCGCGCTTCAGCAGTTCGCGATAGAGAACGACATCGTTGACATGGCCGATGACGAAGACTTTCGTGCCGGCATCACAGGCCGCCGCGAGCGCATCGAGCTCCGCCAGCATCTCCTGGCGTGCCAGCTCCGATTCCATAATGATAAGGTT
>CADEFX010000318.1 GCA_902826715.1 uncultured Hyphomicrobiales bacterium | reverse complement strand
GCCAGCCGCCAGTCCCCGGTCATCCACGCCCGGGGGAGAGCCGGCGTACGCTTATCGCCGGCAGCAGACATGGCACGGATTCGCTGATGTCTCGTGCCCGATCGTGGCCTCCCGGATCCGATCGCAGACAACCAGCTCTTGCCTGCGCCCTGGGTGGTCAGATCCGGGATGGGCACAGGATAGGCGAGAAGAAACGGGCGGGGATAAACAGCGCCGGCATTCTGCGGATGTGGTGAATGGCCGGCGGGTCGCGTTCCGCACTTCGGGCCATCGCGCTGCGCACCATCCAAACAGTCCCCGCTTGCTCCACCTTGGCGAAACCTCCATGCTTCGGTGCAAGGCTCCGCGCGCAACAGGAGCCGACAGAGGAACCTCAAGGAGGAGTGAATGCCACGCAAGGTAGGACCGCTGACAGTGTTGGCGGCGCTGTGTCTGCTCGCACCGCCGGCCCGGGCCGAAGTGTCCGAGCTCCGAATCACCAAGCAGCCCGGTGCGCTGTTCACGCCGACGATCCTGATGGAGCAGAACAAGCTCGTCGAGAAACACGCGGCAGCGGCGGGCTTGAAAGACTTGAAGGTATCATGGGTAACGCTGTCGAGCGGCGGCGCCGCCACTGACGCACTGCTTGCCGGCAGCGTTGAAATCGTGACCAGCGGCGTCACCAACATGCTGCTGCTGTGGGGCAAGACCAACGGCGAGGTCAAGAGCATCGCCGGCGTTAGCGGCTTGCCGTTCAAGCTCATCACGCGCAATCCGAAGATCCAGACGATCAAGGATTTCACGTCGATGGATCGCATCGCGCTGCCGACGGTGCGCGTGTCCATCCAGGCCATGACGCTCGGCATCGCGTTGCAGAAAATCTACGGCGACGACAAGGCTAACGAGAAGCTCCTGACCAACCAGGTGCAGATGGGTCATCCCGACGGCTATGCGGCGATGATGAACCCGGTGCACGAGGTCACCAGCCACTTCACGGCATCGCCCTACCAGGAGATGCTGCTCAAGCAACCTGGCTTCCACACCGTCCTCGAGTCGGACTATGCCTTGGGCGGCCCGGCGCACATTGCCGTGGCATTTGCGGCCACCAAATTCGTCGATGCCAATCCGAAAGTGGTCGCAACCTACGTTGCGGCCTACGAGGAAGCGGTGCAGATGATCCGTAGCAATCCCAAGGGTGCCGCCGAGATCTATCTCGCAGCCGCCAAGGAAAAGCTGACCGTTGAGGAGATGGCGCAATTGCTAACGCAGCCAGGCGCCATTTTCCAGGCCGCGCCCGTGCGGACGATGGTGTATGCCACCTACATGCACAAGGCAGGCTTCATCAAGCTCGAGCCCAAGAGCTGGAAGGATTATTTCTTCCCGCTCATGCACAACCGCGAAGGCAGCTAAGCCGGAAGCGAGCAGGCTGGAGCCGTGTCGCGGCTCCAGCCTGGTTATTCGACCTTGATCTGCTTTTCGCGGATGATCCGCGCGAATTTCTCCGTGTCGCGCGTGATGACATCGGCCATCTCTTCCGGCGTCGAGGGGTCGGGAACCGCACCTGCATTGACGAGCTTGCTCTGCACCGGCTCGGTGGTCAGCGCCGTCTTGAGCGAGGCATTGAGCTTGTCGATGAACGCGCGGGGTGTTCCCGTCCTCACGACCATTGCATACCAGTTGTTGGAGTCCGTGCCGGGAAAGCCGAGTTCGGCAAATGTCTTCACGTCGGGCAGCAAGGCGTGGCGTTTCGGCGATGCGATGCCGATCGGCTTTAGCTTGCCACCCTGGATGTGGGTGATGAGGCCGGGCAGGTCGCCAAAAAAACCGCCGATCTGGTCGTTGATGACATCGGTGATGACGGGTGCGGCGCCCTTGTAAGGCACATGCAGCAGGTTTGCCCGACTCGCGCCTTGAAACAGCTCCAGCGCCAGATGCGTCGTGCTGCCGATGCCGGCTGAGCCGATGGGGACCGGCTGGCTCGCTTTACGGCTCGCTTCGGCGAATGCGGCCGCGTCCGCCGACGTGTTCGAGGGATGCACGACGAGCACTGTGTCGCTGTTGATGACGCGCGACACCGGCGTGAAATCTTTGATCGGATCATACGGCAGATTGGGATACAGCGACGGATTGATGACCGCCGCACCGCTGCTCGTCAGGAAAATGACCGAGCCGTCGACGGGACCCTTGGCAACGAGCTCCGCGGCGATGCCGCCGTTGGCGCCGGCCCGGTTCTCGACGATCACGGACTGGCCGAGGTCGCGGCTCAAGGGATCGACCAGCAGCCGCGCGACGAAGTCGACCGGCCCGCCGGGCGGAAACGCGACGATCAGGCGGATGGGCTTGTTGCCTTGTGCGTACGCATTGCCGCTGAGCGCTATGAAGGCAGCGGTGAGCGCTGCACAGAGCCGCAAGAGCATGGCATCCCCATCCCGTTTGTCGTTATGGGATGAGGCTAGCCCGCAGCATCTTTGGCGGCAATCACCTTCGCGCCGAGCGGACCCAGGAACTGGGCCAGGGTCTCGGTCATGTGATGGATGTGCGCGGGCGGCCCGGCCCACTTGCGGATCTCGAGCTGGATCGGGTGATCGACATAGCTCGAGTGCACGAGCACCGTCGTCATGCCGAGCGCGTGCGGCGCGGCAAGGTTATGCGGCATGTCCTCGAACATGGCGGCTGCCTGGGCTTCCACACCATGCGTGCGCAGGAAATGGTCGTAGCAGGAGGCCACCGGCTTCGGCACGTAATCGGCGTCCGCAATATCGAAGATGCCGTCGAACAGGTGCAGCAGGCCGAGCTTGCCGGCGACGCGCTCGGCATGGCGGCGCGAGCCGTTGGTGAAGATCAGCTTGCGTCCCGGCAACGCATCGATGGCAACAGCAAGCCTGGGATGCTCGGCCACCACCGACAGGTCGATGTCGTGCACGTAGTCGAGAAACGCCTTCGGATCCATGCGATGCACCTGCATGAGGCCTGACAGCGTGGTGCCGAACTGGCGGTAGTAGGTCTTCTGCAGGTGCCGCGCATATTCGAACGGCACGCCGAGATAGCGGGCGATGAACTCGCCCATCTTCTGGTCTACCTGCGTGAACAGGTTGCAGTCGGCCGGATACAGCGTGTTGTCGAGATCGAAGATCCAGGTTTGCGTGCTGTCAAAGCCGCGCTGGCTCCTCTCCGTGGCAACCGGACGCGAACCTGAGGGCTGCATGCCTAGCCCGCCTTCTTCGCCTTCCGCCCGACCAGCGTACCGATGCCGTGCTCGGTGAACAGCTCCAGCAGCACGCAGTGCGGCACCCGGCCGTCGAGGATGACGACGCCTTCCACACCTGCTTCCACCACCTCGATGCAGCCTTCCACCTTGGGGATCATGCCCTCTGTGATGGTGCCGTCACGCATCAGGCCGCGTGCTTCCTCGACTGTCAGCCGGGGCAGCAGCGTCTTGTTCTTGTCGAGCACGCCGGCAACGTCGGTCAGCAGGAGCAGGCGCTTTGCCTTCATGCGCGCCGCCAGCGCGCTCGCAAACGTATCGGCGTTGATGTTGAGCGTCTCGCCCTCGCGGCTCATGGCCACCGGCGCGATCACCGGAATGAGGTCGGATTGGGATATCACCTCGACGATGTGCGGATTGATCTCGGCGGGGTCGCCCACGTAGCCGATGTCCACCGCCTTCATCAGGTTGGATTCAGGGTCCATCATTTCCGTGATCTTGCGGGCGATCACCAGGTTGGCATCCTTGCCGGAAATGCCCACCGCCTTGCCGCCCTGGCGATTGATCGACGTGACGATGTCCTTATTGATGAGCCCGGCCAACACCATCTCGACCACCTCGACGGTGGGCTTGTCGGTTACGCGCAAGCCGTGCACGAACTCGCTCTTGAGTTGCAGCCGCTTCAGCATGCCGGCGATCTGCGGCCCGCCGCCGTGCACGACGATCACGTTCACGCCCGACTGCTTCAGCAGTACGATATCTTGTGCGAACGAGGCG
>CADEFX010000317.1 GCA_902826715.1 uncultured Hyphomicrobiales bacterium | reverse complement strand
TGGTCAAGAACAAGGTGGCGCCGCCGTTCAAGCAGGTCGAATTCGACATCATGTACGGCGAAGGCATTTCCAAGACCGGTGAACTCGTCGATCTCGGCGTCAAGGCAGCCATCATCGAGAAATCAGGCGCCTGGTTCTCGTACAAGGGCACCCGCATCGGTCAGGGCCGCGAGAACGTAAAGGCCTACCTCAAGGAGAATCCGAGTACCGCTGCCGAGATCGAGAAACTCATCCGCCAGAGTGCTGGCCTGATCGTCGACAAGCTGATGGAAGCTGTGCCGGAGCCGGGTGAAGACGACGACGAGGCACCCGACGAGGACGGCGTGCTGCCGGACGTCGATGCGAGCGACCGCAAGGGTAGGGGCCGGCCAGCCATCGCCGCCGTGCGCTCGGCCAAGGCCGGCGGCGACAGCGACTGATGGCCTTAGGGCCGCGATAATTCTGCAGCATTGTTCGCGAGGGCCGGCATACGTTGCTGGCCCTCGCGCCGTTTGGCCGCCCTTTGTGGACAGGGCCGAGGCGCGCGGGCTAGAACGACGACGGGCCCGGCCAACGGCGGGCCTATTGATTGCGCCGTCCGGGCGCCGAGGTTCGAAAGCTGGAACACATGACCGGTGTCAACGAGGTCCGCTCCACGTTCGTGGAGTTTTTCCGCAAGAACGGCCATGCGCATGTGGCGTCGTCCCCGCTCGTGCCGCGCAACGACCCGACACTGATGTTCACGTCGGCCGGCATGGTGCAGTTCAAGAACGTGTTCACCGGCCAGGAGACGCGGTCTTACACGCGCGCGGTGACGGCGCAGAAGTGCGTGCGCGCCGGCGGCAAGCACAACGATCTTGATAACGTGGGCTACACCAACCGGCATCACACCTTCTTCGAGATGCTCGGCAATTTCTCCTTCGGCGACTACTTCAAGGAGCTGGCGATTCCGCTGGCGTGGGAACTCGTGACCAAAGAGTTCGCCCTCGACCCGAAGAAGCTGCTCATCACCATCTACCACGACGACGAGGACGCCTACCGCATCTGGAAGAAGGTCACGGGCTTCTCTGACAACAAGATCATTCGTATCGCCACGTCTGACAACTTCTGGTCGGCTGGCGATACCGGCCCGTGCGGACCCTGCTCGGAAATCTTCCTCGACCAGGGCGACAAGGTCGCCGGCGGGCCGCCGGGCAGTGCGGACCAGGACGGCGACCGCTTCCTGGAATTCTGGAACCTCGTCTTCATGCAGTTCGATCAATTGCCCGGGGGGCTGCGGCAGAATCTGCCCAAACCATCGATCGACACCGGCATGGGGCTCGAGCGCATCACGGCCATTCTGCAAGGCGTGCAGTCCGTCTACGACATCGACCTTTTCAAAGCGCTGATCGGCGCCTCGGAGGATGCGACCGGCGTCAAGGCCACAGGCGAGCACAAGGCCTCGCACCGGGTCATCGCCGACCACCTGCGCGCTTCGAGCTTCCTGATCGCCGACGGCGTACTGCCCTCCAACGAAGGCCGCGGCTACGTGCTGCGCCGCATCATGCGTCGCGCCATGCGCCATGCGCAGCTCCTGGGCGCGAAGGAGCCGCTGATGTGGCGCCTCGTGCCCGCTCTCATACGCCAGATGGGCGAGGCCTATCCCGAACTCGTGCGCGCGCAGCCCCTCATAACGGAGACGCTCAAGCTCGAAGAGGCACGCTTCCGCAAGACGCTGGAGCGCGGCCTCGGCCTTCTGTCAGAGGCGAGCGGCAGCCTCGGCAAGGGCGCAACGTTTTCCGGCGACGTTGCCTTTAAGCTCTACGATACCTACGGCTTCCCCCTCGACCTCACACAGGATGCGCTGAAGTCGCGCGGCATCGCCGTCGACACCCAAGCCTTCGACGCGGCGATGGACAAGCAGAAGGAGGAGGCGCGCAAGGCCTGGAAAGGCTCGGGCGAGGCCGCCACCGAAACCGTGTGGTTCGAAATTCGCGAGCGCGCCGGTGTCACCGAGTTCCTGGGCTACGACACGGAGACCGCGGAGGGCGAGATCCGCGCTATCGTCGTCGCGGGCAAGGAAATCAAGTCGCTCGCGACCGGGCAGGAAGGCCAGATTGTCGTCAATCAGACGCCTTTCTATGGTGAATCCGGAGGCCAGATCGGCGACACCGGCACCATTAAAGGTCCCAAGGGCGCGCTGTTCCGGGTCACCGACACGCAGAAAGAGCTGGGCGATCTGTTCGTCCATTCAGGCGTGGTGGAGACCGGCACCTTCAAACCCGGCGATGCCGTCGAGTTGAGCGTCGACGGTAGCCGCCGTCGCGCCATTCGCTCCAACCATTCCGCCACGCATCTCATCCACGAGGCGCTGCGCCAGATCCTGGGCACGCATGTCGCTCAGAAGGGCTCGTTGGTCGCGCCCGACCGATTGCGTTTCGACGTTTCCCATCCCAAGCCCATGAGCGCGGAAGAGCTGATCGCCGTCGAGGAGCTCGCCAACGCAGTCGTCCTTCAAAACGCAGCCGTCGAGACCCGCCTCATGGCCATCGAGGATGCGATGGAGACTGGCGCCATGGCCCTGTTCGGCGAGAAGTACGGCGACGAAGTGCGCGTCGTCTCCATGGGTGCGCCAGTCACCGGTGCCAACAAGCCCTGGAGCATCGAGCTGTGCGGCGGCACGCATGTGAGCCGCACCGGTGACATCGGCCTCATCCGCATCGTCGGCGAGAGCGCGTCGGCGGCGGGCGTGCGCCGCATCGAGGCCGTGACCGCGGACGGCGCGCGAGGTCACCTTGTGGCGCAAGACGAGCGCGTGCGCGAGCTGGCGTCGCTGATGCGGACACGACCCGAGGACGTGGTCGAGCGCGTCAAGGCGTTGCTGGACGAGCGCAAGGGACTGGAGCGCCAGCTGACCGATGCCAAGCGCCAGATCGCCCTCGGCGGCACCGGCGCTGCCAACGACACCGCGGCCGATGCCGTGCGCACGATCGGCAGGGTCAAGCTTCTTGCGCGCTCCGTGCAGGGGCTCAATCCGAAGGATCTCCGCGGCCTCGTCGATGAGAGCAAGAAGCGAGTCGGCTCTGGCATCGTCGCCATCGTCGGCGTCACCGAGGACGGCAAGGCCGGCCTCGCCGTCGGCGTCACCGATGATCTGACCAAGACGTGGAACGCCGTGGAGCTGGTCAAGATCGGTGCCGAGGCTCTGGGCGGCAAAGGCGGCGGAGGCCGTCCCGACATGGCTCAGGCCGGCGGACCCGACGGCACCAAGGCCGATGCAGCGCTGCAAGCGATCGAAGCCAGGCTCGCCGTCTGACACGACAGCCGATCATCGCAGGCGGCTGTCATCCCGCGCCGGTTTCATCTGCATTACCCGGTTGCATGCGCTCGGCCGTACATTGCGCGAGGCCCTGTGCGCGCGCGGCGCGGGTTTTCCAGCGCTGGGGGACATCAGCAATGGGCTGTTGTTTAGGAACGCAAAGGCACTTATCAAAGCAAGAGCGGCTGCGGCGAAAGCCAGCGATCGTTCCATGTGTGTCCCAGGGACAATGCCGCAAAGCCTTCTCCGGCTCATCGGGCGAAAGGACGGCGGCGTTGTGCGCTGCAGATGCGTATCGATCAGCTTATCGCCACGTGGTTGCAAAGGAGGTCACAGGCCCGGTTCGCCGGCCGGCCATAATTGCGTTGCGGAGTTTGTGAATGCCACACCATACGCCTCTCATCTCGACGATCGTCGTGGGGCTCGTTCTGGCATTCGTATTGGGCGCCATTGCAAACCGCATCCGCGTGTCGCCCCTCGTGGGCTATCTGCTCGCCGGGGTTCTCGTCGGACCGTTTACGCCAGGCTTCGTCGCCGACCAGGGCCTCGCGAACGACCTGGCTGAGATCGGCGTCATCCTTCTAATGTTTGGCGTCGGCCTGCATTTTACGCTCGAGGACCTGCTTTCCGTGCGCGCCATCGCCATTCCCGGCGCGGTGGCCCAGATCGTCATCGCGACTTTGCTGGGC
>CADEFX010000316.1 GCA_902826715.1 uncultured Hyphomicrobiales bacterium | reverse complement strand
CCAAGTGACCGCGATTTTCTCACTTCAGAGACACAGCTTGAGGAAATCCAGACTGACCCGCGGCACTGCAGGACTCCCTCTCCCTCAGGGAGAGGGTTGGGGTGAGGGGTCACAAACTACCAACCTGCACCCTAACCCCTCACCCGGAACGCTTGCGCGTTCCGACCTCTCCCTAAGAGAGAGGTGGGTCTGCGGCCGCATTGTCGGAAATTGAATAAGAGGAGACGCACACATGTGCACATCGATCGTCGAAGTCATCGCCGCCGAAGGCATGGGCAAGCGCGAGGACGAATGGTTCAAGCTCACGCACGCCGCCGTCGCTTATGACCACGCCCGCCACGCCCTGCTCGGAGACGTCATCACGCTCGACTTCATCAACGACCAACTGCCGCCCGGCGCGCGCGCAGCCGTCGAGCTGACGCTGGAGTCCGCCAAAGCGCTCCACGCCGCCCTCGGCAAAGCCATCGCCGAGGCCGACATCGAGGAAGCCGAGCACACGGAGTCGATCGAGAAAGTCCGCCGCGACGCCGCGATGCGTGCCGCCACGGCGCGCATTGCGGCCTAGAGTCATTGAATTGGATTGCCGCTGCCGCGTGTCATGGCGAAGCCGTGCTCCGCACGGGACACTGGGTCCCGGGTCGCGCGCGGGAATTGATACCTCAAACCCGCGCGTCACCTCGGCCCGCGCTTGCCCGGGATGAAAATTGAGAGTGGATTAGGCCGCCGCACCCCAACTAGTTTTGTCATCCCGGCCAAGCGAGCGAAAGCGAGCGCGAGCCGGGACCCAGGGCCAAAACGCGAAGCCTCAATGGACCGCGTGCGTGCTTCCATCGAGCAGTAAGGGCTGAGAGGTGTCATGTCCCCAACGGGAAACGATCGCCGCATCGATTACGTTGAGCTGGCCGTGACCGACGTGGCCCGCGCGCGGGCGTTTTACGGCAAGGCCTTCGGCTGGACCTTCAAGGACTATGGCCCGGACTACTGCGAATTCAACGACGGCCGCCTGACCGGAGGCTTTGCCAAGACCGACGCCGTCACGCCCGGCGCCGGACCGCTGGTGATCCTCTACGCCGACAATCTGGAGGACATGCAGCGCCGCATCGAAAGCGCCGGCGGTCGCATTGCCAAGCCGATCTTCAGCTTTCCAGGCGGCCGCCGCTTCCACTTCCGCGATCCCGACGGCTACGAACTCGCCGTCTGGTCCGCCAAGTAACGCGCGCCCCGTTTCACGCTAGGAAAACATCTTCGCGAGCCAGACAATGCGGCTAAGGAGCAGCGTGGCGCCTCAGCTGCGTGCCGATTTCCAGTAGATCAGCAGCGCGACAACGGCCGGCACCGCAAACACGAACAGGAAGATGGGAAATTCCTGCGCCCACGTGTACCCGGCGCGCGTGACGCCGATCCACATGTTGATGGCGGCCGCGATCAGCCAGAGCGGCAGGAAATAGAGCGCTGCCGTCGCCACCGCACTCCCCGTCATCCGGCCACCGAGAAGACACAGGCCGAGCAGAACAAAGCCTCCCGCGATAACCATCACCGTGTGCATGCGTGTATCCTCTCGATTGCGCGTCGTCCGGACTATCGAGCATGGGCGCCCGCGGCTGTCACCCATTGTAAAATGCGGCTGGCAGATCTCAAGCTGCCGTCACTCTATCCAAAATCACCAGCGGGTTGCGCGGCCGCCGCTGCAGCGTCGCAAACACATATCCCGCGCACGTGCCCATCCAATAGTTGCGCGACACGCCGCGCGGGGCCTGGCACGGCCGGATCGGCGAGAAGCCCCAGCGCGCATAGTGCTGCGCATGCTTGCGCCCCGTGACCATGAACACGCGACCGCGGTTGTGTGACAGCAGCGTACCGATGAGCCGCGCGGCGACGCCTTGGTTGCGTGCCTGCGGCGCAACGACAAGCGTGCCGAGCTCGCGCGCGCCGTCGCGATGCAATCGCATTTGCACGGCACCGACCAGCACCCCTTGGTGCTCCGCCACGAAGAACCTCGGCCAATCGAGGTCCGTCGGATTGAGTCGCTCGCCGCGCGCCAAAGCGAGAATAGCCTCTTGATCTGCAGCCACGGCTGGACGGACAAGCATCGTCATGCGCACCTCCTGATGTCACCGGAGGGCGGGGTCTAACCATGTTGCGTTACGCACGATGTTACGCGCGTAACACCCGTCGCACTGCCGCTCCAAGGTCGCGGGCGGCCGGACATGCAGTCGCCAGCCTCAGCTCATGCCGTCGAGGCGGGCATAGCTCGCCTCCATGCCCTCCTCCATGCCGGTCGCCAGCATAGCGGCACGCGCCTCGGCGTTGGGCAGCGTCATGCGCATGGTCAGCAGCGTGCCGGTGCCATCCGGCTCAAACATCGTCTCGACGTGGTTGTCCGGCGTCGGATCGGGCAGATGCATGCGCTCGATATGCACGATGCGCCGGAACGGCTCGAGCGTCACGTACTCGCCCGTCAGATAGAAGTCCCCACCTTTGCCATCGCTCCACTCGCAGCGGAGCTTGCCGCCGGGCTTGGCCTCGCTGATGCATACCGGCATCGTCCATCCCGGCGGGCCCAGCAGCCATTTCTGCATGATCTTGGGCTCGATGTGCGCGCGATACACCGCTTCGGGCGATGCCTTGAACCGCCGCGCGACAATGACATGGCGGTCGCCATCCGACCTGAGTGACAGCTTGCTCATGGCTTATCCTTTTGTGCTTCGGGGGCCTCCATGGTGGCCAGTACGTCGTCCAGCCGGTCGTAGTTTTGCGAGAGCACTGTGCGCAGCATCGTCAGCCACTGATCGATGGCGGCGATGCCATCGGGTGCCAGCCGGCACGGCCGCTTGGTGCCCTCCGCGCGCCGCACGATCAGCCCCGCCCCTTCGAGCACCTTGAGATGCCGGGAGATGCTGGGTTGGGTCATGTCGAACGGCTTCGCCAGCTCCATGACCGTCGCTTCACCCAGGGCGAGGCGGGCCAGGATGGCGCGGCGGGTCGGATCGGCGAGGGCCGAAAACGTGGAGTCGAGGTCCATAATTGCCATCTCTCTATATAACTTATCTGCTATATAGAGAGATGGCTACTGTCAATATCTTTCTTTATTCCGAGCCGCGCTCCGCCCGAAGCTTCTGGATCTCGGCTTCCAGCTCCGCGATGCGCTGCTCGCGCTTGCCGATCGCCGCAGCCACATCGACCGCCTCGAACCGCTGCGGGATGTGCTGGGGGCAGTTGCTGTCCCAAGCCGCCACCGTGAACAGGATCACCTGCTCGGGCCGCGCCTGGTAGCCCTCCGGCATCAATTTCGCCAGCAGCTCCGCATCGGCCTCGACGACCCGGGCCGTGCCCCAGATCTTGATGCGCCGGCGCAGCGTGTAGTCGATCAGGAACAGGTAAGCCTTGGGGTTATCGGCGAGATTGCCCGATGTGATGTATTGCCGGTTGCCCGCGAAATCCACGAAGCCGATGGTCTTGCTGTCGAGCACCTTGAGGAAGCCCGCAGGCCCGCCCCGGTGCTGGATGTAAGGTTGCCCATCGGCGTTGGCCGTAGCGAAGAACACGCTGGTCTGCGCCTCGATGAAGCCCTTCAGATCCTCGGCGATGTCAGTCGGCCACGCGCCTTTCTGCTCCCTCTGCGCGTAACCGTTGCGCGAGCCCTTGCGGCTCTGAATGCCTTTCACCGTGGGGGTGAAGGCGACATCGCTCGAATAGATGTGCGGCGTTTCCATGGGCCCAACCCTCTTCCAGCCATCGCACCCGGGATATACGACCTCCCATTTACCGAGAGCAGATGGCAATATTGAGAGATACGATCTCGATTTCCGGGAGGACAAGTTGGACCGCCTCGAAGCCATGTCCGTCCTGCTCGCCGTCGTCGAGGCCGGCAGCCTGTCGGCCGCATCGCGCCGGCTGCAGTCTCCCCTTGCCACGGTCAGCCGCAAGATCCTGGAGCTGGAATCCCACCTCAACACCCGCCTGCTCATCCGCTCCAGCCG
>CADEFX010000315.1 GCA_902826715.1 uncultured Hyphomicrobiales bacterium | reverse complement strand
GTGGCATCCACGTCGAGCCCGCGACCGCCTTCGCCGCCAAGCTTCGTGCCGCACGTCCTGACGAGGAAGTCATAGAAGCCGCGGTTTGCATGGCAGACGGCTCGTGCGACTTCTTCGAGATTCCGGATACCGGCCTCAGCACCGCGCATTCTGGCTTTGCGGATCAGCACCGCAAGGATGGGAGGATTATACATGAGCGCGTAGTGAAGGCGCTTCCACTGTCTGGGATCCTTGACCGCTTTCGCGACGGTCAAGTTCATTGGCTCAAGATCGATGTTGAAGGAATGGAGCCCGCCGTCATCGGCAGCTGGGAGCCCTCCAAGGTGCGTCCCTGGGTTGTCGTTGTGGAGAGCACCAGGCCTAACTCGACAGAAGTGACGCATGATGCATGGGAGCCGGCGCTGGTCCGGCTCGGGTATGAATTCGTCTACTTTGACGGACTCAATCGATTCTATATCAGCGTCGAGCATCCCGAGCTGCTTCGCTCATTCGGGCCGGGACCCAACGTTTTTGACGCGTTTGCACTCAATGGTACGGCGAGCGCGCCGTTCACGGCCAAGCTGGCCTCGGCGCTGAACGAGCGCAACGGAGTCCTTGTCGATGCGTTGAGCCAGAAGATGGGCGACGCCGTCCACACACTCATCGATGTGGAGCAGGGTATTCGCGGTGCGCTCGCGGACATGCGGATGAGTCGAGAGGCCGACCGCCAGCAGGTCATCGAGGCACTGCAGCGCGAGCATGCCGCCCGCGAGGACGCCCTTCGGCTGCGACTGGAGACCGTCATTCGTGGGTTGGAGACCAAGCTTGATCAATTCAGACAGGCGCACACGGCGCGCGAGGCGGAGCTTGCCGCCAAGCTGGCGGAGCAAACTGCGGCGCTCGAAACCGCGAGACAGCTGTCCGCAGCGCGCGAGACGGAGCTTGCCGCCGAGCTGGCGAAGCAGACCACGGCGCTCGAAACTGTGAGACAGCAGTCCGCAGCGCGCGAGGCGAGCCTTGCCGCCAAGCTGGCCGACAACCACCAGGAAATTGCCCGCCAGCATCAGATGATCCACGAGCAGAACGAATGGGGCCGGGCCTCAGTCGCCCACGTCGGCATTTTGACCGCTCAGTTGTCCGCCATCCAGCAATCGAAGTCTTGGCGTCTAACAAAGCCGCTCCGTTCTGCGGTCTGGCACGTTGGGCAAACTGCCGGTCGGCTCCACCGCTCTCCGCGAGCGATCGTCCATCGAGTGGCTTTGCTAGTTCGAACACGAGCCCCGAAACTTTACGGGCGGTTTGCAGCAAGCCGCCTCGCCCGACGCTCCAATGCTCCCTTTCGGCGCCTGCCTCTAGTTGCGCATCCATCGAGTGTCCAATCATTAGCATCCATCAATACCGTGATTGAGTGCGAAGTCGGAAGCGATGCCTCCGCGAGCTCGAGACTGCCGGAGGGCTGGCCTCCAGAGAGCGCCGCGACCGCTACTCGCGCATCACTCACGAGTGCCATGCGAGGCTGGAACCTTGGCAGGCGGCTCGATGCGTGAGGTCAACCGGCGATCGATTCGCATTCTTTTCGATGTGCAGGCGTGTCAGACTACCGGCTCTGCGCAGCGTGGCGTCGGGCGCTATTCGCACGCCTTGCTCTCCGCGATCGCGGCTAGCGCCGCGCCACGCGAGATCTATACCTTGGGCGCTTCCAGTCATCCACTATCGCTAACGGTCGACGGTGTGCCCAGTCATCGGCAGTGTTTTGTCGAGGCTTTTCCCGATTGGGAAAGCATGCGTGATTTCGATGGCGGAGCGCAGGACACACTCGATGCTGCGGCATTGTCAGCCGTGGTCGGCAAGATCAATCCGGACATCGTACACATCTCTCATCTATTCGAGGGCTACGGCGATCGGGTAGCTCTGCCGATTTCGCTACACAGGCCGGCCGGGCAGCTTTTATCGGCAACGCTTTACGACCTCATCCCGCTGCGTTTCGGCGATCACTACTTTAAGGATGTGCGATTCAAGCGCTGGTATCTACATCGGCTGCAATGGCTGCGGCAGACCGACCTCTTGCTCGCGATTTCGGAGTCAAGCAGGCGCGATGCCATCAATATCCTTGGCATCGATGCCGCCCGCATCGTCACGATTCATGGCGGTATCGCTGCTCACTTCAAGCCGCTTGCCGATCCAGAAGAGGCACGCAGGCGTCTATCGGCTGCCTATGGGATCGATCGAAGGCACTTTGCTCTCTATACGGGCGGCGACGATCACCGCAAGAATCTAGAAGGTGCAATTGCCGCCTATGCAGCCCTGTCACAAGATATCCGACAGAGCACTCAGTTCGTCATAGTATGCGCCATCGAGGCGCATCGAAAGGCAATGTATATCGACCTTGCCCGCAGGTCCGGCGTATCGGAATCCGATCTCTTGTTCGTCGGTTTCGTTCCGGAGGACGATCTTGTGGCGTTCTATGCCACGTGCGATGTGTTCGTCTTCCCGTCGCTATATGAAGGGCTCGGGCTACCGGTGTTGGAAGCAATGGCCTGCGGCGCTCCGGTCATTGCCGGCAACAATTCGAGTATCCGCGAACTGATGCCGAATGCGGACGCGCTGTTCGACTCGGCGCAGCCCGTGGCCATCGCGCAGTGCATGAGCCGCGTCCTGACTGACGCGGAATTTAGCGAAAAGATCCGGCATGATGGACTGGCCTATGCCAGACGGTTTACCTGGGAGCGATCGGCTGGCATCGCGCTCGAGGCCTTCGATGCGGCGTTGCACAAGAAGCGGGAAGCTGGTGCGCGCGCCGCCCAGAGCGGTTGGCTGAGGCGCCAACGTATGGCCATGCTCACGCCGTTGCCACCTTGCCGCTCGGGCATTGCTGATTACAATGCGAGTTTTCTGCCGTACCTTGCCGAGCACTTCGACATCGACCTTTATGTCGATGGCTACACGGTGAGCGACGAGGCCTTGAATGCGGGCTATCGCATCTTCGATGCCAAGGATTTCCGCAATACTGCTGCGGCCTACGATGTAATATTCTATGAGTTCGGCAACTCGGAATTCCATGTTCACATGCTGCCGCTACTCGAAGAGTTTCCTGGTGTGGTCGGACTGCACGATGCCTTTCTCAGCGGCATGATGGGATATCTGGAATTCAATGTCGGGGAGAAGGATCGCTACACGCGTGAGATGCTCGCCGCTCATCACGGGCAGGCGCGTCGCCTATTTGCCCCGGTTTCCGCCTATCCGGACGCAGTTGGCACTAGCATGGTCGAGCTTCCATGCACCAAACGTGTTTTGGATCTTGCGATCGGTGTAATCTCACATTCACCTTTCAATCTGAAGATTGCACGTGAATTCTATCCCGAAGGTTGGCCGGCACCCTACCGAATCATCCCCCAGATGGTGACTATTCCAGAACCGTCGGCGCCTGAGACAATAATACAAACCCGCGCGGACCTAGGGTTCGCATCTCACGATTTCATCGTCGCGACATTCGGGCATGTCGCCTGGACCAAGTGCGGGGACCGTTTGCTCGAGGCCTTCCTAACGTCCGAGCTCGCAAAAGATCGGCGGTGCCATCTCGTGTTCGCAGGCGAGCTTGCTCACGATGACTTCGGCTTGGCTTTGAAAGAGCGGATCAACAAGTCGGGGTTGCGGGACCGCATCAAGATTACCGGCTTTCTTGCTAAAGCCGACTACGAGCGTTACCTGGGTATCGCCGACCTCGCGGTGCAGCTTCGAACCAAGAGTCGCGGTGGGACGCCAAAGGGAGTTTTGGACTGCTTGGCTCACGGCCTTGCGGTTGTTGTCAACAACGAAGCTTCCTATGAGGATTATCCGGACGATGCGGTCATCAAGCTACCCCCTGATCCGGCAGTCGCCGATATCGCCGAAGCCCTTGTCACCCTAAAGAATAACCCCAATTTGCGCCGCGCGGTTTCCGATCGGGGTCTAGCGTACGTGCGTGAGCATCACGACCCAAAACTCTGTGCCGCTCAGTATGCTGCTGCGTTTGCGGAATTCACATTGCG
>CADEFX010000314.1 GCA_902826715.1 uncultured Hyphomicrobiales bacterium | reverse complement strand
CGGACCATCGATATAAACCGCTTGCCGACGGGGCGGGCCATACGTTTGCGCCGCCTTCTACAGGCTATCGACGTCGGCCACCACCATCGGTGTCGGAGGTTAACGCTTCGACCACTCACCGTCTCAGCCCAGGCGATTTAGGCGTACAAGATTGCGGTCAAGCTTATTAGGGAAGCGGGGCCGGCTTGACCTCGAGTGTGTACCCGATGCGGCCTTCCGGCAGATGCTCCTTGTTGGCGAGAACAACGTAGAGAGTCATTCCTGCATTGAGCGATTCGAACGTCCGCTCCGATTCAGGGTGCTTGTCGTCGAGCTTGGCGCAATCACTGTCCTCGTCAAGGTAAACTTTGTAAGCCAGATTCGCCACAGGCTGCTTAGCGTTGATCGTGGTCCGGCCGACGTCCTCCGTGATCTCGATCCGGATCATTTTGGCAGTGAGGCTTGAAAGACTTCCTGAAGCATTGGCGACCGCAGTTGGACCATCCGGGTTCGTCGGTGGAGGATATTCCAAATCCTGCACCAAACCGATCACCGCATCGTCGCCAGGCGATACCACCTCGCATTTTTGTTCCATCCTAAAGGGTGAGTCGATGGTCTTTTCAATAGCCTGATTCTTGACCCATGACCAGTATTGATCTCCCAATGAGCTCTGATGAGCATCTAAAAAGAAGTCGGCTGCAGCTTCGGTGCCGCTTCCCCTCTCAAACAGCAATCTTAGATAGTCCAAACCCAAATTGTTCTTTGTTCCGAAGTAAACCCAAAAATCTTGAGGTGTGTATTGATCTGAATATGGATCAACAAAGAAAGGTTCCTGCTTTGGATTTTTAAGGACGGCGGTCAGTCCGCGATCTACGGGATGCAGCGGATGAAGTGTGTCGCGCTCCATTGCGGCATCCGAATTCTCAGCCGCAGCTGCTGTTCCTTCGATGATCCATATTTCATCTTCTGCCGTCCTTTGGCCGACTTCGCTAAAGCCAGATTGGAAGGCATGGAACAGCTCGTGCCGTGCGGTTGTCTTATTGTCAATTTCCAGGGCATTTTGTGACAAGCAAAAAGTGATGCCTTTTCGAACATATACCCCAGCAGCCTGAACTTTGGAACCGTCCAAGCACCGTTTACTATCCGGCGGTTCAATATAGTTTCCATAGTAAGTTGTAGTTACGCCCTTAGTGAACTGGTCGGGCTTTTCAAAGTGTACCGTCTTGTTGCGGAGTGCTGGATTCGCGTATCCGAGAGCCGTGAAACTCGCATTTGCCTCTTCAAGGAATCCCTCGAACTTCTCTTCTTCATTTGAGCCACAGACGCCAAGCTCTTCAAACCCACGGCAAGAGACATCGAAGGTTGCATCCTCAGTCTCCCTCAGAGCGGATATCGGGAGCAGCGGCAGTGGCTCTAGATCTGGATCCTCTATGAGCACGACTATGCTGCCCTCGAGCGCCAAGTCATCCAACGCGATGGTAAAAAGATCGCTCGCCGGATCGTAGACTCCGACTTCCGGGATCCAAAACTCGCCCCATTCCGGACCATCAAGCATGCTGCTTGCAGGCACCAAAATAGCAGCAGCCAGATGCGCGCTATCTGCTCCTGCGGGGACCGGCAACGCCAGGCCAAATATGCCGCTGTCGGCTGCCGTTGTTGTTCGAGAACTTCCTATGTTGTAGAAAGCACTAATAGCGTGGGTGCTCGCATCCAGCGGCTCCGCAGGTGGTGGCACTTCCACGATCCATACCGGCAGCGGCTCGGTTATCGTCCCCGGCGCCGAGCCGAGCACAGCGCCGCCAGGCCCCTCCACGAGGCCGCCATCGACCAGATCGCCGGTCGGCGCAAACGCCGGCTCCGGCGGTTTTTCTGGCGCAACGTAGATGGCACCTTGCGCTATGTCATAGCCGCTAGCGCCGACGATCGCTTCCTCCCCGTCGAAGGCAACGCTCGAGCCGAAGAGCTCCCCTGCCAAGCCATCGCCAGCCACCAGCTTGCTGGTCTCGCCCCAAGCATCCGGACCACCCGCGTTGCGCTCGAAGAGGTAAGCGGCACCTTGCGCACCCTTGGGCCCCACCGCGCTAGCAGCGCCAACCAAGAGGGTGTCATCCGCGAGCGCCATCCCACCGCCAAAGCCGGGGAAAGACCCCGCGAGGAGGTCGCTCGCTGCGAGCTTGGCGATCTGGTCCCAGTGGTCAGTATCGGCAGAGCCCTGCCGGAAAATGTAAACGGCACCCACAACGGCTCCCGTGGGGTCTTCGGCCCCCGCGGCGCTGACAACGATGACATCGCCACGGATTGCCACGTTGCCACCAAAGGCATCCTGATCGGTCTTGCTAACCTCTTTGGCACAGCGTTCCACCTCCAGCCTGACCTCAAGGCTTTCCAAAGAGATCTCTGCAAGCGTGCGGCCGCCGGCGCATAGAGTTGCTTCTGACGCGGTGAGGCGGGCGACAAAATTCCAGCGGTCGCGATCGACCGGGTCGCGACGGAAGATGTACGCTGCGCCATCATTCTCGCCGAAATAGCTGACATCCGCCGCCGAGGCGCCGACCAGCAGCAGATCGCCATCGATCGCCACCGCTTGGCCGAAGGACTCCAGGGGGGTCCCTGCGTCGCCGACAGCGCTGTCGGCTATGGTGGTCACCTTGCCCCAGGCGCCAGCACCCCCGCGATCGCGGTCGTAGATCGTGACCGCGCCGTTGGTGCCGCTGCGACTGGCTCCTATCGCGAGCAAGCCGTCCTTGATAGCAATGCTGCTCCCGAAATTGGCTACCATGCCGCCCTCAGAGAGTTTAGCGACCTGGCCCCAGTTGTCGGCGCCGCCTGAATTTCGTTCAAAGATGTAGACGGCACCCTGCTGGGTTACGCTGCCCACCTTGGCCACCGCCGCGCCGACGAACACGGTATCGCCATCGATGGCCACTTCATTTCCGAAAAAATCCAAGGCCGCGCTATCATCAGGGACCAGTCGCTTCTGCTCAACCCATTCGCCCGTCCTTGCATCTCTTACAAAGACGTAGGCGGCGCCGGCGAAGCGCTTATCGTCAACCGTGGTGTTTGGGGCGGTAGCGACGAGGACATCTCCGCTGACCGCAAGCGCTGCGCCGAACCGGTCTGCCGCCGCGCCAGTGCTGGCAATGAGCTTGGGCTCAATCAGATTTTGGCCAGACGCAGCGGGCGGTAGCAGCAGTAGACCCAGGCCTACCGCCCAGATCATCCGGAGCGTGGCGTGGTGCTTCATCTTGCGGTTTCTCCCTGGCGCCCCCGTGCAGCTGGGCAAGCCGCCTCCGGCCGGCGCTCGTCCTGAAGGAGGCGGGGATCCCACCGATCCGGTCAGCATAGCGTCGGATGGCAGCGGAATTCGTGAACCGCATCACATCGCTTCAGCTGGACACCAACCTGCATTGGCTCAAGCTCCGTGCACGATCGCTGTCGTCGGGCCAGACGCCCCATCAAACAAAATCGCCAGCTTAAAATTGGGGAGCTAGGCCTGCCTCCTGGTGGCTTGCGCCGCTGCGAGGCCTGCCGAGGTCAGCGGCTTGACGGTCACGCCCAGACCGCATGGCAAGGCGATATCGAAGGGCACATTGGGTGCGCTCAGAACCAGCATCGTCCCTGCCACGCAGCAAAAGAAAAGCCTCCTGAGTCGCCTCAGGAGGCTTGCCGCCGTCGATTCTGATGGATCAGGACAGCCGTTTCAGATTCTCAGCGGAGCTCTTGCCGTTCTTGCCGGTGGTCAGCTCGTACTGCACCCGCTCACCTTCGTTGAGCTGGCTCAGTCCAGCCTGCTCGACCGCCGAGATATGCACGAAAACGTCGGCACCCCCGCGTTCTGGCGCGATGAACCCATAGCCCTTGGTGGCATTGAACCACTTCACCGTCCCGGTATTCAAGATTCAGACCTCAAGTTAGATGCACGCCGAGCGACATGCTGCAGCGCGAGCCTCAACGCTGGATGCGCCCGCACGCAGGCAAAGCCTGCGGCGACCATAAACAACGCTGCTGGATCATTGCTATGGTGCGGAAGCGCAAGGCGCAAGATGGATCAGGGCTAAATG
>CADEFX010000313.1 GCA_902826715.1 uncultured Hyphomicrobiales bacterium | reverse complement strand
CACGCCAGGCAAAGTGGTCCGGCTTGACTACGTGGCGTCCGATCTCGGGGACGACAAAGCCAAGTTCAACCTCGAGCTGGTCGCCTACGATCAGCATTTGATCAAGGAATTCGTGCACGCTTGCGGCGAAGTCGGCGTGCAGTTGCCGCTGATCGACCACGGGCAGGGCATCGGCCAGCGCAAGGATACGCCGCTGTGGATGCCCGAAAGCGTCAAGCAGTTTGAAACGCTGATCCTGGAACGCCGCATCCGCATCGCGCCGAACCTGGCGCTGCGTTCCGCGGTGCAGTCGGCCACGTTCTGGACGTCGCCGGCAGGATTGAAGCGCTTCGACAAGGCCAAGGCCACGTCACGTATCGACTTGTGCGTCTCGTCTGCGATGACGATCGGGCTGGCAACCTCACACGCCAAGCCGAAGCCCAAGCAATACCAGGTCATGGTCTTCGGGGAACAGCGATGAAGAAGCATTTTGCCGTCGCCAAGCTTGAGGTGAAGTCGGCCACCGAGGATGGCGACAAGCGCACCATCACGGGCATGGCCACGACGCCAACGCCCGACCGCATGGGCGATATCGTCGAGCCGATGGGCGCGGAATTCAAGACGCCGCTGCCGCTGCTCTGGCAGCACAACAGTGACAAGCCGATCGGGCACGTCACCAAGCTGAAGAAGACAAAAGACGGCATCGAATTTACCGCGACCATCGCCAAGAGCGATGAGCCCGGCACGTTGAAGGACCGCCTGGATGAAGCCTGGCAGTCCATCAAAATGAAATTAGTCAGTGGCGTCAGCATCGGCTTCACCGCGCTGAAGGGCGGGCTGGAGTGGATGCAAGAGGGTGGCGGATACCGCTTCACCAAGTGGGAAATGCTGGAATTGTCCGTGGTGACCATTCCCGCCAACCCCGACGCGGGCATCAGCGAACTGAAGACGTTCAACCGGGATCTACGGGAGAACAGGGCCGCGTCTGGCCGCATTAAAGCAACCAAGCCCGGCGCTTCGGGCACACGTGACAATGCCAACGGGGGCAATTCTCCAATGTGGACCAAGAAGATCGAAGACAAGCAGAAAGAGCTCGGGCCGATGCGCGATCGCCGCGATGCAATCCGTGCCGACCTCGAGAAGCGCGGCGTAGAGCCGAACGAAGACGAGGCGGACGAGATCAACGAGCTGTCCGACGCGATCGAGGAAGGCGACCGCCAGATCAAGACTTGGCAGCGGCTTGCCGGCGTAGGCGGCACGGCCATCGCCGTGAAGGGCACGAGTGCGCGTGAAGGTGCGCAGTCCCGCGGCGGCATCGGCCACAACGGCGGCCCAACGCTGCACGCGCAGGCCAAAAAGCCTGAGCACAAGGGCATTGGCTTTGCCCGCGTGGTCATGTGTGCGGTGGCCGCAAAGGGCAACATGCGTGAAGCCCTGGAGATTGCCACGGACGTCTACGGCCAGTCGGACCCCCTCGTGTCGGAAGTCCTCAAGTCCCGCGTGGGACTGAAGACGAAGGCGCAAGTGGCCGGCGCCGATAGCCAGGACCCATCCTGGGCTGCGCCGCTGATGGGAGATCCACAGAACCTGGTCAACGAGTTCATCGAGTATCTGACGCCGATGACAATTGTCGGCAAGTTCGGCCAGAACGGCATCCCGGACTTCGACCGCGTTCCCTTCAATATCAAGGTTGCGGCGCAGAGTTCGGCCGGTGAGGGCTACTGGGTTGGCGAAGGCAAGGCCAAGCCCGTCACGCGTGCCAACTTCACCAGCGTCACCATGCGCTTCAACAAGGTGGCGAACATCGCCGTCATGTCGGATGAACTGCTGCGCTTCAACAACCTGAACGCTGAACTGCGTGTGCGTAACATGCTGGCGCAGGCGCTGTTGATCCGTCTCGACGCGGACCTGTTCGATCCGGCCGTGTCGCTGACGGCGGAAATCCGCCCGGCATCACTCACCAATGGCGCGCAGAGCTACGCCAGCGGCGGTGACGACACGGCAGCGGGCATCCGCGCGGACCTCAAGCTGTTGTTCACGTACTTCATCACGAACAACATCGACCCGTCCGGCATCGTTCTGGTGATGCGCAGCACGCAGGCGCTTGCCTTGTCGCTGATGCGCAACGCCATGGGCGTCAAGGAATTCCCGGACATCACGATGGCCGGCGGCTTCCTTGAAGGCTTCCCGGTCATTGCCTCGCAGCATGTGAAGGCGTGCATTGTCGCGGCCGTGGCGGCGCCCGAAGTGTTCCTGGCCGATGACGGCGGCGTGGCCATCGATGCCTCGCGCGAGGCATCGATCGAGATGGCATCGGACCCGACCATGGCCATCACGGACTATGCGTCACCGCCTGCGTCCACCGAGGTAACCACGGTTTCCATGTGGCAGACCAACAGCGTTGCGCTGCGTGCGGAACGCGTGATCACGTGGCTGCGCCGGCGGTCCACCGCGTCCGTGTATCTGACGGGTGTGAGCTGGGGTGCTCCGGCGTCTTCGCCGCCTGCCTCTGACGTGTAAGTCGTCACGTTCCACGATACGCTTTCGGGCGGCGGAATTCCTGCCGCCCGAGACACATGGAAGGAAACTTTGATGGCGCGAACGACCGTCCCAATGATCAACGTCGGCCTGCCCTACTACAACAACCGGGGCCTGAAAGCCGGCGCACCGTTCAATGCAGAGCACGAGCACGTGGCTATGCTAGAGCAAACCGGCTTGGCGCGGCGCGATATCGCGACGAAAAAGCCCGAGCCCGTGGCGCGCAAGATCCTCCCGCCACCGCCACCGCCCGCCGACGTCATGGATGCGCTGCGCGCCGAATATCAAGCCAAGCTCGGCGAGGTGCCGGACAAGCGATGGGGTCCGGGACGCCTTCGCGCGGCGCTCGACGCGGTGGCCGCCACGTCTTCTGACGAGACCAAGGAATAGATGCCCTTCGGGCTCAACTTTTCATTGCCGGCCGTCTTCGGCGGCATCGGGCGTATTGCGCGCGGCGCCAAGAACGTTTGGGCCATGGCGCAGGAGAAGGGCCTTTCGCCGGTCGATAACCGTGGCGGCTGGTGGCCGTTGATCCGGGAAGGTTTTACGGGCGCTTGGCAGACCAACACGGTCATGAATGCGCCCGACGTTATGCGCTACTGGGCGGTGTTCCGCGCCATCAGCATCATCTCCGGCGATATCGCCAAGATGCGCCTGAAGTTGGTCGAGCAGAACAAGACCACGGGGCTTTGGATCGAAACGTCCAGCCCGGCCTTCTCGCCGCTGCTGCGCAAGCCGAACGGCTACCAGAGCCGCATTCAGTTTTTTCAGAACTGGATGGAGAGCAAGCTGTCGCGCGGCAACACCTACGTGCTGAAGCACCTGGACGACCGCGGCGTGGTGAACCGTCTCACGATCCTGAACCCGGATCTGGTGACGCCGCTGGTCGACGATAGTGGCGGTGTATATTACCGGCTCGCCAAGGACAACCTGTCCGGCCTTCTCGGCGTGGCCGACGTCGTGGTTCCCGCTGACTGGATCATCCACGATCGCTGGAACACGCTGTATCATCCGCTGGTCGGGCTATCGCCCATCTACGCTATTGCGACGAACGCCGCCGCGGGCCTCAAGATCACGGACAGCACATACAAGCTGTTCGCCAACGGCGCCAAGCCGTCTGGCATCATCGTTGCGCCGGCCGCCATTAGCGATGCTGATGCGCAACGCATCAAGGACTATTGGGGCGCTAACTTCACGGGAGAAAAGGCCGGAAACGTCGCGGTGCTCGGCGATGGCCTCGAATACAAAGAGCTGGTGATGAAGGCGGTCGACGCCCAGCTCATCCAGCAGCTCGAGTGGGACGACAAGACCATCTTTGGCGCCTACGGCATTCCGGGTTTCATGGCCAATGCCGGAACTGCGCCGGCCTATAACAACGTCGACGCGCTGCTGACCGCCTACTACGCGCAGGCGCTGCAGATCCACATCGAGAGCATCGAGAACCTGCTGGACGAGGGTCTGTATCTGCCCGACGTCAAGGGGCACGTCTACGGCGTCGAGTTCGCGCTCGAAGACCTCCTGCGCATGGA
>CADEFX010000312.1 GCA_902826715.1 uncultured Hyphomicrobiales bacterium | reverse complement strand
CGGCCTGGCCGAGGCGTTCGAATGCCTCAACCGCTTGAAGATCATCAAGCTGGCCGTGAGCCTCGGCGGTACGGAATCGCTCGCCTGCCATCCGGGAACGACGACGCACTCGGGAATTCCGGCGGATGTGCGGGCGCGGATTGGTGTCGGCGACACGACGATTCGTCTCTCGATCGGGATCGAGCACGCCGATGACCTGGTCGCGGACCTGTCGCAAGCTTTGACGAGTCCAGCTGGCGTTAGCAGCCGCAAGCCGAAATCGAAGCCGGCCAAACCGGCAAGTGTCGGCGGGAATACGACCTGAGTGGGGAGGATGGCCTGCCTTCGCGCAGGCATGTTTGGGCAGGGCGGGCATGTGCCCGCCGTCCTTCGAACACCCCTGCGCCAACCGTGAACGTGATACGATCGGAATGCCCGTCTGGAGGCACCTATGAAACTGCCTGGCCACAACCGCTACGACTACGTGCCGATCAACCGCCGTAAGGACTATACATGGCCCGGCGGCAAGCGGTTGGCAGTCTACTTTTGCAACAACCTTGAATACTTCGCCTTCGGTACGGGTCTAGGATCCGATTCCACGGGTGTCGCAGCGCCGCAATCGCAACGCAACTACGCGTGGCGCGACTACGGCAACCGCGTCGGCGTATGGCGCATGTTCGACCTCTTCGACGAGTTCCACTGTCCGCTCGCTCACAACCTCAACTCGATGGTTCTCGACCACCACCCCGAGATCGGCGAGCGCATGATGGCGCGCGGCGACGAGTTCGTGGCGCACGGGCGATCCAATTCGGAGCGCCAGGGCGATATGTGGGAGGAAGATGAGGTCCGCCTCATCGCCGAAACCACGGAGACGATCGTAAAGTTCTCGGGAAAGAAGCCGATCGGCTGGATGAGCCCGTGGTTATCGCAGAGCCGCCAGACGCTCGATCTGTTGCAGGAGGCCGGATACATCTATCAATGCGATTGGCCGCTCGACGATCAACCCATCTGGATGCGGACTCGCGGCGGCAAGATCCTGAACATGCCTTATCCAGTGGAGACCAACGACTCTCCGATGATGCTGATGCGGCAGCATACGGCGACGGAGCTGTCGACGACCTGGATAGACCAATTCGACGAGATGCTCGACCAGTCGCGCAAGGGCCAATCGCTGGTCTGCCCGTTCGTGCTGCACACCTTCATCCTGGGCCAGCCATTCCGCCTGCGGCAACTTAGACGCGTCATGCAGCATATCCTGCGCCATCGCGACGAGATCTGGCTGACACAGCCCGGCGATATCGCAACCCATATCGAGAAGCAGCCAGCCGGCATGGTGCCGGGCTCCTGAGGACGCATCCGAGGGGACAAGCTCAATTCCTACCCGGCGGGCCTTGTCTTTGCGCACCTACCCCGTTTCTGGGGCGGCCGTATTGGGCGTTCAACCAAAACGTCGATTTAGTTGGTCGGAGCGGAGGGATTTGAACCCCCGACCCCTTGCTCCCGAAGCAAGTGCGCTACCAGGCTGCGCTACGCTCCGCCCCAACGGCAAATACTTATCGATCACAGTGCGCGTGCGACAAGCCGGGACGCTGTCGGGCTGGTGCCCAGTCCGTCAGCGATGGCGCCTTATAGCTGCGTCATGCGGCTGCCGCAAGCGGCGGACGAGCCTGTGGGGTTGCTGTTTCGGTCACCAATCGACCTGTTGCCGATCCGCCAATGCCGCCAAATTAAACCTTTCTTAGTCAAACAGGGTTTTCCTTGGACGTAGCCAACCGGTAGAATCGCCGGGCTGGGTCCAGGAGCCTGATTCCATGACGTTCAAACTTATTGCGGCTGCCGTTGCTCTGGCAGGACTCGCTCTTGGGGCGATTGATGCAAGCTCGCTCCAAGCGGCTGACCTGGATCGCACGGCCGTCAAGAAGCGCACCTACCATCATCGCGCGCCGGCCCGCCGCTACGCTATCGAGGTCGATCCGTACCACTACTCGTACGAGCCGCGCGGGTACTATCCGTTCTACCGGGCGGGCTACTGGCGTCCCGCCGACTATGTGCGGCAACGCTCGCGCCAGCACTACAACACGTGGAACACGCAGCCGCCGTACTTCCAATACTACAAGAGCTGGGGCTACCCGGTGCGCCACTGGCACCACAAGGAATGGCACGCCTGGGCGCACGGCGGTCACCGACCGTGGCATTGGTAGGCCGGATCTAGGCGGCACTGCAGCTCGTCCTGGCGCCATAGCCGTGCCATTTTGCTCGTATTCATAGAGTGTTCAGCCGCACACGTTTCTTATGAAGGAACGATGGGATGCGCGGAGCGTCGAAATCGCGCTTGTCGCCGCTACCTTTGGAACTCAGGAAGGATGGGATGATGCTGAAGAAGCTGATGCATATGGCCGCCGCAATCGCGCTTCTCGGCGTGGTCACCTTGCAGTCGACGACGCCTGCCGATGCGCGTGGTGGACGTGCTGCCGGTGTGGTCGCCGGTACGATTATCGGGCTTGGTATTCTGGGTGCAGCCGCTGCGTCCCGTGAGGGCGATTACTACCGCGATGCCTGCTACGAGGGACCGCGCCGTTGCGAGGTCGTCGGTGAGCGCTGCTTCTACAACCGCTACGGCGAGTACCGTTGCAAGGATGACGTCCGTTGCTGGCGCCCGCGCCACTGTGACTGAGACTATTAAGGCTTATTCGCGAAAGGCGGTGCGTGTGCGCCGCCTTTTTGTTTCGCGCTACGCGCGCTGGCGCATGGCGATGAGATGAAGCGCAATCGCTGCAGCGTTCGAGACATTGAGGCTTCCAATGGCAGCCTCAATGTCGATGCGGCAGACGGCATCGCACAGGTCGCGCGTCAGGCGGCGCAGGCCTTTCCCTTCCGAACCCAGCACAAGCGCCAACGAACCTGTCAACGGTTCGCTCTCCAAAGACGTCGGCCCGTCTCCGCTCAGGCCGATGCGCCACACGCCCAGCTCGCGCAATTCGTCGAGGGTTCGGGCGAGATTGGCCACGAGCAAGACCGGCACGTACTCGAGCGCGCCGGAGGCCGATTTGGCAAGCGCCCCCGACAAGGGCGGGCTGTGCCGGCGCGTCGTGACCAGGCCGCTGGCCTTGAAGGCGGCGGCGGTTCGCAGGATAGCGCCGACGTTGTGCGGATCGGTAATCTGGTCGAGCACGACGATCGGGCCGGCGCTATCTGATCGCCCGGCGATTTCTTCGAGGTTTGGCTCGGGGAGCGCTTGCGTTTCGAGGCACACTCCCTGATGCACGGTGTCTGCGCCGAGAAGCCGGTCCAGATCCTTCGGCGTGACGCGTTGCGCCTTCGCCTTGCGTGTCTGCAGAGCTGCCTCGAGCCGATGCTCGGCATTGTCAGTGACCAGCAGGCGATCGATCTGCCGGGCCGGATTTTTCAGCGCGGCCTCGACGGCGTGGACGCCGAACAGGCGGATGGGTCCGTCTTCGGGTGCCTGATTGCGATGATGGGAGCGGTGGGAGGCGTTTGGTTTCATTGGTGAACCATGCGCAGCTGGAGTCGCGACATAGCACGGCCAAGGCTGAAAGGGAGGGAGGAGCCGCCGCGGTCGCCAGGGTTGACAGCGCGAGGCGGCCTCAGCATAACACCGCGCATTGCCCCCGCTCTGCTGCGTGGGGCGATTTTGTTTGGCTTCGCCGCATCGACTGTGCGTCGGAGGGGTGCCCGAGTGGCTAAAGGGGACGGACTGTAAATCCGTTGGCTTCGCCTACGCTGGTTCGAATCCAGCCCCCTCCACCAGACAGCCGGCCAGAATGCGGACGAGCCATTGCAGAATGGTCGGAGCAACACCATCTGACGGCTTCACCCACGTATCACTGAGCATGCGCGCAACACCCGACGATGGCTGCCCGTTCCCGAATTGTCCATTTGCGGACCTGGGAAAAACGGCTACAAGGCGCGGGATTGCGGGTGTAGCTCAATGGTAGAGCAACAGCCTTCCAAGCTGATGACGAGGGTTCGATTCCCTTCACCCGCTCCAGCCATCTAGCTCGCCCGGCGTGAGCATTTGGAGCCAGTAGCAGCCGAGTAGGAACCAGCCATGGGCAAAGAGAAGTTTGACCGGAACAAGCCGCACTGCAACGTTGGGACGATCG
>CADEFX010000311.1 GCA_902826715.1 uncultured Hyphomicrobiales bacterium | reverse complement strand
CAAATTCCAGGTGAAACTCTGATGCCGCAGACCGATAAGCCCGTCGTCGTCGTCGACCAGATCCGCAAGTCGTTCGGCACCCTGGAAGTCCTGAAAGACGTGACGTTCAGCGTCACCAAAGGTCGGACGATCTGCATCATCGGTCCATCCGGATCGGGAAAGTCCACGGTGCTTCGCTGCATCAATGCGCTGACCCCCATTAACTCCGGCTCCATCAAGGTGGACGGTATCGAAGTCAACGATCCCAAGCTCGACAAGCTGGCGTTGCGCCGCAAGGTTGGCATCGTTTTTCAGAGCTACAATCTGTTCCCGCACAAGACCGCCCTGCAGAACGTCATGATGGCCCCGCTCGCGGTCCTGAAGCAGGACAAGGCCGAGGTCGAAGCCCGCGCCCGTGCGCTCATGGCCAAAGTGCGTCTCGCCGACAAGGTGGACGTCTACCCGGGCGAGCTGTCGGGCGGGCAGCAGCAGCGCGTCGCCATTGCCCGCTCGCTGGCCATGAACCCGCTCGTGATGCTGTTCGACGAGGTCACCGCCGCCCTCGACCCCGAAACGAAGAAGGAAGTGCTGCACACCATCCGCGACCTCGCCGCCGAGGGCATGACCTGCATCCTCGTCACGCACGAGATGGGTTTCGCGCGCGAGGTCGCCGATCACGTGTACTTCACCGACGGCGGCGTCATCGTCGAGCATGGCCCGCCCAAGGACATTCTCGAAGCCCCGCGGCACGAACGGACCCGCGCTTTCCTGGATCAGGTGCTCTAGATGTTTCGGAGAAAGCACGTCCCTCTTCCCCCCTCTCCCCGTTTCTTCAACGGGGAGAGGGTCGGGGTGAGGGGCAGCCTCCAACTCTGAGTAAGCCCCCGCCCCTCACCCTAGCCCTCTCCCGTGAAAAACGGGGAGAGGGGATAAAACAGCCGGCAAACAACAACACTTCAGGAGGAAACGACGTGGCCAAGAAATCGCTGAAACAACGGGCGATGGCAGGCGAGACCGTGCCCGGCGCTATGGTGTTTGAATTCTTCTCGCCCGGCATAGCGCAGGTATTGGCGCACGCCGGCGCCGAGTTCGTCATCTACGATATGGAACACACCGGCATCAGCCTCGAGACTGTCAAGGCCCAGGTCGCCCACTGTCGCGGTATCGGTATTGCGCCGATGGTGCGCGTGCCGCGCGGCGAATATCACTTCCTCGCCCGTGCCCTCGACATCGGTTGCCACGGCGTCATGATTCCCATGGTGGAGAGCCTCGAGCAGGCCAAGGCCATCGTCGAGGCCACGCGGTATCCGCCCAATGGCCGCCGCGGTGCCGCTTTCGCCTTCCCGCACGACGACTACGCTCCTGGCGATCCCCACACCAAGATGAAGGCCGCAGATGCCCGCACTCTCGTCATCGCCCTGATCGAGACCGAGCGCGGCATCGAACATGTGGAGGCCATTGCGGCGCTCCCGGGTATCGACGTCCTCTGGCTCGGCCATTTTGACCTGACGAACTTCCTCGGCATCCCGGGTCAATTCGACCATCCCAAGTTTGTCGACGCCGTGAAACGCATCGTGGCCGCCGGCCGCAAGCACAAGAAGGGCTTGGGCTTCATGGCTGCCGACACCACATGGGCCAAGCATTTCAGGCAACTCGGCTTCAACATGCTGGCGACCGGTACCGACCATGGCATCCTCATGGACGGCGTGCGCAATATCCTCGCCTCCGTGGAGGACAAATAATGGCGTTCAAAGTCGGCGTCACGCGCGACCTGTTGAATGCCGCCGGCAAGCCCTGTTTCGACCCGCGCGCCTTCGACGTGCTTAAAGCCAATACCGACATCGCCTGGGAGTGGGTGCCCGAGGATATGACGGAACTCACGCCCGATGTCGCCGCCCGCTACGACGGCCTGCACATCAACCTGCCGCGCGTCACTGCGGCGAGCCTGTCGCGCGCTGACTGCCGCCTGAAGGTCCTCGCCCGTAACGGCGTCGGCTACGACACGGTCGATCTCCCTACGGCCACCGCCAAGGGCATCGTCGTCACCAACACGCCGATCGCCATCCGCCGCCCCCTCGCCGTGGCCACGCTGACGTTGATCTTTGCGCTCGCCGGCCGCTTGTTCGACAAGGACAAGCTCGTGCACCAGAACCGCTGGAACGATCGCGTCGACTTCATGGGGCAGGGCCTAACCTCGCGCACGCTGGGCCTCGTCGGCGCCGGCGGCGTCGGCCAGGAGATCATGCAGCTCGCCCGCCCGTTCTTCGCCCGCATGATCGCGGCCGATCCCTATGCCGACGCGGCGCGCACGAAAAGCCTCGGCGCCGATCTGGTCGCCCTCGATACGCTCATGCGCGAAGCCGATTTCGTCGTAGTCTGCTGCCTCCTGAACGACGAGACCCGCCACCTCATCAACGCGGCCAATCTCGCCCTGATGAAGCCCACGGTCTATTTCCTGAATGTCGGCCGCGGTCCCATCGTTGACGAAGCAGCTCTCATCGACACGCTGAAAGCCGGCCGCATCCTGGGCGCGGGCCTAGACGTCACTTACCAGGAGCCGATCGAGCCGGACAATCCGCTGCTGGCGATGGACAATGTCATCATCACGCCGCACGCGCTGTGCTGGACCGACGAGTGTTTTCACGAAATTGCCGCCACCGCTTTGCAGTCGATCGTCGACGTCTCGCTCGGCAAGCGGCCGGCCCACGTGGTCAATCCCGATGTCCTCGGCAAGACCGGCAAGAGTGTAGGAGCCGCGTGACGCCTCGCGATTCAAGTGCGGAAATTCCGCCCCCGGCTGGCATCCTTGCGCCTTTCCTTTTTTCCGCCGTCCCGCTTACGGGCATGGCCATCTTGCATCACACGCTACCCGTGTTTGCACCGAAGCTGATGCAGGCCGCAGGGATGCCGCCGGAAGCCTTTGGGTGGGTCGGAGGCGCGGTAGGACTTGGCTCCGTCTGGCTCTACGTCGCCAATAACGCCTTCACAGTGGCGCTCGGACCGGTGCGCGCATGGTTGGCGGCAGCGGTGATCGCGATCCTCGGCTCCGCGCTTACATTGATCGGGCTCTACTCCACGATGCTGCTCGGTGCCGTCTGCCTCGGCTTTGCCTATGCCACCGCGACGCCCGCAGGCGCTCAAATCCTGGCCGACCACACGCCACGCGCCTATCGCGGATCGCTCTTCTCGCTACGCCAGGCGGGCGTACCGCTGGGCGGTGTCATTGCAGGTGCCGTGGGAAGCTGGCTCATTGTCGTGTATGGCTGGCGCTCGGCGTTCGCCATCATGGCCGCCTGCGCCGTCGGTCTCTGTTGCATCCTCCTGCTGGCCCCGAGCCAATACAACGAAAGCCGGCCGCGCCATCCCTTCCGCCTCGGACGCCTGTTCCACCTCTCCAATGTCCTCATTCCGTTTCGTGTCGTCGCTGCCACGCCGGGACTGCAGCGACTCTCAGCGGCCTGCATCGGCTTTGCTGCTGTGCAGGGCGCGACCACCGCCTTTTTCGTGACATTCATGACCGCCGGCCTCGGCTTCAGTCTCACCTTTGCCGGCACGCTCTACGCCATGCTGCTGGCCGCCAGTGTTGCCGGACGTATCGTACTGGGCTTCGTTGCCGATTGGTTTGGCTCGCCCCGGCCCGTCCTGAGCGCGCTTGCCGTCCTGTCCGTGATTTCCTCGCTGCTGATCGCGGCCATGTCGGCCGAATGGAGCACGCCTCTCGTATTTGCCGTCGTGCTGTTCGTGGGCTTCTCCATCTCCACCTGGAATGGTCTCTACCTTGCCGAAATCGCCATCCTGGCGCCCGACAGCGTCAGCGAGGCGACGGCGGCAACCACCTTTTTCGTTTTCTCGACGTATATGGTCACGCCGCCAGTCGCGGGGGTCATCATTGGCTTGTTCGGATATCGCACGGTTTTTCTGGTCACTGCGTGCGTTGCCGTCAGCTCGGCTGCGATTCTCTTCACGGCCCGGCGCGACGCAGCGGTGTGAAGCCTCTCAGCGTTCCTTCGGGTCGAGCGCGTCGCGCAGTCCATCGCCCAGCAGATTGAACGACAGCACCGACAGGAAGATCGCCAGTCCCGGCCACACCGCCATCCACGGCGCGTTGGTGAGGAAGCGCTGTGCT
>CADEFX010000310.1 GCA_902826715.1 uncultured Hyphomicrobiales bacterium | reverse complement strand
CCGATCGCAGACAACCAGCTCTTGCCTGCGCCCTGGGTGGTCAGATCCGGGATGGTCATAAGATAAGTGCGCGGCAAAGGGCGGGGATAACATCATCGTCGATTCATTCGCAGCGTTAATATCCGGCGTTCTCCCGCGACGACAACCGGCGAGCGGCAATCCCCCATCGACCATGCTATAACGCCCCTACACCACGCCCGGAGCGCCGATGTTCGTCACCTTCTTCCATGAGCTGAAAGCCGCCAAGCTGCCGGTCACGCTCAAGGAATACCTGACCCTGATGGAAGCGCTCGATGCCGACCTCGCGCACCAGAAGGTCGAGCACTTCTACTATCTCTCGCGCGCCACCCTCGTGAAAGACGAGCGCCACCTCGACAAGTTCGACCAGGTCTTCGGCCACGTCTTCAAAGGCCTCGATCTGATGAGCGAGGCCGCCGAGGCCAGCATCCCCGAGGAATGGCTGCGCTCGGTCAGCCGCCTCTACCTGAGCGAGGAGGAGAAGGCCAAGATCGAGGCCCTCGGCGGCTGGGAAAAAATCATGGAGGAATTGAAGAAGCGCCTCGCCGAGCAGAAGGGGCGGCACCAGGGCGGCAGCAAATGGATCGGCACCGGCGGCACGTCGCCCTATGGGGCGGACGGCTACAACCCCGCCGGCGTGCGCATCGGCCAGAAGGAGAACCGCAACTTCCGCGCCCTCAAGGTCTGGGACAAGCGCGAGTTCAAGGATCTCGACGACACGGTCGAGCTCGGCACCCGCAACATCAAGGTCGGCCTGCGCCGCTTACGCCGCTTCGCCCGCGAAGGCGCCGCCGAGGAACTGGATCTCGATGGCACCATCAAGGGTACCGCGCACAAGGGCTACCTCGACATCCACATGCGGCCCGAGCGGCGCAACACCGTCAAGGTTCTCATGTTCTTCGATATCGGCGGCTCGATGGACTACCACATCAAGCAGGCCGAGGAATTGTTCTCGGCCGCGCGCTCCGAGTTCAAGCACATGGAGCACTTCTACTTCCACAACTGCCTCTACGAGTTCGTGTGGAAGGACAATAAGCGCCGCTGGACCGACCGCACGCCGACCTGGGATGTGCTGCACAAGTACCCCGCCGACTACAAGGTCGTGTTCGTCGGCGACGCCTCCATGAGCCCCTACGAGATCACGGTGCCCGGCGGCTCCGTCGAGCACATGAACGAGGAGCCGGGCTCAGCCTGGATCAAGCGCGTCACCGGCATCTACGAGGACTGCGTGTGGCTGAATCCTGTGCCCGAGCAGCACTGGAACTGGACGCCATCGATCAAGGTGATGGGCGAGCTGATGCAAGACCGCATGTACCCCCTCACCCTTCAAGGCATCGACGGCGCCATGAAAGAGTTGATGCGGTAGAATACGCTTCCGTCAACCTGCAGCGCTGCCTGACTCCCTCTCCCATGGGGTGAGGGGTTTCAACCTCTCTGCAGCGCTAACCCCTCACCCGGAACGCTAAAGCGTTCCGACCTCTCCCCATGGGAGAGGTGGAGCTATCCCCAAGCTGATCGGAAATACGCTAACCCCTGCTTCCGCTCACGCCGGTACGCGCTCTTCGCGGAGCGGCGGCGGACGCACGGCTGCCGCCGGCATCTCGACCTCGGTCGCACCGCGCCGCTTCGTCACCGTTCCGGGCTTCACGCCCGTCAGCCGCGTGATCTCCGCCGCGAGTGGCTTGGAATGCGTGACCACCCAGACGCGCGTGCGCTGCGAGGCCCGCGCAATCAGCCCCGCCAGCGCTGGAATGAGGTCCGGATGCAGGCTCGCCTCCGGTTCGTTCAAGGCGATGAAATCAGGCAACCGATAGCTGCACAGGGCACCGACAAGGCACAGATAGCGCAACGTGCCGTCCGACAGTTCATGCGGACTGAAGGCCCGTGGCTGATCGGCGAACTTCAGCGAGAAGCTGGCGCGCACCTTATCGACAGCTACCAGCAGGCGTGCGCCGGGCATCGCTTCCTCGATGGCCTGCTCGACGGCTGTGGCATCGCCGCGCAGGTGATAGAGCGTGGCGAATACGGCCGCCAGGTCGCTTCCGTCCGGCGCCAGCGTCGGCGTCGCCACTGCGAGACAGCTATTGCGCAATGGCGAAACGGAATCGGTCCGGAAGCTGTGATAGAACTGCCAGCCAAGCAATTCGCGCCTGATGTATTCCAGTGCCGGGTAGCGATCGGCGTCGCGCAGCGACGCGATCGCCGTCTCCGACGGCAGCAGAACGTTGCTGAATTCGCGCCGCTCGCCATCGACATCGAGCAGCCACAGCTTCGGTCCCTGCCGGCTCATGATGACGGTGCTTTTGCCGCCCGAGCGCAGGCTGATTTCTTCTTCCTTCACGCCCTGCTCGAGGCAAAGCGCGACCTCCGACAGCATCGGCAGACCGATTTCAAGGCGATAGTCGAGCGCATCGATCTCCGCCTTGAAGCTCAGGCGCATGGGCTCGCGATGGCGCTGCAGCCCGGCCCACAGGACCGAAGCGGCGCCGCCTTCCTCAGCAATGCGTCGCGTGATCGTACCTTCGGCGGCCGATCGCAGCACTTCCAAGGAGCGGTAGATATTGGTCTTTCCGACGGCGTTGCGACCAACGAGCACCGTAAGCGGCGCGATCGGCAGGGCGAGGTGCTGGATCGAACGGTAGCCGCTGACCGAAACCGCTTGAACCGGCATCGGCAACCCCCATTACACAAATACACACCCGCAAAGTAATCGTGCCACAGGAATACGCGGGGCACAAACATGTTTTACTTGGAACTTTTAGAGATGTGCCAGCAACCGACCACAACCAACTGCGATCCGCTTGCAGATCATCTGAATACGTCTTCACCCGTCTGTCACAGTGCTTGTCGTCCGGCTTTTGGGGCCGCCGCGCGGGCCGGCTTTTTGGAGCGGTGCAGAGCCATAAAAATGCCCCTTGCGGAGCGCTTTTGCCGAGCGCACTGTCCGCGGCGAGTCGGCAATTGCTGCGGGGAACCGGGGATGCTCTCCCTGGGCAGCAGACTGCCGGGCAGGGGAGTTGAGCCTTGGCACATCTTGCACTTCGCGCATGCCTCATCACAGCCGCGCTCGGCCTCACGGCCTGCGGCAACGGCGGCGGCGTGACGACGGGTTCCCTGTTCGGCAGCAGCCAGCCGAAACCCGTGACCGACGAGCGCACGGAGCGTGCGCTGGAAGTGGCGGCAACGTCCGCCCGCGCCAGCCGCTGCGGCTACAATTTCGACCCTGCCAGGCTGCGGTACGCTTATCTGGCTTACGAGACCGCCCAGGGCGGCACGCCCGAGCAGGTGGCCAAGGCCGAGAAGGTCTTCGACTACACGCGCACCTCTCTCGCCGAGAAGATCAAGAAGGAGGACGACTTCTGCAGCGAGGAGAAAACCAAAGGCATCAAGGCCAGCCTGACCCGGAACTTGGCAGGCGATTTCTCGGCCACGCCCAAGAAGGTGGTCGCCGAAGTTCCGACCGGCTGGTTCAGCGCGCCGCTGCGCGATCAGCCGATGGATCGTGACAAGATCTTCGATCCCGTCCGCCGTTAACACGCTAACCTGACCTTCCAGGCATGAGCGAGCAGCTTTTCTGGATCGAGGCGTGCCTGAAGCTCGGCAGCGGTCTCGCTCTCATCGCAGCCCCGCGCCCGCTCGCCCGCCTTCTCGGCCTGCCGTCGGTCGAGCAATCGTTCTGGCCGCGATTGCTGGGCGCGCTTCTCACCGGCCTTGGCGTCGCGTCCCTGCTCGAAGTGCGCATGCAGGGGGGTCTCGGCCTTGCCGGCAGCATCGCCGTCAATCTCGCACTTGCCGCCATGATCGGCGCGCTTCTCGCTCTTGGCCGCGCGAGCACGACGAGGCGCGGGCGATTTATCTTGTGGGTGGTGGCAGCCGCGCTCGTCATTCTCAGTCTCGTCGAGATCGCTTACGCCGCGCCTGTCCTCTGACGGATATCCTGCAACGCATATCCGACTGGCCGATGGCACGCCCATTGCTCCGCGCTGCACTCATACGCCGTTTGCGGGAGCGGGAAAGTCAGGACGACCATCTCATTACGAAGTGCGGCAAGCCCGGGGCGCGAGCCTTTCAAGCTCATCGGGCCGGCCC
>CADEFX010000309.1 GCA_902826715.1 uncultured Hyphomicrobiales bacterium | reverse complement strand
GCTGTGCGGCCAGGAAGGGCATGACATTACTGTGGTATCGGATGGTCTCGATCGGACGGTGAATGCCGTTCTTGATCGCGCCGGTATCAGCCTTCCGCACTTTGCCAATCGCCTCGAATGGATTGGCGCCGACCGCTGGCGTTTAACCTTTCCACACGCGCGAAGCGACTGCCGGGCGCTTTCAGGCAACTGCAAATGCCAGTTTGCCGACGCGGCTCTCGGCAAGGTCAAGATCGTGGTCGGTGACGGGCGGTCCGATTTTTGCGTAGCGGGCCGTGCCGATCTGGTTTTGGCGAAGGGGGCTCTGGCGCGTCACTGTCGGGCAGGGGATTTACCCTTCTTCGCATTTCAATCATTCGCCGAAGCGACCGATCTCTTAACCAGATGGCTCGAGGACGGCGCAGCCGCAGTCGCTGATGGGCGTGAACAGTTGAGGGATGAGTAAGGGCATGCACAAGCCGATCACATGGCCGGACAGTTCGGGACAGGGTTCCGAAAAAGCTCCGAGCGACGCGGAACTGCTGGCGCTTGAGGCCAAGTACTGCTCGCACGGTGACACGGTCCACTACACGAACCCGCCCAAGATCTTCGATCGCTGCGAAGGCTCGTTCATTTATGACAGTGCCGGTCGCGAGTATCTCGATCTGCAGATGTGGTACTCGGCCGTCAACTTCGGCTACCGCAATGAGCGCCTGAACAACGCGATCATCCGTCAAATGGATCGGCTGCCGCAGGTTGCGAGCCAGTATCTGCACCGCGAGAAGATCGAGCTCGCGACGATCATCGCCCAGGATGCCGAGAAGAAGTTTGGCCTGAAGGGCCGGGTGCATTTCAATGTCGGCGGAAGCCAGGCGGTCGAGGACAGCCTCAAGCTGGTGCGTAACGCCAAAGGTGGCAAGAGCCTGATGTTCGCCTTCGAGGGCGGCTATCACGGCCGCACGCTCGCGGCCTCGGCGATCACGTCGTCGTATCGCTATCGCCGGCGCTACGGCCATTTCGGCGACCGCGCCCAGTTCATTCCGTTCCCCTATCACTTCCGCGGCCCCAAGGGCATGACGAAGGAGGAATACGGCCACCACTGCGTGCAGCAGTTCGCCCGGCTATTCGAGACCGAATATCACGGCGTGTGGGATCCCAAATCGGGCCAGGCCGAGTATGCGGCGTTCTACGTCGAGACGCTGCAGGGCACCGGAGGCTACGTGCTGCCGCCGAAGAACTTCTTCCGCGAGCTGAAGAAGGTTCTGGACCAGTACGGCATCCTGATGGTTGTCGACGACATCCAGATGGGTTTCTTCCGCACCGGCAAGCTCTGGTCCATCGAGCACTTCGGCGTCAATCCCGACGTCATTGTGTTCGGCAAAGCTCTCACCAACGGCTTGAACCCGCTGTCGGGTATCTGGGCACGCGAGGAGTTGATCAACCCAGAGGTGTTTCCCGTCGGGTCCACGCACTCGACCTTCAATGCCAATCCGATGGGAACCAGTGTCGCCCTCGAAGCCATGAAGATGATGGGCGAAAACGACTACGAAGCCATGGTGATGGAGAAGGGCGCCTACTTCCTCAAGGGCCTCGAGGAACTAAAACGCCGTTATAAGGTTGTCGGCGATGTAGACGGTTTGGGGCTCGCGATGCGCATGGAAATCTGCGAGCCGCACGATAGTTTTACCCCTTCCAAGGCGATCGTTGATCGTATGGTCGACGAAGCCTTCAAGGCCGACATGGACGTCGACGGCCGCAAGTACGGGTTGGTTCTGGATATCGGCGGCTACTACAAGAACGTCATAACGTTCGCGCCCAGCCTCCACATCAGCAAGAGCGAGATCGATCTCGCTCTCAACCTGATGGACCAGCTGCTGCATCGTGTGAGCAAGGCGCACTCATGAGACACGGGCGCTACATGCGGCGCTCCACGTTGGCGGCCAGATCGGTTTTCCGAACCGGCCCGCCCGCAATAGCGTTTGAGAGGAGCGTGGCGTGACATCGACCGTCATCCTGCTCTTCGCGGGCTCGATCTGCGCCGACGTGGCCGGACAGATCTTCTTCAAGATCGGCGCCGAACGGCTGCCTGATTTCAGCGCCGAAAATCGTACGGCATTTTTCAAGGGCCTGCTAGCCGACTGGTGGCTCCTCGCCGGAATCGTCACGTATGCGCTCGAGCTCATCATCTGGCTGCGTATCCTGGCCGAGGTTCCGATCTCGGTCGCTTTTCCAATTGCCAGTGCCAACTTCCTTGGAGTCGCGCTGGCCAGCCGTTTCTTACTCAAGGAGAAAATTGGCCGGGCCCAATGGTCCGGTGCGGTTCTCATCACCATGGGGGTGGCACTCGTCGCAGGCAGCACCTGATCGGGGCTGGCGGTGAGCATGGGCATGCAACCAACAGAACAACGAGAGACAATGACCCCAACAGTAGATCGGAGCGTCTTTCATGAGGGCGGGCGAACAGGTTTCCTGCTCATTCATGGTCTCGGCGGCACGCCCGTCGAGCTGAGGTATGTTGCGCAGGGCTTGGCTCGCGCCGGCCACACCGTGCTGTGCTGCCAGCTCGGAGGGCATTGCGGTACCATAGAAGAGCTGCGCAATTCCACGTGGCAACAATGGTACAAGTCGGTCGAGGCAGCGCACGATCGCTTGAAGCAGCATTGCGATACCATCATCGCCGGCGGCTTGTCGATGGGCGGCATTCTTGCCGTTCACCTGGCGCAGAACCGCCCGAGCGAAGTCCACGGTCTCGCCCTTTACGCCCCGACGCTCAAGCTCGACGGCTGGTCGATGCCTTGGTACTCGGCCATCCTGCGCTTGTTGCGGCCCAACAACGTTTACTGGGAATTCGATCTTCCCGAGCACGAGCCGTACGGCATCAAGGACGAGCGGCTTCGCGCGTTCGTCGTCAACAGCATGCTGAGCGGCGACAGCTCGCAGGCAGGCGTCTTCTCGACGCCGCTGCGCTGCTTTGCACATTTCAACGCACTCGTCAGCGTCGTGAAGAAAAAGCTCGGCAGCGTGACTGCGCCAGCGTTGATCATGCATCCGCGCGACGACGATATCGCCAGCCTCGGCAACGCGCTTTATCTTCAGCGCAAGTTGGGCGGACTTGTTGACGTGGTGGTAATGGATGACAGCTATCACATTATCACGCTCGATCGCCAACGGCACCTCGTTGTCGAGCGTTCTCTGAGCTTCGCCTCTGCACTGGAGAAAGAGGCGATCCGGCGCGCAGCGGTGGCACGACCGTTGCACCGTGTCGCGGCTGAATGACAGATGATCGGCTCTTCAAGACAACTCTGCATCCAGGCGTCGGCGCAGTAGAGCGCCGCGACTGGGATCGCCTGTTTCCCGATGATGCCGAAGGTTGGTCATACTACGCGGCATGCGAACAGGCGCCGCCTCCCGGATTTCGCTTTCACGCGTTGACGGTCGAGCATCGTGGCAAGGTTATTGCTGCGGCACCCGTCTTTCATGTCACCTATCGGCTCGACACGCCGTTGCAGGGCGCATGGCGGCCCTTCGGCGACTGGCTGAGCCGGACGATGCCGAGGCTCGTCAGCCTTCCCGTCATGGGCCTTGGCTCGCCGCTCGCGGACCGGTGCCATCTCGGCTTTGATCCGAGCTTGAGCGATGCCGAACGCGTCCGTGCAGCGAAGGCCCTGCTCGATGGGCTCGATACCTACGCCGGGGCGGATGGCGTGCCCCTGCTCGCGATCAAGGATCTCGCTGGACCAGAGGCGGCCGTCATGCATGAGCCGTTGCTCTCCGAAGGCTATTCGCGCATCGCCGGACTGCCGGTCGCGGTGCTGGATCTTCCGTTCAAGTCGTATGAGGAATATATCGCGAGCCTGTCCGCCAACAATCGCAGCACATTACGACGCAAGCTGAAGAGCGCCGGCAACGTCCGCGTCGAGCTGGTGCGCTCCATCGCGGGCCTGGAGGACAAGATCTTCGCGCTCTACGAGAGCACGCGCGCCAACAGCCGTTTCGACTACGGCGACTTCGAGCAACTCTCGCCCGAGTATTTCAAGCTCACGATGCAGGGGTTGGGGGAGCGGGGCGCCTGCATCCTGTGCTCGGTCGACAATGAGTTGCTGGCCTTCAAACTTCTCTTCATCGAAAAGCATCGCGTGATCGACA
>CADEFX010000308.1 GCA_902826715.1 uncultured Hyphomicrobiales bacterium | reverse complement strand
ATTGATTTAGCGCAAAGCCTTCTCGACGAACGGAGAATATGGGTCATTCACCGATTGAAACTGTCTTGATGAATGAGGGACCCTTCAATGACGCACTATCATGCGGCGGTGTGGATTGATCATCATGAGGCGCGCATCTTTGATTTCAACGCCAAGGATGCTAGTACCCGAGCTGTTCGGCCACAAAACTTAACCAGACATTTGCATCACAAAGCCGGAGTGATTGGCAGCGGACGCGCCCTGGAGGATCAAGACTTTCTGAAGCGTGTGACCTCTGCGGTCGCCGAGGCTGGTGTGATTCTAATCGCCGGGTCCGCCAACGCCAAAGCCGAGCTTCTCAAGCACATGCAGCGCCACGCGCCGGACATCTACGCGAAGGTAGCGGCGGTGGAAGCTGCCGACCACCCGACCGACCGAGAATTTCTCGATCATGCGCGTCGATACTTTCACAACGACCATCAGGCGCCTTTGCGGTCGCACTAAATGGACGTAGCATTTCCACGCAGCCCGAGCACCGAACGATCAAAGGAGGGACCGGATGTTGACGCGCCTGTTGGCTTTCGACGCTGGAAAGCGGCGCTTCCGTGACCTGAACGAAAAGGAAATCCTGGCGGTCGCCATATCCTCAGAGGAAGAAGACGGTCACATCTACGCCGCCTACGCGACCATGTTGCGCGTAAACTTTCCGAATTCGGCCGCGATGTTCGACGGCATGGCGGCCGAGGAAAACGAACACAGGCGCCGCCTTGTCGACGCCTATCAAAAGCGGTTCGGCGACTTCATCATACCGTTGCGCCGGGAGCATATCGCAGACTTCTATACGCGCCGGCCGCTCGGCTGGTCGAGAACCTCGGCCTGGATCGCATTCGCGCTGAGGCGGCCGCGATGGAGCAAGAGGCGCATGAGTTCTACGTGAGCGCGGCGGCTCGCTCGACCGATGCCTCGCCACGCAGGTTGCTGGGTGACCTGGCCGCAGCCGAAGAAGCCACGGCCGGAGCTTTGGAAGGACGTCACCTTGACCCCGAGACGCGTCAGGTCGAGGCCGAATCCTTCCGGCGCCAGTTGGTCCTAACGTGGATTCAGCCCGGCCTTGCGGGGTTGATGGATGGCTCGGTTTCAACCCTGGCCCCTATCTTCGCGACCGCCTTCGCCACACAAAATCCCTGGACCACGTTGCTGGTGGGGTTGTCTGCCTCGGTCGGTGCCGGCATCTCCATGGGATTTACAGAGGCTGTCCACGATGACGGCAAGCTATCCGGCCGCGGCTCGCCGTGGAAGCGCGGCGTCGCCTCCGGCGTCATGACCACGTTAGGCGGTCTGGGCCACGCCTTGCCCTATCTTATTCCCTCCTTCTGGACCGCCACCACTATCGCCCTGGTCGTGGTCTTCGTCGAACTTTGGGCGATTGCCTGGATTCAGAACCACTACATGGAGACACCATTCTGGCAGGCCGCCCTGCAGGTTGTACTCGGCGGAATCCTCGTGCTGGCGGCAGGCATCCTTATTGGGGGCGCCTAATACGATGATGCTATTTGCCATGACGGTTCACGTCGGCCGCGAACATGTAACCTGCGCCACGCACGGTCTTGATGAGGGTGGGACGCTCAGAATCGCTTTCGATCTTCTTACGCAAGCGCGCGATGAGATTGTCTACGGAGCGATCGAGCGGAGACCAGTCATGGCCCTTCAAAAGATCCATAATGTCGTCGCGTGACAGGACGCGGTGAGGACGCTGGACAAACGCCTGAAGCAAATTGAACTCGCCGGTGGTGAGGTCGGCATCGCTGCCGTCAGGCCTTTTCAAGCTCCGGCGATTGATGTCCAGCGACCATGCCTCAAACACAAAGACATGGGCCGGCGGAGGGGCGGCGGAGGCCGTTCGCCTCAACACCGCGCGGATGCGCGCCACAAGCTCCCTCAGCTCGAACGGTTTGACGAGGTAATCGTCCGCGCCCAGCTCGAGACCCACAACGCGGTCAATGGCGTCGCTCTTGCCAGTGAGCATGATGATCGGGATGCTGCGATCCTTCCGTATTTGCCGCGCTAGATCGAGCCCATTATCCTTGCCGAGGTTAAGGTCAAGGGTAATGAGATGAACAGGCTCGCGGTCTAGGCAAGCGAATACCTCCTGGCCTTCCTTCGCCTCTGCGACGGAAAACCCTTCACCTTCTAGGCAACGCCGCAACAACATCCGCACCTTTGGGTCATCGTCCACGACAAGTATGTGTCCAGCGCTCACCCTGGTCCCCCATTCAATTTTGAACCATTCCGCCAGGCTTCCTTACTGACGAAATACCGCATTATATATGCCAGTATAGCAGTCTGCAGCGGGTCGTGCTCGGGAGCCACCATGTCACAGTTCGACAAATCCGCACCGTCGCCGGCCGCCCAGGCCGCCAAGCTGCGCGGCATCCTTGAATCGGCGGTGACAGCTATCATTACCATCGATGAGCGCGGGCTTATCGAGCATGTCAATCCCGCCACCGAGCGCTTGTTTGCGTACGCCGCCGCTGAGCTCGTGGGTCAAAACGTCAAGATGCTCATGCCGGAACCCTATAGGGCCGAGCACGATGGGTACATTTCCAACTACGTGGGCACCGGGACCCGCAAGATCATAGGTATCGGGCGTGAGGTAAGCGGTCGCCGCAAGGACGGGACCACGTTCCCTCTGCACCTCTCCGTCAGCGAATTTGAGGCGGACGGCAAGCGCTACTTCACTGGCATGATCCACGACATAAGCGATCGGCAGCATGTCGAGGAAGCTTTGCGTGAAAGCGAGCGACGGCTTGCGCAATCGCAGAAGATGGAGGCTGTGGGCCAGCTGACCGGCGGGATTGCGCACGACTTCAACAACTTGCTGTTGGTAATCACCGGCAATCTTGAGCTGCTCGAACCGCTCCTTCAGACGGACGACCAGCGCACGCTTCTTAAAGAGGCGCAAGATGCGGCTACTCTCGGATCCAAATTGACCGACCAGCTCTTGACGTTCGGTCGGCGGCGGCACATGGACACGCAAGTCATCCAACTGAACGAGTTGGTGGTCAACATCGCCGATATGCTGCGGAGAACGCTGGGGGAGCACGTAACCCTCTCCACATCGCTTGCGCGCGACGTTTGGCCAACGCAGGCGGATCCCAGCCAATTCCAAAGCGCGATCGTCAACATGGCGGTCAATTCACGCGATGCCATGCCACAAGGTGGAAAGCTCGTCATTGAGACCAGGAATATAACGCTCGACACGGACCACAGCGACTACCAATCGGAGTTGCAGCCAGGTGAATACGTCCAGCTTTCCATTTCCGACACCGGCTGCGGAATGGAGGCTGCGGTCAGGGATCGCGTGTTCGAGCCATTCTTTACGACCAAGGAAATGGGGCGCGGGACCGGCCTAGGTCTGGCCATGGTCTATGGGTTCGTCAAGCAATCCGGCGGGAACGTGACCATCTACAGCGAGCCCGGGCACGGCACCACCATGAACCTCTACCTCCCCCGCGCCGATGCGCTCGCGGGTGACTTGGCCAGGCAGGAAACGGCAGAGGCAGTAATTACGCCTATTCGCAAGACCATCCTGGTTGTGGAGGACGATCCCCGGGTCCGGTCGCTCACAATTAAACGATTGAAGCTGGTCGGTTACAATGTTCTTGAGGCCAGTGACGGACCGACCGCGTTAGACATTCTTAAGCGCGGTGAGAAGGTCGACCTCGTCTTTACTGATCTCATCATGCCGGGCGGCCTTTCTGGACATGATGTGGCGACCCGGGCCCGTGAAATAAATCCCGCCATCCATGTCCTTCTCACATCCGGTTACGCCGAAGAGCTGGTGCGCGGCGATGACCTCCAGCGCGAAAATCTGCGGGTGCTTCGCAAGCCATACCAGCAGACCGACCTTGTGACTGCGCTTCGCGAAGTCCTGGGCAACGGCACCCAGCCCTGTTGATCCTGGTCAAAGCTCGGCGTTTCCCATCGTTTATCAATTGTAAGCTGGCCCAGTGCCTACTGGATCCGCAAGCGTGCTCGGGCGTTATCCGGGACCAACTCAGGGCGCTCAAGGTGGGCAACGTCCGCGATGACCGAGAGCACAAACCCTCGATGAGTGGAATGCAAAAACTCCCGGCGTTGCCACGCTTCGCGGTTGG